>CBFDDM010000081.1:0-14651 GCA_965603565.1 uncultured Anaerolineales bacterium | reverse complement strand
TAATCGATGTGATCAGGATACTTTACACCCCGGGCACCTTTAAGACCAGATCTTTTGGAAACTCAACCAGCGTCTCAGGGGTCCCGTCAGGCCTCATCCAAACCGTGTCTTCGATGCGCACACCCATATTCTTTTCTGGATAGTAGAGACCGGGCTCAACCGTGATCACTGAACCGGCTCGCAGCATGGATTGGTTGGTCTCGTTTTGATGGAACCAGGGTGCTTCGTGCACGTCGAGTCCGAGACCGTGGGCCAGGCTGTGGACGTACCCCTCCGTGATGCTCTCGTCTGAGAGCACGGTGGGATGACCTTTGGCTTCGAAGAGCTCGCATGTCTCAATCTGATAATCACGGCAGGGAGTGTCCGGCTTAAGTTTGGCGTATACCTTGTTGTATACATCCAGGACGTCATCGTAGAGTTCCTGGACTTCTTCAGGCGCATAGCCCAGGCACCAGGTGCGGGTGAAGTCGTAGAAATAACCACCGCCTGCTTCACAGGGGAAGATATCGAAGACGATCGGTTGACCGATAGGGATCGGCTGATCGTCCTGGCCGGCGCTGTGCGGAATTCCGGCATCGCGGCCGGAGGCGAAGATGACGCCCTTGGGGTTCTCCGCGCCGCGCATCGCCAGCCAGAGATCGATTTTCTTCTTCAACGCTCCGATCGTAACCGGCTGTCCCTCACGGTCGACAAGAACCCCATCGCGGGCAGCGTGAGATGTCAGGAATCCAGCCACATCGGCAACAACAGCGGCGGTGATCATGCCCATCGTTCGGATGCGATCGATTTCGTCTTCATCCTTGGTCTTGCGCGCTTCAGAGAGCACGCTGGTGAGCGGGCGTTCGGTCACGACTTCAACCCGTGGATAGATCTCTTCAAGCGCCTTGTACGATCCCCAGATGACCTCGCTGGCCAGTTTCCCGTACACACCCATACGGCCGCTGATATCGTGTTTCTCGAAAATGCGTGCCAGCATCAGGGCGGTCGCCCGGTTATCGTCCCCTTGCGCCTCTTTCATCAATTCAGAGTAGTTGTAATCGCTGGTTGAATAGGTTTTAAGGCCTGTGGCGGCGGCTTCGTCGCGCTCCATATTCTGGCAGTAGAGGATCGGTTCCTGACCGATCTTCTTGACCAGATAGGCACGGGAAATATGCCGCAGGCCCGTGAAATAGGTCATGGGAGCGTTATGCTGGGCTGACCCTCGCACGAGAAGCGCATCAAGGTTGGCATCCTTCATCAATCGATCAAGTTCGTCTTTCATTCATCTTCTCCTGGCTGGGAGGACTTCCGCTACGGCAGACCGTTAATTGCAGAGAATTACGCTTCCAGTAGTTTCTGAACGCCATCAAGAAGGGCTTCCTCGTGGCGATCGATCACGGTGCGTGGATCGAGCAGGACCTTTTCGTCCTGAACCCTGGCGATGATCGGAGGGTTGAGCGCTCGCAAACGAGCGGCGAATCCAGATGGTTTGGCGACGGTCAAACTGAGCACCCAGGTCGGCAGCGTCTCCTCGGGCAGGCTACCGCCACCAACGGTTGAGCGGCTCTCAACGACCTCGCCGGCTCCAAGCTGATCCCTCCAGGTCCGGGCGCGCTTTCTAATCGCTTCGGAATCGGCAGAAATCATCCGCCATACCGGGATCTCGGTGAGCGCCTCGCCTCGCAAGTAGTGATGGAGTGTGGTCGTCAGCGCAGCGAGGCAGAGTTTATCGGGCCGCACGGCCCTCGCCAATGGGTATTGGCGCAGATGGTTGATGACCATCTCTGCGCCGAGCAGGATGCCGGCCTGGGGTCCGCCGAGCAGTTTATCACCCGAAAAGGCTACTACAGCAGCCCCACTCTGGAGTGATTCTTGCACGGTAGGTTCATGACCGAGCCCGAATTGTGCCGTGTCGTAGAGCGCGCCCGAGCCGAGATCATTGAGCACGGGTAGATTGTGCTTTTCACCGAGATCGACCAGTTCCTTGAGCGTGGGTTCGGTGGCAAAACCGACGATGCGGAAGTTGGAGTGATGGGCGCGCAGGATCAGCGCGGTGCGATCGTTAATGGCTGCTTCGAAGTCCCTGAGGTGCGTGCGGTTGGTCGTGCCTACTTCGACAAGTTGAGCACCGGATTGTTTCATGACATCCGGGACACGAAAGCCGCCGCCGATCTCGATCATTTGTGAACGGGAGATGATGACTTCTCTATCGAATGCCAGAGCAGTGAGTGCCAGCAGGACAGCTGCGGCGTTGTTGTTGACAACTAACGCCGCTTCTGCGCCGGTCAGCCTGGTGAGCAGCGTTTCAGCATGTTGATCACGTTTACCGCGTTGACCGCTGTACAGATCATATTCGAGCGTGCTGTAACCCGCTGCGACAGCGTTCATCGCCTGGACCGACGCGTCGCTGAGCGGGGCGCGGCCCAGGTTGGTGTGGATGATCACGCCAGTCGCATTGATCACCGGGCGCAGGCTTGGCGCGAGCCACTCTTCAAGGCGGGCCGCGACGTTGCTGAGGATAGGTGTGGGCTCGGAGATTTCCTGTCCCTGCTGAAGGCGTCGACGCAGTTCCTCCAACTCGGCGCGTATCGCCTGGGTCACGAGCTCCCGACCGAAGCGCTCGACAAGTTTGGCCTGTTGGGCTTCCCCGAGCAAGCGATCGACGGAGGGCAGATCGCGCCGCTTCATCGGCGGATTCTCCACGTACTGCGGTCGAAGATGCGCAGCACTAAGCCCAGCACGATCATTCCCAGCGCGAGCAGGATGGCAAGCGGCAGCGACAGGCTTCGATTGATCTGCAACCAGGTGCAGAGTTCGATGAAGAGCGTGAGCAGGAGCGCCTGGCGTAAGAGGGTGCTGGAAGGGGCTTTTGTGTCCGGTGCGAACCGGCGGTGCAGCAGCCAGATAAATGGTAGTGCAGTGCCGGTCGAGGCCAGCGCCAGTAGGAAGAAAAACAGCCAGCGCGGCCCCACGGTGGGGAGCGTCGTGTTCAGCAGCAGCAACAGACCAAGCCAGCCGGCGATGGCCATGATGGCGGCAGCATAAAGCAGGTATCGATAGGTAGAAGATGGCTGATCAAACATTTGCAAGCACTTTCATAGATCTGGTTGGAATTATAGCCCAGCGCCAGTGGACCTGGAAAACCGCTCCTGCTGATAGCTGGGAGACGCTAGGGTATAATGCCCCTCAAGATCCCATGTCACTTATTCAAGCTAGAGACCTCTCTAAATCCTACGGAATTCAGGATGTGCTTCAAGGTGTCACGCTGGTGATCCCCCGTCAGGCGCGTATCGCAATGGTGGGTCCCAACGGCATCGGCAAGAGCACATTACTGCGGTTGTTGGCTGGGTTGGAGACACCTGACAGCGGTGAGATCAACCGGGCGCGCAATATCCAGATTGGCTACCTGCCACAGGAAGCGATCTTCTCGGAGAATATCGATACCTCTGTAAGTGTCTGGGATTACTGCGAAGTCGCCTTTGCGGATTTGATCCAACAGCAAACCAGACTGAATGAACTCGAGCAGGCCATGTCGGATCCTCAAGCGGTGGAGGAGGCCATGCGCCAGTATGGGCCGCTGCAAGAACGCTTCGAGCGTGAAGGCGGCTACACATACCAGGCGCGTATCCAGCAGGTTCTTCATGGCCTGGGATTCACTGCCGATGAATTCAACCATCCGCTCAGCCTGCTCTCCGGGGGCGAACTGACGCGCGCTCAACTCGCCCATCTGCTGCTGCTCGATCCAGATTTGTTGATCCTTGACGAGCCGACCAATCATCTTGATATTGAAGCGGTTGAGTGGCTGGAAGGCTGGCTGCGTGACTGGGCGGGCGCAGTGCTGATCGTATCTCACGATCGCTACTTCCTCGACCGTGTCGTTGAAACCGTCTGGGATCTTCAGGCGCGAGGGCTCGAGGCTTATTCTGGTAATTACAGCGCGTATGCACATCAGCGTTCCGAACGCCTGGCTCTGCTTGAAAAGCGTTATAAAGCACAGAAGCAGCATATCGAAAAGGAAAAAGATTTCATCCAACGGAACATCGCCGGACAGAAGACCCGCCAGGCACAGGGCCGCAGGAAACTCCTCGAAAGATTCTTGGACGAAGAGGCGTTGAGCTTATCGCCCGAACAGCGAACTGCGCGCATTGAATTCTCGGCGCCTGAGCGTTCAGGCGATATTGTCCTGCGCACTTATGATCTGGAGATCGGTCATGCTGACGCCGACGAGGCGCTGTTCGCCGTGCCCGATCTCATACTGCACCGGGGAGAGCGGGTGGCATTGATTGGACCGAACGGTGCCGGTAAAACCACGTTCTTGAGGACGCTGCTTGGTGAGATCCCCCCGAAATCCGGCGAGGTAGATCTGGGTGCCAGTCTGCAAGTGGGCTACTTTGAACAAGCGCACGCCGGCCTGGTTACTGAACAGAGGGTGTTCGACTCGATCGTTGAAGTTGCCCCCTATTTGAAAGATGGCGAGGCTCGATCCTACCTGGCGCAGTTTCTTTTCACTGGAGACGATGTGTTCAAGCATATCGAGGTCCTATCTGGTGGGGAACGCGCCAAGCTAGCGCTTGCGCGCTTGATCCTTGAGGGTGCTAATTTGCTGCTCCTGGATGAGCCCACAAACCATCTCGATATCCCCTCTCAGGAAGCGCTGCAGCAAGCGCTTGACGTTTTCCCGGGTACGGTTATGCTGGTTTCACACGACCGCTATTTGATTGAAGCACTCGCTGAGCAAGTCTGGGTTATCTCTCCGGATGAGAAATCACTTCAAGTTACCTCGGGAGGCTATTCAGCGTACGTCGAGCACCGACAATCGCAAAGGGCAGCGGAGCGCCGCAAGGATCCCGAGCCGCGCCGACAATCCGGGCGAAATGCGCGCAAATTTTCGAAAGTCGATATGCAGAAGCTTGAAACGCGCATCGAAACACTCGAGACAGAACTCGGAAGCATTACGGTTGAAATGGACCTTTTCAAAGGCGACGTGGAGAAGGTCATCGCACTGGGCGAGCGTTATGCGAAAGTCGAACAGGCTCTGGATGAGGCTCTGGCACTGTGGGAGCGTGCCGAGCGTGAGCTCTCGTCGACGTGATATAATCCGCGCCTCTAGGCAAAATTGTAGCGGGTTTAAAGAATATTATGCGAGATAGAAATAGGCGGTCCAGGGACAACAGCCCAATACCGGGTTGGCTGATTAAGGTGCTAGCCGGCGGTTTTATCATCGCCGCGGTGCTTTCGATCTACCTGGTTTACACACTTGTACGGGATCTCTCGGCCTCGTGGTCCGAGACGGGATTGCCATCTTTCAATATCTCACAATCCGATAGTTCCGCGACCTTAGATTCAGGCGAGGGGTTGCCGGCTGAGGTGCTCGAAGAGCTGCCTGATCCCTGGAGTGGGAACGAGCGTGTCACCATTCTGTTGATGGGCCTGGATTATCATGACTGGCGCGCCGGCGAAGGGCCTCCACGCACGGACTCGATGATGCTGATGACTATCGATCCTATTTCTGAGACAGCGGGTATGATGTCGATACCGCGCGATCTCTGGGTCGAGATTCCCGGGTATAGTCATGGCCGCATTAATACGGCCTACTTCCTGGGTGAGCAGGATCGGCTGCCTGGTGGTGGTCCTGAATTAGCGGTTAAGACCGTGGAGCAGTTCCTCGGTGTTCCAATCCAGTACTACGTCCAGATCGATTTTTATGCTTTTATTAAGATGATCGATCACATCGGCGGGATCGAGGTCGATGTGCCGGAAGAGATCCGGGTCGACCCGATCGCACTGATTGACGGCAAAAACTCCATCATTTTGGAGCCCGGCCCCAACCAACTAAACGGCGAATTGACGCTTGCATACGCGCGTGCGCGCAAGACTGAGGGCGCTGATTTCGATCGCGCTGACCGTCAGCAGCAAGTAGCGCTCGCTATCCGGAACAAGATCCTGCGGGTAAACATGGTCCCGACGCTGATCGCTAAAGCACCCGCGTTATACAACGAACTCGCCGAAGGCATAAACACCAATCTAAGCCTGGAGCAGATGATTTCGTTGGGCGTGCTCGCCATGCAGATTGATCCGGACGACATCGCCCGGGGCGTAATCGCGCCGCCCGAGATGGTTACGTTTGAACGTGTCGTCTATGGTGGCGAGGACGCCGATGTGCTCAAGCCGGTCCCGGATAAGATCCGTGAGCTGCGTGACCGCATCTTCGCCGCGGAGAGCGGAATCGGACCGGCGGTGGAAGTCTCCACTCCGGCCGAGGCAGCTGACCTGGAGAGCGCTAAAATTGCCGTGCTTAACGGTGCAGGTGAGGAAGGACTTGCCGGTCGATTTGCGGATGAACTGACCGCGCTCGGCTTCAACGTCACGGAGATCGCCAACGCGGATCGCATGGATTACCCCACGACGCGTATCATCGATTACACTGGCAATCCTTACACGACCCAATACCTGGTCGATCTGATGGATCTCACCCAGAGCCAGATCCTCTTCCAGACTTTGCCGGACAATGAAATCGACCTGGCGCTGGTCATCGGTTACGACTGGGTCGAGTTGGTATCCAAGCTGGCGGCTGCGCAGGAATAAAACTGAATGCCTGCTGGAAATAAACGCCACCCGGGAGGGTGGCGTAATTGGTTAATGCATAATCCGTAGTGAGGGCGCACCCAATCCCCACCTCCGGGCCAGAAAATGGTGTGCCGGCAATATACCTGCAGCCATGTAGAGGCCGGGTAGCCCGGCCCCTACGAAGTCGTGAACGTCCGAACCCTCACAAAGTGATGAACGTCCAGAGCTTCGAACAGATGTGAGAAATTCTGATCCTAGAAAATGAGTAACGCAACAAGCCCGACAACGAGTCCAAGCGCGCCGCCGGCGAGCACATCGGTCGGGTAGTGCAATCCCATGGCTACACGTGCTATCGCTACCAGCGGCGCCCACGGGATCAGGATCACGGCCAACCATGTCGGGCCCAGACCGGCTGCCAGGACGGCGAGAAGAACGGAACGGGCAGCATGACCGGAGGGGAACGAGTGCGGGTCAGACTTGCGGTAGACATTCCCCCAGGTCCCCTCGGGTCTCGCCCGTCTGAATCTGAATTTGAGCACGAGCACGGTTGCCGCCAACACGATGACTGTCGCACCCACCCGCAGTGCCCAGGTCTGCCAGAACGCGTCACCGGTGAACCAGAGCACTGCCAGGCCGAACAGCCAGAACCACGAATCACCGGAGTGTGCCAGGATGATCGCTGCAAGCCGCTTGATCCTGGCATTTTCGTCTATCGACAGTCGTTGGTGCCAGGTTTGATCAAAATCCGCCCAGAACTGACTGTTCATCGCTTAATCATTCTCTGATTGCATATCACGTTCGACCACCTCTAGATGGGCGGGCTTATCAATATCCATCGCTAATTCGGCATAGGGCGACACGGTTCCAACGCCGTGAATACCGAGCCTTTCGCTAACTTTATCGCCGGCGGACTCCAATGACACCCGTCTGAGCAGATACTGCAGGAGCAAATCATAACCCAGAAGCGAAACCTGGCGCCAGGCACTCTTGCGCGCTTCGATGATGCGCTCCCAGAGTTGGTCCTCACCGGCCAACGACGCACGCAGCACGTTTAAATCGCCTCCACAGACGCTCATATCGCGCAATTGTACGTACGAGCGTTTTGATTTCGGGAAGCGGGCCTCCATTGTTTCCCTGGTCACGACGGCGTAGTTTACGTCAGCACCGACCTCGAGCGCGTTATGCACACGCCAATCCACAATCTGCGGTGTGATCGTGGGTATATCGCCAGATGCCAGAAGCACGAACTCATCACCCTGGCCCATCCCATTTACCGCTTCCAGACCTTGTTTGATATTGGCGAGCATCCCCCCGGTATCCGGCATGGTCGAGTTCGGTTTGGTCGTCTCAAACCAGAGCTGTTCTTCGAGGCCGGCCACGATGATATGCGCGATGGAAACCGAGCGGTCGATGGCCTCGATGACCCACTGCACCATCGGCTTGCCCGCGACGGGCAGCATCGATTTCTTCAGCGTACCGGTCGATTCGTATAAGGGGTCGCCTTCCGTGATCATGCCTCCGGCGAGGACGACCGCGCTGATAGTCTCGCTCAAACCCCCTCCCTCATGTTATTCACCCTTCTGCACCGATGGTTTCCAAAGATAATGTGCTAAATTAGTCCTTCCGTCTCGATTGAACTCGACACCCTCATCCTTTAACAGGGCGCGCTGCAATTCATAACCCGGTCTAGCGCTGACTTCCCCTCTGGCATTAACAACCCGGTGCCAGGGCACATCATCAGGACAGCGTTTCAAGGCATAGCCCACCCAGCGGGCTTTAATGCGATCGTAGCTGATCGGGTTCATGTCGGCAGGAGGCGGAATGTGTTCTCCAAGCGAGCCATAGGTCATCACACGACCAGCGGGTATCTTCCTGCAAAGCTGGTAAACATGTCGATCGAAGTCTTTGCGTGTCATCGATGCCCGCTCGTCCAACTCATGCGCTTACTTATGGAGGGTCTGAAGCTGTGGTTCCAAATTGAGCTCGGACAGCAACGCCAGGATTTCCTCTTTATGCAGTGCACGCCCCTTCCCCGAGACGGCGATCAATGCAGCCTCCATGAGGTTGGTGCCGAAAGAGCGTCCTTCATACACGGGAGTCGAAGTAACCAGATGAGCGACTCCGGCGCGGGTGAACAACTCGACATCGCTCACTGTGGTTGTGTTGGTTGCAATGATCTTGCCTTCCAAAGAATCGGGCATGTAGTGAGTGATGAAGTGGCAGTCGCCAGCGATGACATGCGACCAGGCGAAGTGCTCTTCCCACTTGGGTTCGCGCTGCTCCTGCTTCTCCCCCGTTGGGTAGAGCCACTTAAAAGGCAGGCGCGAGGCGATCGGCAAAATGAGGCGAGCAGCGCGTTTCACGGCCTTTTCGCTGCGCAGTGGCAAGGGTAGGCCGAGCGCAAACATGAAATCACCAATCACACAATCATAGCCGGCTTGAAGGAAACCATGCGTCATGCCCCAGCGGTCGGTGCCGCTGGTTATCAGTGCGCGCCGTTTCTCGTCAGGGACTTCCAGGTGCGTCTCGATAAAGTTGGCCAGCCTGGCTTCCAATGTGTTCTTGAGACCGGATCCATCAGCGATCGGGGTGTGGTGGACTCCATCGACGAGGAACTGAACCGAGTGCAGCGGATAGGCTCGTTCACCGACCTGTAAGGCCAGGTTTGTGCCGCCTACACCAAACGCGTCGACATGGCCGTCCAGTTCGGCAAAGAGCTGTGCGGCGCGCTGCATGTCGCCATCCGTGCCAATGCGCTCGAGGCGTATCTTCTCGCCCAGGAGTGTGGTCTCTATGACCTTATCTCTCGAGGATGAACCGATGCTGATGCTTACGGCGCGTTTCATTTCTTTATGCTCCCTGTCATCCGATCATGTGCCCCAATCGCGAAGGTATAGGAAGTCGTATCCGACGGTGCGGTTGCTGAGCTTGGCGATCGGCGGCAGCATGCGTTTGAACTGTGTGCGTTGAATGCGTCGTATGACCTCGGACACGAAATCTTCATCGAAACCAGCCTGCACACAAGCTTCCGGCGAATAGCGTTGATCGACCAACAGGTAAAGGAGTTGATCGACGCGTGCGTAGGTGAAGCCTAATTCGCCTTCATCGGTCTGTCCGGTCCATAGATCGGCAGAGGGGGCTTTATGGACGATTTCATCGGGCACCTCCACGGCACGGGCCAACTGCCATATCTGGGTCTTGAACAGATCGCCCAGCGGGTTTAGCGCACAAGCGTTGTCACCGTAGAGCGTTGTGTAGCCGAGCAGAATCTCAGTCTTATTGCTGGTGCCCATGACGAGCGCGTTGAAATCCACGGATTGGTCATACAGCAGGATCATGCGCATGCGCGCCATGATGTTGCCCTGGCGGACCCGGTCGGCTTCGGGTATGCGCTCGAAAATCGGGTCCACAAAAGGAGCGATATCCAGCGACTTGTGCTGTACGCCGGAGAGCTCAATGACTTCCATCGCGTGCTGGGTGGCTTGGTCCGGTGTGGTCTCATATGGCATGTGTAATGCGAGCACGTTCTCTGGTCCCAGAGCTTCAGCGGTGAGAAAACACGAAAGTGCCGAGTCAACGCCCCCCGAGACGCCGAGTACAGCACGTTCGAAACCAGAGCGCTCAATCTCGATCTTGATGAAGTTAGTAAGGATCGATTGAGCAAGATCCGTGTTGATTTTAAGTGTCTCTTGAATTTCATCCATATTGGGCTCCATAAGGCGAATGATATTGCATCGATGGATTTGAGTTCGCGTTTACTCGTTTCCAGCCGGGGGTCTCAAGTCGCCAGATTGCGGCAGCCGGTCACCAAGGATGCGGGCTAACTCCTTCTGCATGAGGTGCGTTCTTTCGTCTCGAAGCAGTGGAAGTCGGGTGCGCGTGCGGTGCAATTGATCGAGATCGATATCCACAAAGGTGAGCGCCTCTTCACCGTAGGGACCTCGTGCCAGACGTTTCCCGTCAGGGTCGAACACGGTCGCGCCACCCCAGAAATGCAGCCCATCTTCAAAGCCAACCCGATTGGTGTGCACGACAAATGTCGTGAAAAGGCTGGCGTAAGCCTGGTTGATGCGTTCAACCCATTGTGCTGATTCAAGCACCGGGCCAGCACCCAACCCGCGACCAGGTGAAGCGGAGATCAACAGCAGCACTTCGGCACCGTCCAACCAGAGAAGGTAGGGTGGTGAGGCGTGCCAGAAATCCTCGCAGATAAGCAGACCAAAGCGCCCAAAACGAGTTTCAAATGCCCGGACCTGATCGCCCCAGGCAAAAAACCTGCCTTCATCAAATAATCCGTAGGTGGGCAAGTAGACCTTGCGGTGTACGTGGATGACCTCGCCTCGAGAGAGGTAGGCCGCGGCGATGTAGAAGCGATGTCGGCGATCGGCCTCGACGAAACCGACGACCAGGTCGAGGTCTTCGCTGGCTTTGAGCAGTGGCCCGAATGCCGGATCATCGGCAATTGGCTGGCGCGCAACGCCGGGGGCGAGATCCTGGAGCACGTAACCGGTGAGCGAGAGCTCGGGAAAAACGAGCATGTCAGCGTGCTGCTCCCGGGCCTGCTCAACCATGGCTAGATGTTTCTCGAGGTTCGCATCGATATCGCCCAATACGGTGTTGATCTGAGCCAGCGCAAGCTTAACTTTTGACATCTTCGCTCCTAAAAATCAATTGTTCCGATAGAGACGCGCGGCCATCATAATCATGCCTGCGATCGTGAAGAGCGCATAGCCCCAGGTATCCAGGCGGGCAAGTCCGAGCATCAGCACCGGATCGGAACGGTAGAGCCCAATGACCGCAGCACTGAGCGCCCCGGCGGTCAGGCTCATAGCAAATCGCAGCCCGACAGGGGTCTCCTGCTCGCCGATCCAGAGGAGTGCCCCCAACGAGATCAGGCTCAAGATCACGCCCATGCCCTGAGTTGGCCAGCGTGGCATAAAAGCATCGTATGGATCCGTGCCCATGATTAGCATATCAAGATCCGTTGGGACGCCATAGGCGCAGCCCTCGAACCAACAGCCTGCCCACGAACCGAGGAGTACAAATTGGGCCGGTACGGCGAGTGCATCACCTAAGACCCAGAGGTTTCCTCGAGTATAAAGCACATATGCTCCCAGGCCAGACAGAGCACCTGCAATGCCGGCGACTCCCGACAAGCCGCCTTCCCACAATAGGAGTATCTCCACGGGGTTGGCCAGGTAATAGGCCATATGCAGGGCGACATAGCCGAGACGTGCGGCGATGATGGCAAGAACAAGGGCAGAAACGCCAGCCAAGAACGGGTCAGGTATGCTGTCGTCCTCCGCTTCAACCCGTCGGCGCAGACGATCTTCTCGCTCCGAGAAGATAATCCAGAAGAAACCAGCCAGGACAGCCAGTGTTAATGAGAGTGGGTAATTGATCGGCCTTCTCCAAGTATCGATGGCAATCATACCATTGAGCGAAAATGGCCCACAAATCGAATAAACTCGTGTCCCCATCCAGGCTGCTTTGATTAAGTTTGGTCCTGGATCTAACCAGACGGAAGCCTGTTGCCCTCAATTCGCAGGATTGTATAATCCCTGATTGCATTACAGGAGGCGCGCATGTCGGATTTAAAGGTCCAGAAGGTCGCATCACAAACGGAGCTCGAGCGGTTCATTCACTTCCCATGGACGGTTTATAAGGATGATGCCTACTGGGTACCGCCGTTGATATCTGAGCGAAAAGAGTTCCTCTCGCCGGAGCATAACCCTTTCTTTGAGCACGCCTCGGTCGATTATTTTCTTGCACAGCGAGGAGAAGAGGTGGTCGGGACGATCGCGGCCATATCCAACGAGAAATACAACAATTTCCAGGGCACCAACGTCGGTTTCTTCGGCTTCTTCGAGGTGCTCGACGATGCCGAGGCGGCAAAGGCTTTGCTGCAGGAGGCGGAGCAATGGGTTAAGCAGCGGGGACATGAAGCGTTGATTGGTCCGGCGCAGTTCTCCAGCAACGATGAACTCGGCTTGCTGATCGATGGTTTCGACGACGCACCACGCATCCTCATGACCTATAATCCGGAACGTTACCGGGCCCATCTGGAAGCTAATGGATACCAGAAGGCGATGGATTTATGGGCTTACGCACTGCCGGTGGCCGATTTCGCTGCCAACATACCACCCAAGCTGATCCGGGTTGTCGAGAAGATCCGCAAGCGGCGCAATCTGACTGTGCGGACGCTCGACATGAAACGCTTCGACGAGGAAGTGCATGCGTTCAAGGAGATTTACAATAGCTCCTGGGATAAGAATTGGGGTTTTGTGCCATTCACTGACGCAGAGATCGACTTGATGGCCAAGCAGTTGAAGCAGATCATCGATCCTGATCTGGTCATCCTGGTCGAGGCAGAAGGCAGGCTGGTAGGTGGATCAATCTCGCTACCGGATCTAAACCAGCCCTTAAAGAGAGCCTACCCGAACCCGGACACACCGGAATTTATCACCATGTTGAAGCTTCTATGGCACTGGAAGCTCGGTGGCCGTCTGGATTGGATTCGGGTTTTCGCCCTGGGTGTGCTTCCCGAATACCGGGGCACAGGGGTTGACGCGCTGATGTACATGGAGACCGCAAAGAACGCAATCCCCAAGGGCTTCAAGTACGCTGAGATGAGCTGGATTCTCGAGAGCAACGAAATGATGAACCGGGCGATCCGCACTCTCGGCGGTGAGGTGTACAAAACGTACCGGATGTACGAAAAAAGCGTGTAATCCGGAACATTAAGTTCTAGATTTGAAGATCGCTTGAAGCGGTTGACAATGTCTGCTAAATGTCTGTTCTGGGGCAGTGATTATCTGGTTGATCCTCTATGCTATGCGTGAACCGCGCGAGGAGTAGTGATGGCTGCCTTTCTTGAAAGTGCGCTCTTTCCAAACTTACTGTATTTGCTGTTGGTCGCTGGTATATGGCTGGCTGCGCTGGCGGTTCTCAGTCCGGGTACAGGGGTGCTCGAGCTGCTGGCCTTGATGACCCTCGCGGGCGCTGGCTTAGGCACTTTGGTGCTGCCCTTTAATCTTTGGGCGCTGATTGTCCTCGCAGCAGGCATTGTTTTCTATATTCTCTCTCTTCGCCTTGAAAAATTTGAGCCCTGGTTGCTGCTCTCTGCGCTGACACTCAGCCTGGGTTCGGTCTTTCTCTTCGACACCCCAGAACCAGGTCCGGCGGTCAGTCCGCTGTTGGCGTTGCTGGTCTCGCTGCTTACGCTCGGTTATTTCTGGCTGGCCGTGCGCAGCTCGATCAAAGCCCAGCGTACCAGGCCAAGCCTGGACCCCTCCAATGTGCTGGGGAAAATTGGCGATGTGAGGACTGCGCTGGACTTGACCGGCTCGATCTATGTAGCCGGCGAATTGTGGACTGCCAGGGCAGAACGTCCCATTCAGGTTGGTGAAAAAGTTCGGGTTGTCGACCGCGACGGGCTGCTTTTGCTGGTTGAGCCGGTGGAAGGAAACGAAAGCGTCCCTTCCTGATCGAAGGAGGATAATGTAATGCAGGGCACGACATTTGTTGTATGTCTGGTTGGCGCGGTCGGGTTAGTCGCGCTGTCGTTCCTGGCGACGGCGATTCGCATCGTTCAGGAATATGAACGACTGGTCGTCTTCCGACTCGGGCGCTGTGTCGGAGAGCGGGGGCCTGGTCTTGTAATCCTGATCCCTTTCATCGAGCGGGGGGTGAGGGTCGATCTGCGTGAGCAGGTGCGTGAGATCCCGCATCAGACCTCGATCACGCTGGATAACGCGCCGATCGCCATCGACTTTATCTGGTATTACAAGGTGGTGGATGCGATGCAGAGCGTCATCCAGGTCGGCAACTTTGAGATGGCGGCGCAGGGTATGGCTACGACGACGTTGCGCTCGGTCATTGGTGCGATTGCGCTCGATGATGTGCTATCACAGCGCGATCACATCAACCAGACCCTGCGGGTGAAGCTGGACGAGGTCACAGAACGCTGGGGCGTGAAGGTGACCAACGTTGAGATCCGCGAGATCATCCCCCCGAAGGAAGTCCAGGAAGCGATGAACCGGCAGATGACCGCCGAGCGTGTGCGCCGCGCGGTGGTGACCGAATCTACGGGTCAGCGCGAAGCG
>CBFDDM010000080.1:0-14887 GCA_965603565.1 uncultured Anaerolineales bacterium | reverse complement strand
GCCTCCAACGCTTTCCTGGCGACCAAGATTTCGTTTATCAACGAGATCGCCAACATCTGTGAGGCGCTCGGAGCGGATGTCAAGGAGGTCAAGGTTGGGATGGGCTACGACCCGCGCATTGGCCCGCATTTTCTTGAAGCCGGTCTGGGGTACGGCGGTTCCTGCTTCCCCAAAGATGTCAAGGCGTTAGCGCACATGGCCGAAATCAAAGGTCGCCACCCGCAGCTTCTTTCTGCGGTGATGGAGATCAACGCTGACCGTAGGCGTATGCTTGTTGACAAGGTGCGCAGCTCAGTTGGCGATGTCACCGGGAAACAGATCGGATTGCTTGGTCTGACTTTCAAGCCCAATACGGATGACCTGCGTGATGCGCCTGCGCTTGAGATCGCTGAACGTCTGCTCGAGGAAGGCGCAGAAATTCATGCGTTCGATCCCGTCGGTATGTCCCACGCCAAGAAGCAAATGCCCCAAATCCAGATGGCGAACGATCCGTATGATCTTGCTGAAGAATCCGACGCACTGGTGGTGTGCACTGAGTGGAACGAGTTCGTGCATCTCGACCTCGAACGCATCCGCGATCTGATGAAAAGCCCGACCGTTGTCGATGGGCGTAATATTTATGATCCCACAAAAATGCAGGAGCTTGGTTTCACGTACCTGGCGGTCGGTCGCGGTTACGACGCCAACGGCGATCCTGCGACGGGCTAATTAATGACGGCTAAAGAAGGGACGGTCACCGCTACCAGGCTGCGCAACGGGCTGCAGGTTCGACTTAAGGAAGTCCACACCGCGCCGCTCATCAGCAGTTGGATCTGGTACCGGGTTGGCTCCCGCAACGAGCGGCCGGGATCGACGGGAATCTCCCACTGGGTTGAACATATGCAGTTCAAGGGCACGCCGAAATACCCGGCCGGGTTACTCGATCGGGTTATCTCGCGCGATGGCGGAATCTGGAACGCATTTACATGGCTCGATTGGACCGCTTATTTTGAGACCATGCCCGCCGATCGGATCGACCTGGCTCTGGACCTCGAAGCCGATCGGATGGTGAACAGCCTCTTCGAGCCGAAGGAAGTTGCATCCGAGCGCACCGTTATCATCTCCGAACGGCAAGGACACGAAAACGAACCAACCTTCCGGCTCGCAGAAGAGGTGCAGGCAGCGGCGTTCAGAGTCAACAGCTACCATCATGGCGTCATCGGGGATATGGCTGATTTGCGTACGATCACGCGCGAGGATTTATATGAGCACTACCGCAGCCATTACATCCCCTCCAACGCCGTGCTAAGTGTGGTTGGCGATTTCAAAATCCGCCCGATGCTGGATAAGATCCGCGCCGTGTTCGGTAATTTGCCCACAGACAAAATCAGTGCTTTTAAATCAAGGCCAGAGCCTCCTCAGCCAGGCGAGAAAATCGTGCACGTTGAAGGACCGGGTGAGACACCGTTCCTCAAGGTCGCATATCATGCTCCCCCGGCCTCTTCGGATGACTTTATCGCCATGGCGGTGCTGAGCAGCGTACTGGCAGGAGCCTCTAGTTTCAATTTCTTCTCCGGTGGGATATCCAATAAAACATCGCGACTCTACCGTGCCCTGGTTGACGGTGAGGTCGCCGCGTCGGTGCAGGGAGGCCTGGCAGCGACGATTGATCCATATCTTTACACAATCCATGTGACTGTTCGTCCGGATAAAGAGCCGGGAGAAGCGCTGGACATTCTAGATGAAGAGATGGAACGGATTCTGTCAAAACCGATTGAAAGGCGCGAACTTACGAAGGCAATAAAACAAGCCAAGGCGCTTTTCGCTTACAGCAGCGAAAGCATCACCAATCAGGGTTTTTGGCTGGGTTTCACGGAGATGTTTGCTGAACATACCTGGCTGGAGACCTACCTTGAACGGCTGTCTGAAGTTACGCCTGACAGCGCCTGGGACAGCGCACGCCGCTACTTGAAACGCAGCAATAGGATCGTGGGTGTGTACCATCCTGTTCCGAAGGTGGAGCATGCCTGAAAAGAAGCTCGAGCTGCCTGAACTTGACGTTCAAAGCCTTCCCGGACCGGAGACGATATTACGCCGCCGGTTCTCGAATGGGGTCACATTGCTGGCGCGAGAGAACTTCGCCAGCCCCTCGGTCGTGTTTCAGGGTTTCCTGCCTGTCGGATCGCTGCAGGAGCAGCCGGAGAAATCCGGGCTTGCATACCTGACATCTCTGGCGCTTATGCGCGGCACAGCCCAACGATCCTTCGAGGAATTATTCGAAGCGATTGAGTCGATCGGGGCCGGGTTGAGCGTCCGTGCGAGCGGTCATACGACTTCTTTCCGAGGCAAGTCACTGGCTGAAGATCTACCGCTCTTGCTCGACCTTCTACTCGATGTGCTCTCTAACCCGATCTTCCCAAAGCGAGAGGTCGAACGATTGAGATCGCAGCAGCTCACCGCACTTGCGATAAGGGCACAGGACACAGGTTCGCAAGCCCAGCTGGCATTCGACGAGATCGTTTACCGGGATCACCCATATCGCTATCCCGTCGATGGGTACACCGAAACCGTGCAGGGCCTGACCCCAGATGATATGCGCCGGTTCCATGCCGAGACCTTTGGGTCTGAAGGCCTGGTAATCGCGGTGGTTGGCGGGGTCGAGGCCGAGCGAGCGGCTGCGATTGTCGAAGCCAGGCTGGGCACCTGGTCGAAGCGCGCCAAGACGGTGCAGTCCGAGCTGCCTCCGGTGAAGGACCTCAAGCATAACACACAGCGCGAGGTCCGTCTGGAAGGGAAGCGGCAGAGTGACATCGTCGTCGGGTGCAAAGGGCCGAGTCGCTTCGATGAGGGCTATCTGGCTGCCGCAGTAGGCAACAATATCCTTGGTCGTTTTGGGCTCATGGGGCGTATCGGTGAGGCCGTGCGAGAATCAGAAGGTTTAGCATACAGCGCTTACAGCGTGCTTTCTGGCGGCCCTGGTCCGGGCCCGTGGCAGGTTCAGGCAGGGGTGAATCCGGAAAATGAGCAGCGTGCCATCGAGATCATCATTAAGGAGTTGGGCAGATTCGTCTCCAGGAAGGTGAGCGCAGAAGAGCTGCTTGAAAACCAGATGCACTACGTCGGCCGGCTGCCGCTCCAATTAGAATCAAATGAGGGTGTGGGCAGTGCACTCCTGCATCTGGAACGCTATGACCTGGGCCTGGATTACTACCAGCGCTATCCAGAGCTCATCGCAGAGATCACGCGTGAAGAGATTCTTGAAACCGCACAGCGTTATATTGACCCTGAGCGCCTGGCGATTGCAATTGCGGGCCCGGAGGAGCGTGAGCTGTGATTGACATTCGTACCGGCGTCGACATCGTCGAGGTCGACCGGATCGATCGAGCGATCTTGCGTCACGGTCAGCGCTTCTTCGAGCGTTTCTTCACGCTGCAGGAGTTGGTCGACGCGCACGCCCACACGCCGGCGCTCAGCGCCCGTTTCGCTGCCAAGGAAGCTGTGGCGAAGGCACTGGGCACAGGCATCGGCACAATCGGGTGGAAGGACATCGAGATCGTAAACGGACCCCATCAAGAGCCGATCTTGAAGCTGTATGCTGAGGCGGCAAGGGTTTCGGAGGAATTGGGTGTCAGCGCATGGTCGGTCAGCCTGACCCACACACATGAACACGCCGCCGCTGTGGCGGTGGCATTGATCGAGACGGATTAGCGCCTGCGAGGGCACATGAGCATCACAGAAGAACACATCGGCCTGGTCCGCGAGAATGAGCAGGTTGTTACGGAGCAATGCACGGCTGCCCATATCGGCAGTGGCTCGCTCGGTGTCTATGCCACGCCGGCGATGCTCGCATTCATCGAATCGACTTCGCGCGATATGCTCGATGAGCTGCTGGATGACGCACGCACCTCGGTGGGAACCGCCGTCAAGCTCAAGCACCTCGCACCGACCCCGGAAGGGACGTCCGTTAAAGTCCGTGTAGAGATCGCCTCGGTTCAGGGTAACACCGTCGAACTAAATGCACAGGTATGGGACCAAACCGAGAAGATCGGTGAGGCGCAGCACACTCGCGTCGTGATCGATGTAGAGCGTTTTCTAAAACGAGTAGACGCTAAGCTGGAATAGCAACTTGTCCAGCATTAAATCTGTCCGGGTGCAGCACCTCCAAGAATAAATCCATTCCTTTCATTCTTTGACGTACACATGTGCACATGTTATACTGACCGTCGCTCCCGCTGGGTCGAAGTTGCCCTGCGGGACTAATTCTGCCCGAATGGGCAAATACACACGTCTCCGGACTGATCTGAGCGTGCCGGTGAGCCAGCCGGTTTCAGAGCGGGTGGATGGAGGCGGAGGCCAAACGCACAGGAGGTTACCTCATGGCTGTAGTAAGTATGAAGGCGCTGTTAGAAACGGGCGTCCACTTCGGACACCGCACACGCAAGTGGAACCCGAAGATGAAATCTTACATCTTCACCGAACGCAACGGCATCCACATTATCGACCTGCAGCAGACTCTGGAAGCACTCCAGGAGAGCTATGAGCTGCTTCGTGACATCGTCATAGATGGCGGAACGGTGCTCTTCGTGGGCACCAAGCGACAGGCTCAAGAAACGGTTGAGTTGGAAGCGAAACGCTGCGGCATGCCGTATGTGAATCTGCGCTGGTTAGGCGGAACGCTCACGAACTGGCAGACAATCCGCAGCCGCATCGATGAGCTCGAGAACCTGGAGCGTCGACGAGCCGAAGGCGAATTTGAGCTGCTCACCAAGAAAGAAGCGTTGAGCATGGATCGCAAGATCGATAAGCTCGAATCCCGACTGGGTGGTATTCGCGAGATGCGCTCGCTTCCCGAAGCGCTGTTTGTCGTCGATGTCCAGCAGGAAGAAACTGCCATCCACGAAGCGAATTTGTTGAAGATCCCGGTCGTCGCTCTTGTAGACACGAACTGTGATCCGGGCGTGATCGACTATGTCATTCCTTCAAACGATGATGCGATTCGTGCGATCAAGCTGCTGACTTCAACCGTTGCCGATGCCGTGCTCGAGGGTAAGGCGATGCGCAAGGATGAGGAAGAGGAAGTCGCCGAGCGCGACGCAGAGGCGATTGCTGCCGATGAAGTCGAATTGAGCGATGAAGAACTGCTCGGTGAGGCTACACTTGCCAAACTGCAAAGTGGTGAGTTCGGCGACAAGGAAAAGCAAGCGCAAGCAGAACAAGAGCCCGAAGAATCCGAAGAGGAAGTGCAGGAAGCGGAAGAGGATAAAGCCTCCGAAGTTGAAGAATCCGAAGAGGACGAGGCTGAGGGCGAGAGTGAAGAACCCGAAGTCGATGAAGGCGACGAAGAGGACGAAGAAGGCAAAGTAGACGAAGAAGACGAACAAGGCAAAGCAGACGAAGAAGACGAACCTGACGAAGAAGACGAAGAAGATGAACAAGACGAAGAAGACGAGGAGGAAGCCTAGGCATGAGTATCCCAGCCGAGGACATTAAGACACTTAGAGAAAAAACCGGCGCGGGGATCCTCGACTGCCGTAAAGCACTCGAGGAAGCTGATGGCGACATACAGAAGGCAATCATCGTCTTGCGCGAGAAGGGCATGGCCGACGCTGAGAAACGCAGTGATCGGGAGACCAGCAACGGGATCCTCGAGCTTTACAGCCACATTGGTGGGCGCGTGGGGGTGATGGTTGAGGTTAACTGTGAAACAGATTTTGTGGCCCGAACAGACGAGTTTCAGGAATTGGCTCACGAGATCGCGCTGCAGATCGCCGCGATGTCACCGCTCTGGGTCTCCGATGAAGAGGTCCCGGAGGAGATCATCGCAACCGAGCAGAGCATTGCGAAGAAACGTGCTCTGGATGAGGGCAAGCCTGAGAATGTGATCGACCGCATAGTCGAAGGGCGGGTCAATAAATTTCTCGATGAAACCTGCCTGCTCCGGCAGGAGTACATCCGGGACGAATCGAAAAGCGTCGAGGAGTTAATCAAGGAGACGATTGTCTCCATCGGCGAAAACATTGATATTCGCCGATTTGTTCGCTGGGAAGTCGGCGAAGAGATGGAATGAACCCATCGGGCCAACGATCGTTGGCCCGATTATTTCATCTGGAGCTCGCAGATCTGGGAGACCGAATCGATGGCGGATGCAATCTACCGACGTATTCTTTTGAAACTTGGCGGCGAAGCACTGGCGGGCGAGAGTGGGTTTGGGATCGATCCGAACCGGGCCGAGGAGGTCGCTGCGCTGGTTGAACGCGTGCGCGGGATGGGTGTCGAGGTCGCGATTGTGATCGGCGCTGGAAACCTGTGGCGCGGGCGTGAAGGCATCGAGCGCGGCATGGAGCGAGCCACGGCTGACTACATGGGAATGCTCGGTACGGTGATCAATTCACTGGCGTTGATGGATGCTCTGGAACGTTCGGGCGCTGTCACGCGGGTGATGTCTGCGGTAGAGATGCGTGCCGTGGCCGAACCTTACATCCGCCGGCGTGCGATCCGTCATCTTGAGAAGGACCGCGTCGTCATCCTGGGTGGCGGCACCGGAAATCCTTACTTCTCAACCGATACTGCTGCTGCACTGCGCGCCATGGAGATCGAAGCAGATATCGTCATCAAAGCGACAAAGGTCGATGGTATTTATGACTCGGATCCGGAGAAGAACCCGGACGCCGAGCGTTTTGGCCACCTTACATACATCGACGCGCTCAACCGTAGGTTGGAAGTCATGGACAGCACGGCGATCTCATTGTGCATGGACAATCACCTCCCGATCCTGGTCTTGAATATGTGGCATGAGGGCAGCCTTGAGACCGCACTGCGCGGCGAAACGATCGGCACGATGATCTCGGAGTGACAGTCCTGGCACGTCTTCGCACCTTTGAGGCGCTTCCCTATTTAGACGATACAGCGATTTTTCAGAGCACGATATGATTAGTTCGTGTTAATCGCAGTAAGAGAGTATTCTCTGACTGCCATCCTCCGTCTTTTCGCAAAATCAAGATTTTTGCGTTATGCTATAGGCAGTTTCTGACGCATGAAGGACCTTTCACCAGGAGCCAATCATGGTTAAAGAAGCACTGCACGAAGCCGAGAATCGTATGAGGGGCGCCATCCGCTCATTTGAGGATGACCTGGCAACGATCCGGACCGGACGAGCCTCACCCGCGTTGGTTGAGAGGTTGAGCGTGGAGTATTACGGCAACCCGACGCCGATCATGCAGCTGGCGACGATTTCCGCGCCGGAGCCTCGTTTACTCACAATCCGCCCATTTGACCCCGGCAGCATCAAGGATATCGAACGTGCATTGCTCGCATCAGATCTCGGATTAACACCGAATAATGATGGCAAAATCATCAGGCTCAACATTCCACCTCTGACCGAAGAGCGTCGACAGGAATTGATGCGTGTTGTGAAAAGCCGCGCTGAGGAAGCACGTGTGGCTGTTCGCAATGTGCGCCGCGACACTCAAAACGATTTGCGCGAATTTGAGCGTGAAAAACTGATCTCCGAGGATGAACTTCACCGTGCCGAGAACGATCTCCAACACCTCACGGATAAATACATCGAGGAGATCAACACCATCAGCGTACGCAAAGAAAAGGAAGTAATGGAAGTCTAATTAGATTTCTTTTTCCTATGGCTGATTCCTCCGAGCAAAATCTACCTGAACAGATCCCAACTCACGTTGCGATCATCATGGATGGCAACGGACGCTGGGCGCGTGAGCGCGGGCTGCCTCGTCTGGCAGGGCACCGTGCGGGCGTCGATAATCTCCGCCGCATCCTGGAAGCCTCGGTTGAGTACGGCATCAAGTATCTGACGATCTACGCCTTCTCGACGGAAAACTGGGGGCGGCCGGCGGCAGAAGTACGTGGATTGATCAATATTCTCGAGGATGTCATCGATCGAGAGCTAGATTCGCTGCATGAAAATGGCGTTCAACTGCGCCATCTTGGTCATCTCGAACGGCTGAGCAAAGAACTGCAGGAGAAGGTCTGGCAGGCGATTGAACTCACCAAG
Organism: uncultured Anaerolineales bacterium; assembly: GCA_965603565.1. Taxonomy (GTDB): domain Bacteria; phylum Chloroflexota; class Anaerolineae; order Anaerolineales; family E44-bin32; genus E44-bin32. The sequence goes on along the minus strand of CBFDDM010000080.1, from coordinate 6,888 downwards.
GACAATGAGCAGTTGATCCTGAACGTCGCCTGGAATTACGGCGGTCGGGATGAAATCGTGCACGCCATCCAGCGCATGATCGAGGACGGTTTGGAGCCTGAAGATATCTCTGAAGAACGTGTCTGCGAATACCTCTACACAAGTAATTGCCCGGATCCTGATCTAATCATTCGCACTTCTGGCGAGATGCGGGTGAGCAATTTCCTTATCTGGCAGGGCGCTTACTCTGAGTGGTATGTAACCTCCACCTATTGGCCCGAATTTGGTCCTGACGAACTTTTGAAGGCGCTGCATGAGTATGCTCAGCGCGAGAGGCGTTACGGACAAATCTCGGATCCTATCACCACGAATTGAGATGTTGCCCCGGCGAGCCGCGATCGCGCTGCTCCTGATACCATTCATGACCTGGGTCATCGCAGATGGCGAATGGCTCTTTCTGACGGGACTCGCATTTGTGCTGTCATTGGCTGTGCTCGAGTTTGCTTCGCTCTTCAGGCACGTAGGCCGAAGACCTGCAGCACCGTTGATGGTCGTCGGCGTGCTGGTCATCTCAATCTCGAGATTTTTCACACAATTTGATTACGACGCTTTGATCGTCGGAACGTTCTGTATTGTGGCGATGGCGTGGCATGTACGTGAATTTGAGTTGGGCGTGGAGCACGCCGGTTCTGACTTCACGCTCACCGTTTCTGGATTTATCTATGTTGGCTGGGTTGGTAGTTATTTGATATTGCTGCGCAGGCTTCCCGATGGCCTGACCTGGTTCCTGATTGCGCTGTCGGCAATCTGGTTTGCGGATATCGCGGCCTATATCGTTGGCAATGCCATTGGCAGCCACCGGCTTGCGCCTCGCACCAGCCCGAAGAAGTCCTGGGAGGGCTATCTTGCTGGAATTGTTGGTGGGCTGCTTGGCGCCATGCTTTTCCTCAAAATGCTATCGATCGGCTCCGATCCAGCAGCGAGGCCAGAAATAAGCGTTATTATGATCATCGGCGCAGTGGTGGGCATGCTTGGACCCCTCGGCGACCTGGGAATCAGCATGCTAAAACGAGAAGTGGGTTTGAAGGATACCGGGGCCTTGTTGCCAGGCCATGGCGGTGCGCTGGACCGCATGGATTCATGGTTTTGGGCAGCTCTGATCGGGTTTCACCTCGTTGTTTTTCTTGCCTAACGAATAGCGAAGAATCAGGAGTGATAGCATGACCAAACCGACTCGCAACTTGGCGCTGGAACTTGTCAGGACGACGGAAGCGGCAGCCCTGGCTGCTGGGCGCTGGATGGGCCGGGGCAGGAAAGAAGACGGCGATCAAGCCGCAGTTGATGCGATGCGCCTCGTCTTGAATTCACTCGATATCCACGGTGTCATCATTATCGGAGAAGGCGAAAAAGATGAGGCGCCGATGCTCTTCAATGGAGAGGTTCTAGGCAGCGGGGATGGGCCTGAACTCGACATCGCTGTCGACCCGGTTGAAGGCACGCGTCTGCTCGCTCAGGGACGCCCAAATTCGGTTGCCACAATCGCACTAGCTGAGCATGGGACGATGTTCAATCCAGGTCCAATCGTTTATATGAGCAAGATTGCGGTAGGTGAACCAGGAGCTGGCCATATTGATCTGGATGCGCCGATCGAGGATAACATCCAATCGCTCGCGAAGGCCAAGGGCAGCGATGTGGATGACCTGACCGTGATTATCCTCGAGCGGGATCGGCATGGAGATCTGATCCAGCGCGTCCGAGAGACCGGCGCGCGCATCCGCTTGATCACCGATGGTGATGTGGCCGGCGCAATTATGACGGCGAGACGCGAGACCGGGATCGACATGCTTGTCGGTGTCGGAGGCACGCCGGAGGGCGTACTGGCGGCCTGCGCAATGAAGTGCATGGGAGGCGAGATCCAGGGCAGGCTTTATCCAAGGAATGAAGAAGAAGCGAAGCACGCGGTCGAGCTGGGCTACGATCTCAACCGCATCCTCACTACAGATGACCTGGTCTCTGGGGATGATATTTTCTTCTCGATCACCGGCATCACGGATGGTGAGCTTGTTGAAGGTGTGAAATATTACGGCCATGGAGCGCGCACGCACAGCCTTGTGATGCGATCGAAGACACGCACTGTGCGGGAGATCATCGCCAACCATAATTGGGAAGCGCTGATGGAAGTCAGTGAAATCCAATACGACCGCATTGGCTGAGAGCGGTCAATAATTCAGGAAAGCATGGGGTAGAGGAAGGATGCAATTCCTTTATAAAGGGCGGTCTGGAGATTGGCTTGGTCGTGTGCTCTCGATCTGGAGCGCTCTGGCTACGATTCTAATTTTGATCGGTATGGTCGCTCTGCCAATCCTCGCTAGGGGCTTGATTGAGAAGGGTGAAGAGGCTTTATCTGAGGCCAGCAAACAGGCGGGAGAAATTGCCCAGATCGTGGCGGGTGCCGAGAATGCACTTGTAAAGGCGTCTGGGGCGCTGGATGCATCCGCATCTGCGTTGGAAGAGGCGCAGACCAATCTGGAGAATATCGAGCCCTTGCTTGTGTCGATCCAGTCCGTTCTTGGAGAAGAAGCCCCGAGTGCGATCGTCTCCACGCGATCTGCACTCGAGTCGGCACAATCTGGGGCGCGGGCGATGGACCAAATGCTGCGTGTGCTCAGTTCACTACGCTTCCTCACCGGTGTGAGCTATGCCCCCGAGCAACCCCTGGATGAGGCGTTGCTAGATGTGTCGGATAGCCTCATGCCGATGCCATCCGCGCTTATCGCAGTCAGCGAGGATATCGATGCGTTTGGCCAAGCGCTAGATGGTGTCAGCCCAGAGATGAGTGATGCTATCGATGGTATCGGCAGCATGTCCGCGTCCTTAAGGAATTTGTCTTCCTCGATCTCTACATCGGTCGACAGATTAGAGTCGCTGGCTGGTTCGCTTGCGGTGCAAGCGCAGAAATTTGGTCACAATGTGTGGATCGGGGTGATCATTGCTGAATTACTCCTACTGCAAATAGCGCTGCTGCAGCTGGTTAGCGGATACATAGGCGGCAAGTTGCTGCGTGAGTCTCACTGAACCCCATGACTGATTAGGACTGATAGGCTAATAGCAATAGGTTTGCAGGAGGCTTTTCAGCATGCTATAATTGAAACGTTATTGGCACTGGCTTTGAGCGAAGCCTCCCCATCGAACATTCCAGTTTAGAACCTTGACCCTTTGTCCCTCGAGCAATCTACCGCGTCCGGGTGACCGATTCTTGATCAACAACTGAAGCGGGAAGTTTAATCGACATCATCACAATATACCCTCCTTTGGAGACAAACAATGAATATTGCACAACTTGAGGCGATGACTCTGTCAGAGCTGCGCGAATTATCCAAGGAATACGATATCGCAGGCGCCTCGCGCATGAAGAAAGAAGATCTCGTCCTGAACATTATGCAGGCGGATGCCGAACGACGGGGGCTCGAACTCCGCGGCGGCGTTCTGGAGATCATGAATGAGGGGATGGGCTTCCTACGGGCGGACCATTATTTACCAGGACGCAATGATATCTACGTTTCGCAATCGCAGATCCGTCGCTTCGGGTTACGGACCGGTGATATGGTCATCGGGCAGATCCGGCCGCCTAAAGATAATGAGAAGTATTTCGGCCTGCTCCGGGTCGAGGCGATTAATGGCATGGATCCAGAGGAAGCCAAGGACCGCCCCCGCTTTGAGGAACTAACCCCGATTTTCCCCGAGGAACGATTCGATCTTGAGACCGACCGGCATACATTGGCGACACGTATGATCAATTTGATCTCACCGATCGGAAAAGGCCAGCGCGGTTTGATCGTTTCGCCGCCCAAGGCCGGCAAGACGACGGTCTTGAAGCAAGTAGCCAACGCCATATCGCTGAAGTACCCCAGTGTGCACCTGATGGTTGCGCTGATTGGCGAACGCCCTGAAGAGGTCACCGACATGGATCGCTCTGTGGATGCGGAAGTCATCGCCTCCACGTTTGATGAACCGGTGAATTCGCACGTGCGTGCTGCTGAGATGGCACTGGAGCGGGCTAAGCGGCTTGTTGAGTGTGGGCGTGAGGTTGTCATCATGCTCGACTCGATCACACGCCTCTCAAGAGCATACAACTTGATGGTCACACCCTCCGGGCGTACACTGTCAGGCGGTATCGACCCGGCTGCGCTCTACCCACCGAAGCGCTTCTTCGGCGCAGCGCGCAACATCGAAGAAGGTGGCTCGCTCACGATCATTGCCACCTGTCTGGTCGATACAGGTTCACGCATGGATGACGTGGTCTACGAGGAATTCAAGGGTACGGGAAACATGGAGCTGCATCTCTCACGCAAGCTCCAGGAACGGCGCATTTTCCCCGCGTTCGACATCGACCGATCTTCCACACGGCGTGAGGAACTCCTCCTGGGGCCAGACATCACCCAGAGGGTATGGCTGTTGAGACGAATGTACTCTCATATGATCGACCCACCCAACGGTAGCGGCATGGATGTGGCTAATGCCACGCAAGCGCTGATGCAGCGCTTCTCCCGTACCGAAACAAACATGGAGTTTCTCGAGACACTCACCGAGGAATAAGCGCAGTTTGCGACCGTTCAATAAGATGCGGATATAATGCCGGTTGGGCATTGTAAATGTGGTCTCTTGACGTGTAGTTTCATGGTTGATATGATCCGCGCGTACATGCTGGATATGAGGTTTCGGGAGCTGATTTGACCCCAGATCAAACGTTTATTGAAAAGGTCCGGAGATTGCCGGAACGGGTTCAACTCTGGGTTGATATCGCGTTGGTTACGATGCGCGAACCGCTCCTGCGTCTGGCAGGTCATGCCGCCCTACTCCTGGTTGTCGGTTTGGGTGTTTGGCTCGCCAGATTGGGCTGGGATACACTTCCGGTTGACGCAGCTGAGCTCCCCACCGAACAGGCTGTCGAAGAAGCACTACCAGAGTTTGGACCAGAACTCCAGATGGCTTCGATTCAACTACCTCGGTTTGAGGCGGTTGACGAGAGAGTTGAAGGCATTCTGCGCCGACCTGAAATGCACACCGTCTTCCCTGAGCGTCCCCGCATGGAGATCATTCGTTACCAGGTGCAGCAGGGAGACAATCTGTTTGGTATCGCAGAGAAATTCAACTTGAAGCCAGAATCGATCTTGTGGGGTAATTATGATGTTTTGCAGGATGACCCTCACCGTCTGAAACCCGGTCAGCAGCTGAACATTCCACCCGTGGATGGGACTCTCTACACATGGCACGACGGCGATGGTATGCGAGGTGTTGCGAGCTTTTTCGGTGTTGAGCCTGATGCGATCCTGCAGTGGCCGGGAAATAATCTCGATCCTGGAATAGAACCCGCGGAGGTCGATCTTGAGGCGGGAACGCTTTTGATCGTACCGGGTGGTTCACGTTCGCTGGTCACCTGGAGCGCGCCGCGCATCACACGTTCTAATCCGGGTGTTGCGAAGATCCTCGGCCCGGGAGCTTGCGGGACGGTTATCGATGGTGCCGTGGGTACGAGCACGTTCATATGGCCGGCGACTTCAACATATCTATCGGGATACGATTACTCCTCTATCCACCCGGCGATCGATATCGCCGGCGACGTCGGAAATGCCATCTTTGCCTCCGATTCCGGTGTCGTCGTGTATTCCGGGTGGAACGATTGGGGTTATGGCTACGTCGTCGTTCTCGATCATGGCAATGGATGGCAGACCCTTTATGCTCACTTGAGCGCGATTAATGTTGGCTGTGGCCAGTCGGTCACGCAGGGCGCGGTCATCGCCGCCATGGGCAGCACCGGTAACAGCTCGGGTCCACATCTGCACTTCGAGATGATGCATGATGAGTACGGGAAAGTGAATCCTCACAATTTTTTGCCGTAGATAGGGAATTGAGATGGGGGATTAGTTCATAGGGGGCACCCCGGTGAACCACATCAGCAGTTGTACGGGCGCATCCTGTGCGCCCGTTTTTGTTAAATAGGGGTTGAGATTGGATTTGGGGTTATTGATGGATGGTACCCCGTCACCCTGCCACTCAGGCAGACTGGTTGTAGTGTCCAGTTGGGCGTAGAGATGCGCGCATGGTTGCGCTAAGGAAATTGCTGCAAGGTTCAGACTAAATTAAACCTGAGATCTATTCTTTAGGAGATACAGCATCCGATCTGAACCACTGATCGCTTCCTTCCTCAGTATGTCAAAGTAGCTTGAAAACTCATTTTCAAATGTTCCTTGAGTGTAGTCGTCGAAGATATCTTCACGAAAAGCCAGGAGTTTTTGAACTTGGGTATCGGACTTTGGTACAAATTCAATCAACAGATAATTGCATAAGTTATGGAAGAATGAGGCTAACTCACCGATTGGCACATTATTTGAGATTGCAAGATGGTGGACTAATGCTAATGCCATAATTAAGTCAGCGGGCCCGCGCTCAAGCAATGCGTCGCGTTCCTTATTCTTCCAGCCAATCGCGGGGGTTGGATTTGTTAGATCCAAAATGAGCGGCAATCGCCATTTATCGCTCTTTTGTTTGGACTCCCGGTAATTTATCTCGACTGCACCTGGATCGATATCGAAAGAAACCGTGAAGATTTCACGATCCGTCGCGATATCAGTAAACATTCCTGTATTAGCGCCCAGATCCCATACGTTTTTCGGTTCTATCTCATCAATAACTGAGGCAACAATCGTTCTTTTAGCTTCAAGTGCACCTTCATCGTAGTTATGTGTACTTGAGTAGTAATCTGACCATTCGGTTCCGGCAGGCTCCCAATTCAGCGCTAATACTGTTCTGCGGAGGCTATCAATCAAACCCCGCATCGCGGTCAAACTTACGCTACCTCTTACCCTGCTTCTATCCACCGTACTCGTGGTAAACCTTCGCTGGCTAACG
>CBFDDM010000079.1:0-14988 GCA_965603565.1 uncultured Anaerolineales bacterium | reverse complement strand
ATCCATGCCACCTGGTTGCCCTATATATATATAGGGCAACCAGGTGGCATGGATATAAAGCGTGTTCTCGCGGCCCACGTCTGCCCGCATCTGGCGCAGAGCTTCAAGGAAGGGCAGCGACTCGATATCACCGACGGTACCACCCACCTCGACGATGACGATCTCTGCTTGCGTCGATTCGGGCACGATCGTGATGCGCCGCTTGATCTCGTTGGTGACATGGGGTATGACCTGGATCGTGCCGCCCAGGAAATCGCCGCGCCGCTCCCTGGCAATCACTTCGGAGTAGATCTGACCGGTTGTGACATTGCAGACGGAGGTCAGGCTGGTATCGATGAACCGCTCGTAGTGTCCGAGATCGAGATCCGTTTCGGCGCCATCATCCAGGACGAAGACCTCACCGTGCTGGTAGGGACTCATCGTCCCTGGATCGACGTTGATATACGGGTCCAACTTCTGGATGGAGACCTTGAATCCGCGCTCTTTCAGCACTTTGCCCAGCGCGGCCGCCGTGACGCCCTTGCCCACAGAGCTGAGCACACCGCCTGTCAGAAAGATATATTTCTCCATCACCTCACCTCCTACCAGCAATTGCCCAATTAAAGTGCAGTGGGGAGGGCATATTCGGGGCTGCCCTCCCCACCATCCTACATCAATCCGATGTCGGCTTCCCGGCTGAACTCCGGCCTCACAATAGTGACTCCAATTCAGTGGCGGCCCTGCGCATTTCAAGGAAGACGAGCCCGAGCTTCGCCTGCTTCCGGGCCAGGACCGTCAGCACGGCATTCCCACCGATGGCGGTTAGCAGTACATAGCCCCCATCACCATGGATGTAGACCTCGTCGAGATAACCCCGCCCGAGTTCTCCAGCGATCCGCTCGCCCAGACTCAACATCGCCGCGGACATCGCCGCCACACGATCTTCCTCAACATTCGCCGGCAACGCCGCCGCGATTGTCAGTCCATCTACACTCACAACTGCCGAAGCCTCAACGTCGGGGGTGTTCGCCTGTAAATCTCTCAGGCGCTTGACCATCTCATCATGTGTGGATCGGTCCATATGCAGCTCCAACTGCTGAATGATTCCGGAAGTCTATCACAGGCAAAATTGACGAGCAAGCAGAGAATGTCTTCGACCTCATAAAGGGTTCGTTTTACTGCTCAGCTTGTTTGCAGGCCGGGGAGAAGATGCACGAGCATCCGCTCGGCCTCCAAATCGACATCAATGATCACGTCCTCGATCGCCGGCAGCAGCAGTTCCTCCCCTGATTCCGCCTGCACGATGTACACATCGTTGGCGCCGGTCTCAATGATGTTCACGATCTCACCGAGCTCCTGCCCTTCCTCTGTCTCAACGCGCATTCCGAGGATCTGCCAGTAGTAGTACTCGTATTCGGCCAGCGGATCGCTGTCCTGGTAGCTGAGTTTGACCTCCAGATCACGGTATTGCTCAGCCTGGGTTCGGTCGACGATCCCCTCCACGCTCAGCAGGAAGCGTTTGTGGTGTGCCCGGATGTTCTCGATCTTATATTCACGCGCACTTTCTCCAAGCAGGACGATGCCTCCCGGCTGCAGCGACTCGATCACCTTCGACTCGGGCTGAACGACCAACCCGCCGCGCACGCCGTGGGGACGTACAACGCGCCCGACAACCAGGTGTTCCGGAGGTTGCCGGGCGCTATCATCTTGGTTTCGGGAGGATCGCTTTGCGTTCATGCCGTCCTAGACGATGTCCAGTGAGGCTCGTTTCCCGTCGCGGATCGCAGCCACACGCAGCAATGTGCGCATGGCATTGGCGACCCGTCCTTTGCGACCTATCACCCGTCCCATATCTTCTTCAGCAACGGAGAGTTCCAATTGAACGTTACGTCCACGCTCTTCTTCGTGTACCCACACTTCGGTGGGGTCATCCACGATCGATTTTGCGATGAATTCAATCAGTGACTTCATGGCGACTTCACTTTCCCTGTACGTGGGCGCTTACCAGAGCAGCCTCGCATTCTTAGGGACTACTCTTTCTCCTCTTCATCTTCTTCTTCGGCCTCGGCTTCTTCCTCAGGCTCTTCTTCGGCCTCGGCTTCTTCCTCAGGCTCTTCTTCGGGCTCGGGCTCTTCCTCAGGCTCTTCTTCGGCTTCGGGCTCTTCCTCAGGCTCTTCTTCAGCCTCAGGCTCTTCCTCAGGCTCTTCTTCGGCCTCAGGCTCTTCCTCGGGCTCTTGTTCCTCCTGAGCTGCCTCTACGTCTGCGGCTTCTTCGGCTTCTTCTTCCGCTTCGATTTCTTCTCCAGCCTCCGCTTCAGCCGCGACTGCTTCCGGTTCTTCTGTTTGAGTTTCTGCTTCCGCTTCGGCCTCTTCGGCTTTGCGGCGAGCTTTGCCTTTCTTCTTTCGCTTGCCGATCAAATCATCACGCCGCGTACGCGGATCGACTTCGACGCGTGACTCTTCCGCTTCTGCGAGCAATGTTTCAAGATCTTCGCCCGCTTTAAAGCGTTCCCAGCGCTCCCAGGTTCCCAGTGCACGCAGCGCGCTTACAACGGCCTCACTGGGCTGAGCGCCGTTCTTCAACCAATGGAAGAGACGCGCCTCATCAACGACAACGGTCGACGGCTCTGTCCTTGGGTTGTAATGACCAATAATTTCCAAAAAACGCCCATCGCGCGGTGCTTCTTTCTCAGCCGCAACGATACGGAAACTGGCCTGGTTTCGGGATCCAACCCGACGTAATCGTATTCGAACCATGGTTCTTCCCTCTTCTTGTTAGTTTGTTGTTCCGATCTGACATCCACACGTTTTGAGGGATTGCCTTGGAAGGAAGGCGATACACGTATGGAGTGGACAGATCTATTATTTTATCGCGGCCAGGAGCCTAGACTTGGCAGGCCACGCTTTCCGATTTGCTTGAACAGCTTACGCATCTGACGGTATTGACGCAGAAGCTGATTGACCTCTTGTACGCTTGTCCCTGACCCGGAGGCGATACGTCGTTTCCGGCTGGCATTGAGCATCTCCGGCTTGCGACGCTCGTCCGGGGTCATCGAGCTCAGGATCGCCCGTGTGTACAGCATGCGCTTCTCCGCATCCTGGCGATCGATGGCCATTTGTCCGCCGGTGATACCGGCAGGCAGCATATCGATGATCTTCCCGATCGGGCCCATTTTACTCATCATCTTGAGCTGCTCGGCGAAATCTTCCAGTGTGAATTCGCCGGTGAGCATGCGTTCCGCTTGCATCTCCGCCTGCTCCACCTCGAAAGCATCCTGGGCTTTCTCGATGATCGTCATCACATCGCCCATGCCCATGATCCGTGAAGCGAGTCGCTCGGGCTCAAAGCGCTGCAACGCATCCCTGCTCTCACCCACACCGATGTACTTGATCGGGACACCGGTTATCGTGCGCATCGATATGGCTGCGCCGCCGCGGGCATCCCCGTCCATCTTCGTGAGGATGAGACCCGTCAGGCTCAGGCGCTCATCGAAACCCTTTGCGATTTGAACGGCCTCCTGGCCGGTCATCGCGTCAGCAACGAGCAGAACTTCGGTAGGTTCACTTGCAGCCTGAATTTGCTCGAGCTCTTCCATCATCGTTTCGTCGATTTGCAGTCGACCTGCAGTGTCGATGATCGCGACCGAAGCGCCCGCTTTCCCGGCTTGCTGGACAGCCCGCTCCACCAGCTCCGCCGGCTTCAACTCGGGATCGGAAAATACATCAACGCCGATCTCTTCACCCAGAATTTCAAGCTGCTCGATCGCAGCCGGTCGGTATGGGTCAGCGGCCACCATCCACACACGCTCTCCTGCGCTTTTCAGCTGGCGGGCGAGCTTTGCAGCCGTGGTCGTTTTGCCCGAGCCCTGAAGGCCGACCAGCAGTATTTCGCGTGGTTTGGGACCCTTAAGATCGAGCGAGGCAGGCTCACCAAGAGTATTAACGAGCTCCTGATGCAGTATTTGAATGACCTGTTGAGCCGGGTTGAGCGCTTTTGAGACTTCGGCGCTCAAAGCTTGTTCCCGGACAGTTGCAAGCAGATCTTTAACAACCTGGTAATGTACATCCGCTTCCAACAGCGCCATGCGGATTTCACGCAGCGCTGCGTCGATGTCCTCGGGTTTAAGCGTGCCATGTCGCCGGAGCCCTTTGAACACCTCTTGAAGTCGGTTGGTCAGCGTTTCAAACACAGAATAGGCAATCCTCAAACACGCAAGCCGCCGATCGAGCCTCCGATAGGCGACGATCGGCCGGCGAACTTACGCCGTATTCGGCCAATACGCAAAGAGCATTGTAGCCTGCTGTCTGTTGTCGGTCAAGGGGTAAGCCCTCCGGCGGCCGTTAAAATGGCTCTGCCGATCCCCTCTGCCTCCTGTGGAGCACCGCCCTCGAGCGTAACCACAACCACCCACAAGACCTCTTCGGCATCAAGCGCGCCTAGATACCAACCTAATCTCTGTCCCTCTGAGCCACTCAACGCCTGGGCACGCAAATCGGTGAGGTTCGAATTGCCCACTGCATAAATGCCCTGCAATGTGCCGATCACTTCGCTCGAAAATGGGGGCACACGGTATCCAACAGACTCCTGCTCTTCCCAGCCCTCATCGTCGTAATTAACAGCGCTCACCAGCCTGAGCGGGGCGCGTTCATCATCAGCAACCAAACCGCCAAATGCGCGCGCCATCTGCAACGGCGAGACCCGCAGATCGCCCTGCCCTATCACAAATTGCGCCAGTTCTGATTGCGAGGGCTCATCTTCAAGGAAAACGCTTTCAGCCGTATCAAGACGAATATCAACCTGCTGCGTGAAGCCAAACGAGACGACCGCAGAATGGAAAGTGTCCCAACCCGTTTCAACAAAGGTTTGCTGCATGGGCTGTGGGCAGCCGTAACGCAGCGCGCTGGCCAGCGTCCGCTCGATAGTACCGGGAGGTGCGAGCGAACAGGTCAGCGTCTCCCCGTCCACGCTGATTGCGCTGGACATATTGCCTACGCGATCATCCCCTTCCAGTTCGCCCGCCGCGTTAGCCTGTGCGAACAGAAATGGTGCCATTGTGAGCCCCGGCTGATACAAGCCTTGAGTCGCACGGTTGAACAACGGTGCGTCTTGTTCTCGAACAAGCTCGCCCCACAATTCCTCGATTAGATCTGGATTGTAGCTCGGCTGTGAAGCGATCACATATAAGTCACCCGAACGGGCTTCAAGGAGCACGGCGGCACCGGTCCTTCCGGCGAGGAGATCCATTGCCAGGCTCTGCAGCCGGATGTCGATCGTCAGCGATATGTCCTCTCCCTCCGGCGGATGGCCGGTTACCAGACGCTGCCATGTGTTATCCAGAAGAGTCCCCCTTTCAAGCCCCCGCAAGGTGGTATCCATGGAACTCTCGATACCTGCCTGCCCATAGATCGACGAATCAAAGCCTGTGACCGGTGCGGCCTGTGCATAATGATAAGCACGATCAAACGCGCCTGCGGTGCCGATAGACTCCGCAAGGACGATGCCGTTGCGATCAAGGATTGCGCCGCGCTCAACGAATCTGCTATCAAGCGATCGGCGGGGGTTATCACTACGGGCGACCAGCGTTGGTGCCCTGTAGATCGTCCACCAGGCAGCCACAAGCGCAAGCGCACACCATGCAAGAGAGAAGCCAACCTGGATCGTGTCGAACACATGAAAGCGGTTTGGGTCCATGCCTTCCGGCTCGGATAGCAGCAGTAAGATTGCCAGCGCCGCAGAACTGGTGAGGAACGAAGAGCCACCATAAGAGACAAAAGGAAGCGTGATGCCGACCAGGGGAAGCGCCCTTGTCACGCCTCCGATGATGAAAATAGCCTGCAAGCCTATTGCCAGTGTCAGTCCGGCGGCAAGAAAGCGGGCGAAGACATTCGAATTACTTCGAGCGACTTTCAAGCCTCTACTCACAAACACAGCGAACAACGCGAGCATGGCTACCGCCCCGACGAGTCCGAACTCTTCGGTGATTGCGCTGAAAATAAAATCTGTGTGGCTCGCTGGGACGAAGGCCGGCGAGCCCAACCCCGGCCCGCGCCCGACGATACCACCGGAGGCGATTGAGATAAGCGATTGGACAATCTGATACGAAGACCCGGAAGGATCCAACCACGGGTTGAGCCATGCTTCGACCCGGATCTGCACAACATCGAAGAGAAAATAGCTCAGCACCCCACCGCTGACTGCCACGAGCAGGCTGAAAAGCAGCGCCTGCCACGATCCCGTAGCCAGAAACAACAGGATCGCCAATAAAGCAAGGAAGATCATGCCTGTGCCCAGATCGCGTTGGACGACCAGCAGCAGCACTGCGATACCCCAAACAATCAGAAGAGGGAGGAAGTCTCTCCAGGGTAATCGAGTTCTTATAGCCCCGTTTAACCTGAGCCGATCCCCTAAATAGGAGGCCAGGAAGGCAACCAGGAAAAAACGCAAAGGTTCCGACGGCTGGAAGTAAACCCCACAGCAGCCCAGCCAGAGCCTTGGCTCACCACCGAGCGGGTTCGTCCCGAAGATCAGTGTCAGGCCAAGCAAAGCCAGCGCCAGGCTCATCCAGAGATAACGGTAGTTGCGAAGCCAACTCAACTTCGGATCAACCCGGAATAGACCCAATATCAGCAAACATCCCAGACTGAGCCACAGTGTCTGACGTAGACCAAATGCCGGATTCAGCCTCCAAATCATCAGGGCTCCCCAACCGCTCAGGAGCAGCGCGGTAGGCAGCAGGAAGGGATCTCTATTGGGGATCACACGGTTGGCTTCCCGGTGAAGCAGCCATGCACTGACCCCCCAGATCGGGAGCACAATTAACTGCCTCAGTATGCCTGGAAATGCACCCCAATTCTGGACTCTGGCTGCCGCAGATAGTGTCAAGCCGACAGCCATCAGGCATAGAAAAGCAAACGCGAGGGATAGTAGAGCCACCTCGCGTCTTGATTTCTTCGTTTGAACTTCAGGATCGAAAACGTTCCACAAGGAGAGAGAGCCTTTCAAGATCCTCATCCGGTACATTTCCAAATGAGGTCGCAAATGAATTTTTAAGCGCGTGCTGGCATTCACATTCCCATTCGATTGGCAATCGCGTCAAGAGGTCTCTGAGCGCTTCTTGCGCTAATCGTGTGTTTTGCTTCACGATTTGAAACACCATTTCCGCAGAGACGGGCTCCTCGATCTGATGCCATACATCATAGTCCGTAATATGCGCCATGACCGCGTAGCAGAGTTCAGCCTCACGCGCCAGGAACGCTTCCGGAGAGGTCGTCATCCCGATGATCGACATTCCCCAGGCACGATAAGTGTTTGATTCAGCACGCGTCGAGAAACGTGGGCCTTCGATCGTGATATAGGCACCGCTGCGGTGGACCTTACCCTCCACTTCCTGGACGCTGTCGGCGAGCAATGTTGACAGGTCCGTACAAAACGGATCAGCAACCCCTACATGCGCGACCAGGCCACCATCGAAAAATGAATTGGTACGTCTTTTGGTGTTGTCAAAGAGCTGGTTCGGAACCACAATCTCACCTGGCTTATAGTCTTCACGCAGTGAGCCGCACGCGCTGACCGAAAGCACCCGTTTCACCCCTAAAGACTTGAGCGCATAGATATTGGCACGGTAGGGCACCTGAGAGGGCGAGAAGCTGTGGTTTACTCCGTGGCGAGCGACGAAAGCCACACGAACACCTTCCAGGTCTCCGATAATAAACGGAGAACTGGGCTCCCCAAATGGGGTTTCGATCTCGCGTTCCTCAACATTCTCGAGGCCTGCAATCGCGTATAAACCCGATCCTCCGATGACACCCAGAACAGGTTTATTTTCCATGATGTCTCACTTTCATATGCGTCACCCTGCTTCGCTGGAATTATTCCACATCACCCTCAATACGGGAAGTTTGACGCCTGAGGGAACTGGATACCATCCCTGATTTATGACTTCTCCGCAGGAGCGCCATCGACGATGAGCTGGCAATTGACGGTCCCGAAGACGATCTGATCACCGCCCGTAACAGCCAAAGGCTGATCAACCGGGAGACCGTTCACGCTCGTTCCGTTGCGCGATCCTAAATCCTCAAGCCACCATTGATTCCCGGATAAATAGGACAAACGAGCATGGTGCGCGGATACAACTTCATCTTCTAACACGATCGTGTTATCTGCGGCACGCCCGATGAGATTGATATCGTCAAGGGGATAGGATCTGGCTTCTGGTAGTTCTTTCTGGATCACCAATCGTGCTGCGGGGACCGCAGCTGGCGAGCTTGAGCGCTGGCGCAGATCTCGCCTGAGCATGATGAGCGTAAACACGAGGAAGCCAAATAGCGCCACGCCCATAAACACGCGCAGGCTCAGTAGAATAAGACCGGGGCTCATTTTTCTTCGTCTTCTGCTTCTTTATTCGGCTTGATGATGTGCGTCTTCTGATCTCCGGCAGGACGGGGTGGAAACGGTGGCGCGTATACTGGGGTCTCGTCCGGCGGCCCCCCCGGATCCTCTCCATAGACCAGACGAGTATCAGCCAGCCCGATTACATCTCCGGGCTGCAGGATGTGGTGATTCACTGCTCTCCCGTTGACGCGCGTACCAGCCGATGAATTCAGGTCAAAAATCTCGAAGCGTCCAGAGCGGATGCGGATCTGCGCGTGTGTTCTCGAGATGCGTTGGTCTTCGATGATCAAGTGATTATCCAGACGCCGGCCGATGTTGATCACCGGACGGCTCAAGGGATAATGGCGATCTCCGTCCACAATCAAATAGGCTCCGCGTGGGATCGATTGTTCTTCTTCGGCGCCGCCGCGCTCCATTGCCTTCGTGAAGGCAAGGGGACTGGTGCTGTGCCATGCAACCACTCTTAGCGTTTGCTTCGTCTGGGTGGGATCCGATGCGATCGTGACCACCGGCTCTCGAAAAACCATGTAATCACAATCACGCGCAACCTGGAGCAGCTCAGCGGCGAGGACTTCATGCAGATCCGGGGCTGAATGCAGGAGGTCGCTTGCGTCGGAGGGATGCAGCGTCAGCGCGTAACGATCTGGGGCAAACGGCTTGCCATCATCTGTATAGCGCACACCATCGCCGAGGGCGCGCGCAAGCTGAGCGACCGCCTGTGAGGGAGAGAGTGAGGCTCCCGTCAGGCGTGACAGTGCGCCTTCGACGAAGTTCTCTATACTGCGCTCAATTTTATCAATGGGTGAAGTGGCCATAGATTTGGTCGATTTTAGCTGTCGTGGAGGGTAAAGCCCGTCGCGTGATGATTAATCATCTTCATCCTTGGAATCTTCGAGCGCGCGTCGTATTTGCTCTACACGTATATCCAGTGGCGTCACCCGATCACGGTCCTCCGGACCCTCTTCGGGATGATAAGGCAGTGTGACTTCCGGTGGTCCGCCAGTGTCCTCACCGTAGATTAAATCGATGCTCCCCACACTGATCACGTCACCAGGACGTAAAAAATGTTCGCGAACTTCTCTCCCGTTTACCTGAGTACCTACTGTTGAGTCAAGATCTTCCAACAGGTAACGGTGATTGCGGGCTATCAAACGGAAGTGCTCCCTGGATACGTGCGGATCATCGAGAACGAGGTCATTGTTGAGCCTGCGGCCTATCCTGATCATCGGCTGCTTCAACTCGAAGTGCTGCCTACCTTCGACTACGAGAAACGCACCGCTCGGGGGCCTTTGGGTGTCATGCTCCTCGCTCTCGGTCATCTTCTCCGCAACCGCAAGAGGATTGCTGCTGTGCCATCCGATGATCCTCAGTTCATGCTCGCCAAGCGTCGGGTCGGTTGCCAGCGTCACATGGGGCGTCGTGATGATTTCATACGTGAAAACCTTCAAGACCTGCAGCAGGATCTCGCTGATGCGCTCCTGCAGTGAGTCAGAAATATATTTGATCGATGAAGCTTGCTCGGGACTAAGCGTGACGGTGAATTGATCTGGGGGATAGGCTTTGCCAGAAGGGGCCAGCCGGGTCCCACCCACGATTTCACGTGCGAGCTGGGCTAAAAATTCGGAGTTGGAGATCCATGGCATCTGCAGGTCGCGCGACGCAGCCGCAAATGGCCCCTCGAGAGCTTCCTGGATGCGTGTTATTCGCTGGTTCATCTCACCGATTATACCTTTATGCTGCCGGATGATGTAAGGTCTTTCCGTACTATACTTATTTTATGAATTCATCCCGATTTGAAGAGATCGAACACACTGCAGACTGGGCGATTGCTGTGCACGGTGAAACGCTTGAGGCTTTGTTTGAGAATGCTGCTGAAGGGATGTTCTCGCTTCTTGATGCGAAAGTTGAAGACCAAGAGACCGCGAAGAAAGAACTGGACCTATCCGCCATCGACCAGGAGACGTTGCTTGTCAGCTGGCTGGAGGAACTTTTATTCCTGCTTGAATCAGAACAATATGCCTCTGGTGATTTTGACGTAGAGATCCAGGGGGACAAGCTGGCCGCAGAATTCACACTCTACCCGATCCGGTCAATAAATAAGGACATCAAGGCGGTCACATATAATGAACTTGAGATCGTCAAGGACGAAGAAGGTTTTCACACGACGATCGTATTCGATGTGTAAGTAGGAAAGGGTTTTCCATGGTGCAGAAAACGGATCTGAACAGAATCGACCCTTACCGATGGGAGATTCCGACCTCTTTTCGTGATGATATGCGCGTCCCGGTACAGATTTTCGCTAGTGATGCGCTCATCGATCAGGCGCTCGACGATAAATCCATGCAGCAAGCTGTGAACACCGCCACACTTCCCGGACTCGTTGAGCGTGTAGTGGTCATGCCTGATGTTCACCAGGGTTACGGATTCCCGATCGGTGGCGTGGCGGCATCGCGCTACCCTGACGGCATCATCTCGCCCGGTGCGATCGGCTATGACATCAACTGTGGAGTGCGGTTGCTTGCCAGCCGGATCGATTTCGAGGAGGCGCGGGAATGGATAGATGACCTCGCCTCGGCCCTGTACGCGAACTGCCCCAGCGGTGTTGGGGTTGGCGGCACGGTGCAGCTTAATGTCAAACAGCTCGAGAAGGTCTGCCGTGACGGGGCAGGATGGGCGCTCGATAATGGCTATGCGCAGCGGGAAGACCTAGAACGCACCGAGGAGCAAGGCCGCATCGAAGGCGCACAGCCGGCAAAGGTCAGCACGCGCGCAAAGAAACGCGGCAAAGGTCAGCTGGGGACATTGGGCGCCGGTAATCACTTCATCGAGGTCGATGTCATCGATCAGATATTCCACCCAGAAGCGGCAGACGCAATGGGCTTGATCAAAGGCATGCTCGTTTTGCAAATCCACTGCGGCTCGCGAGGATTTGGGCATCAGATCTGCTCAGACTATGTGAAGCAGTTTCAGTCCGCTGTTCAGAAATATGGCATCACGCTCCCGGATCGTGAGCTCGTCTGCGCACCGCTCGATTCACCGGAAGGCAAGGACTACCTTGCAGCGATGGCCTGCGCTGCGAATTTTGCATTCTGCAACCGACAGGTCCTTGCTCACCATGCACGTCGCTCGTTCGAACAAGTGCTGGCCGGGAAAGTATCGGATTGGCACCTACGACAGGTCTACGACATCGCTCACAATATGGGCAAGATGGAAGATCACCAGGTTAAAGGCGAGACCGTGCGGGTTTGCGTTCATCGTAAAGGTGCCACACGTGCATTCGGTCCAGGATTTGAAGGTTTGCCCGAAGTCTATCGTGAGCTCGGGCAGCCTGTTCTCGTGCCGGGAAGTATGGGTACGGCTTCCTGGGTATTGATGGGAACTCAGGGAAGCATGGAGAAGTCATTTGGTTCGACCTGCCACGGCGCCGGGCGGACGATGAGCCGCAGCCAGGCCAAGCGTGAAGTTTGGGGAGAGGACTTGCGGGAAGAACTCGAAGAACTCGGCATCGCCGTTCGAGCCGGCTCCATGCCAGGCCTCGCCGAGGAGGCGCCGAAAGCCTATAAGGACGTCGATGAGGTCATTGAGGTCGTCGCCAACGCCGGCATCGCCGAGAAAGTCGCCCGTCTCCGCCCCGTCGCGGTCATCAAGGGCTGAGTAGAGCGAGATATGAAAACCGCCGGCGACGCCGGCGGTTTTTTGAATCTCTCAGCCTGACCTTAGCAGACGGACAAAACGTCGCTTGCCGACCTGCAGCACGGCAGGTTCAGCGAAATCCAGATTGTAGTAAGGATCCTCAATCACCTCGCCATCGACACGCACGCCGTTTTGATCGACGAGACGGCGGGCCTGGCTCTTGCTCTCGACGAGTCCAGATTCCACCATCACATCGATAATCGTGCTGCCCGGCTCGTAGGAATATTCAGACATATCCTCAGGCTGCTCACCCTCTTGAAAGAGCTTCACAAAGGCCGCTTCTGCAGGATCGACGGCCTCTTCACCGTGATAGATCTCCACGATCTCCCTGGCAAGTTTCATTTTAACGTCACGGGGATGGAGCTCTCCTGATGACAACCCCGCTTCCAGCCGGTCGACCTCCTCAGGGCCCCAGCGTGTTACCAGCCGGAAGTAATTACCCATCGCCGAATCGGGGATCGACATGACCTTCCCGTACATCTCTTCGGGTGGCTCATTGATCCCGATCGTGTTTCCGGTGCTCTTGGCCATACGCATATGCCCATCGGTCCCGACAAGCACGGGGATCGTCAGTGCAACCTGCGGTTTCATCCCCATCGCCTCCTGCAATTTGCGGCCGGCAAGCAAGTTGAAGAGCTGTTCGGTCGCGCCTAACTGCACATCTGCGCGCAGTTCGGTGGCGTCATAGCCCTGAAGCAGCGCGTAAAAGAACTCGTGCAGCCAGATCGGCTCACCCGCCTCGTAGCGTTTCGAGAAGTTATCCCGCACGAGGAACTGCTGTACGGTGAAGTTAGAGGCTAATTCAACGACCTGTTCAAGATTAACACCTGACAACCAGGTGTCATTGAAACGGATCTCGGTCTTGTCAGGATCGAGGATCTTGAAAGCTTGATCTGTGTAGGTTTTGGCATACGCCATTACCTGATCTTTGCTCAGACGCGGGCGAGCTTTGTCCTTATCGGAAGGATCACCCACCAAAGCTGTAAACGAACCAATCACGAAGATCGCTTGATGCCCGAGTTCTTGAAACTGCTGCAGTTTGCGCATCGTCACTGTATGGCCAAGATGCAGGTCTGGAGAGGTGGGATCGTAGCCACAATAGACCCGCAGCGGTACGCCGGTCTCCTGCGAATCAACTAGGCGCTCTCGAAGCTCAAGCGCCATGGCTTCTTTCAGCTTTTCATCGCCCATCTCGATGCCTTGCATAAGCAAGGCAACTTGCTGGTCGATGCTCTTATCGATCGTCATCTTCTCCCTCGCATTGCTGACTTCCCGATGAATAAAAACGCCACATCAGGTCACTCGAACGAAACCATCTTATCACACAGGACCACGCTCCAGGATCAGCTGCGCTCCCATGTCCAGCTCGACCCCTCGGATTCCGCCTCGCCCATCTCTGCCATCCGCAGTGTTTGCTTTACAATCTCAGCACCACCCGGATAGCCCGTGCGCACTTCAGTCCCCCGCAACCCACGCATTGTGGTTTCAGTCTGAAAACGAAAGGTGCCGCGCTCACCGAGTATATAGATACGCCATCCATTTCCTGCAGGATCGGCGACTAGCTTTCGAATCTCATCCCAGTGGAACGCATGCTTCCTGATCGGGCTTGAAAAGATAATTCCCTCAGGACTCATAGAAATGGTTGTGTGGGACTCAAGCCAGCGGCTGAAACGGATTGAGAGCGCAAGCAACAAAGCCAGGATTGTGAAAAGAGGCGCCCAGAATGGCAGCATTCCGGCCTGCCAAACCAGGAGCGCGCTCAAACCGGCGAGCATCAGCGTAAAAAGCCAGGCGACGATCTCTCCACGGGGTGGGATCGGGACAGGACTGTACGTCTGCCGGTCCCAGATCTCCTTGTCTGCAGCCTGAAAAGGAGCGCTTTTTGCCATCATGGCGATGCCTTCCTTTGGCTTGTGAGCTGCTGATCATCAATCTTCCAGGATCTGGCGAATACTCTCTATCACTTTCTCGAGTGCATCATCATCGATCCAATAATGCATGACCAGGCGAATGCGTCCGCCGCGCGGCGGGTTAATGCGGATGCCCTGGTCTGCAAGCCCTGAGACAAGCTCTTTTACCGCGCTCTCAGAGGGATCATCCAGGCTGAGGTAGACCATATTTGTGGGAGGTTGCGTCGTCTCGACCTGCACGCCATCGATTTGATCAAGCGCTTCTGCCAGTTGGCGGGCATGGCGGTGATCCTCGACCAGTCGCTCCACCATTGTTTCCAACGCGACGATCCCTGCCGCCGCCAACACGCCAGCCTGCCGCATGCCGCCACCAAGCTGCTTGCGCATTCGATGAACCTTCTCAATGAAAGCCTCGCTGCCACAGATCATCGATCCAACCGGCGCGGAGAGTCCTTTTGACAGGCAAAAAGTGACCGAATCTGCTGGCACGGTCAGTTCGCTGACGGGGATATCCTGAGCCACAGCAGCGTTGAAGATGCGCGCCCCGTCAATATGGAGACGGATATCATGCGCCCGAGCGATCTCTGCGACCGACCGAGTGTACTCAGCCGACAGGTAACTGCCCCCACAAAGGTTATGCGTGTTTTCCAAGGTGATACAGCCGGTGCGGGGGTAATGCGCATCGTCCCCCCTGATTGCGCCCTCGATGGCTTCCAGGTCGATACTCCCGTCCTGGTTATTCAGGACGGAAAACGTGTGCAAGCCTCCGAGCGCCGAGACACCACCGGCTTCAAAGATGTATGTGTGGGCGCGGTCGCCAACAATGACCTCTTGCCCGCGATCGCAGTGTGCCAGCAGTGCTGCGAGATTGCCCATCGTCCCCGAGGGCACAAAGATGGCCGCCTCCATACCAAGCATGCCGGCAGCGAGCGCTTGAAGCCTGTTTACGGTTGGATCCTCACCATAGACATCATCGCCGAGTTCTGCGGCAAACATGGCTCGGCGCATGGCCTCA
>CBFDDM010000078.1:0-15259 GCA_965603565.1 uncultured Anaerolineales bacterium | reverse complement strand
GGGCCCGCTGGCAGCCACATACCGATCACGCTTTGTGCTCATCGGATCGATGAACCCTGAGGAAGGGCATCTGCGCCCGCAGATTCTCGATCGCTTTGGGCTGCGAGTGATTGTGCGTGGCCTTCAAGACCAGAATGACCGCCTGGAAGCATACAAGCGGTCAATCGCCCACCGTAGAAATCCGCGCGCATATATCCAGCAGCATCAGGAGACGAGCGAATTAATGCGCCTCGAATTGCAAGCAGCACGAGAGCAACTCCACAGTGTTGAGATCAGTGATGAGGCCGAGGGATTTGGTCAGAACCTCATCCGCGAGATGGGCATCCATTCGCTGCGCGCCGAGATAACGCTCTTCGAAGCTTCCCGGGCACACGCCATCGCCGATGGTCGCCAGATTGTCGAGGTCGCTGATATCGAGAGCACCGCGCCGATGTCGCTGCGATTGCGCCGGTCACCATTCATCGACCAATATCTCGATCAGCAAGTTGAGGAAGATGAAGAGATCGAGCGCCTGGCTGCTAAATTCAACAGAAAGTCTTCCACCACTAAAGCCAAAAGCGATAAAGCGGCCAAAAAGAAACCAGCCCCAAAGAAAAGCAAGCCAAAGAAATAGGAAACGGGCTGGAAATCCAGCCCGTAAATTCCAATCAATCGCGTCTTTAAAGACTGAGCTTATTTCAGGTTTTTATCGATATAATCCACCGCTTCGCCGACCGTGGTAATCTTCTGCGCGTCCTCGTCAGAGATTTCCCCGCCGAACTTCTCCTCAAATGCCATGATCAGTTCAACTAGATCGAGCGAATCAGCCTCAAGGTCTTCACGGAATTTAGCATCGCGGGACACCTTGTCCTCTTCAACGCCTAGTAATTCCACGATGATTTCTTTGATATCTTCGAACGTATCAGCCATGAGTTATCTCCTTTTTATCCCTGGCGTGCTGCTGGATTGTAATCGACCTTTTAGCGCTGATCAAGTTGACACGTACCATCAGGACTTGTATGATGGCCCTCTCTCACACTAGGAACACCACTTCATGAGCAAAGTTACGCGCACTTCACAGCGGAAAAGCGATCACGTGCGGATTAACCTCGAGGAAGATGTGCGCTCGGGATTGACTAGCGGACTTGAGCAAGTCCGCTTCAAGCACGTCGCCCTGCCTGAGCTAAATCTACACGATGTGAACACCGCTACAACCTTCCTGGGCAAGTCGCTCTCTGCACCGCTCTTGATCTCTTCGATGACCGGTGGTGCTTCCGATGTAACCCAAATTAATCGCCGGCTGGCCGAGGCTGCACAGCAAACCAACATCGCCATGGGGGTGGGCTCCCAGCGCGCTGCGCTGGAGAATGAAGATCTCGCCGGGAGTTTCGTTGTGCGCGACCTCGCACCGGACATCCTGCTCTTCGCCAACCTGGGCATTGTGCAGCTCAATTACGGCGTTGACGCCCAGGACTGTCAGCACGCCGTTGATATGATCGAGGCAGATGCACTGGTGCTCCACATCAACCCACTGCAAGAGGCGCTTCAGCCTGAGGGCGATCAGAATTTCTCCAATCTACTCACCAAAATCGAAGGCGTCTGCGAGACGGTCGAGGTGCCTGTAATCGCCAAAGAAGTCGGTTGGGGAATCTCCGCAGAGGTTGCCAGGAAACTTGTCGATGCAGGTGTCGCGGTGATTGATGTCGCCGGTGCAGGCGGCACCTCCTGGTCACAGGTCGAGATGCACCGCGCCGAAAACGAAAGACAGGCTGAGCTGGCGGCCGGCTTCCTGGACTGGGGGTTGCCCACAGCCGAGGCGATAACCAGCGTACGCGCTGAACTTCCCAAGATCGCGCTCATCGCTTCGGGCGGACTCACCGATGGCATAGACATCGCGAAATGCCTTGCGCTGGGAGCCGATCTCGGGGGTATGGCCGGTCAATTTCTAAAAGCCGCCGCCCAGTCGAGCGAAGCTGTGATCGAGCGCATCGAGATCACCCGGCAGCAGCTCCAGATCACGATGTTCGCGACTGCGTCTGGATCAATCGACGAATTGAACCCCTCGAAGCTGCACAGATGAACAGCGAGTTCGACTCTAAAGCAGGCACCAACCGTGAGATGCTCGCCGCGATCGAAGCCGAACTGCGCAGCATTCTTGTCACCGCAGGTGACTGGTTGGAACCAGGCATCGAGGAAATGATCGTCTATCACCTGGGCTGGGCGAGCCCGGAAGAGCCGCAAGGTAAGAGGATCCGGCCGCTGCTGACCCTGCTCTGCTGCCAGGCTGCCGGCGGAGATTGGCAGTCCGCATTGCCAGCAGCCGGGGCAATCGAGTGGATCCATAATTTCTCGCTGATCCACGATGATATTCAGGACCAGAGCGAGATCCGACGCGGTCGCCCCACGGTGTGGAAAGTCTGGGGCGGTGCACAGGCGATCAACACCGGTGACGCTATCTTCGCCCTCTCAAGATGGAGTACCCAGCGTTTACTTAAAAACAATTTCTCCCCAGATACCGTGCTCGAAGTTCATCGCCTCCTGGATGAGACCGGCCTGGCCCTCACCCGCGGTCAGCATCTGGATATCCTGTTCGAATCTACAGATAATGTAACAACCGATGGCTATCTGCGCATGATTCGAGGCAAAACAGCCGCGCTGCTGAAAACGGCCTGTGAACTGGGTGCTCTGCTTTCGCCGGCTTCTGATCGCCAGATCAAGAATTACGGGGGTTTTGGCGACAATCTAGGACTGGCCTTTCAGGTGATCGATGATCTCCTTGGAATCTGGGGATCTAGCATGATGACGGGGAAATCATCCGCCGACGATCTACAAACCCGTAAGAAAACGCTCCCGATCATTCACGGTCTGGCGCACTCGATCGAATTCAAACAAACATGGTCGGCCGAACATCACAGCGAGGAAGACATCGCCTCAATGAAAGATCTGCTGCGTGAAATCGGATCCAGACAGTTCACAACGCAGTGGGCTGAACACCATACCCAAGAAGCCATGTCGTCGCTCAGCTCCGCTAACCCGCTTGAACCGGCGGCATCGAACTTGTCCTCGCTAGCCGCACGACTCTTGCAACGTTCAGCATAGGATTACAGTCGTCAAACCCGCCTGAAACAGGAAACATCACCTAATTGCGGGTCAATTTACACATGCTATAATCCGTGCGAGATATTAGATATGCAGAGAGATACACGTAAATTAGGCGAAAGTGGCGAGGGCGTCGATCGTCTGCAAGCAGGCACGACGCTCGAAGACCGCTATTTAATTCTGGGCATGCTCGGCAAGGGAGGCATGAGCTCGGTCTATAAAGGCCGCGACCTCCATTTCCCAAATGTAACCAAGCTTGTCGCAATTAAGGAAATGGTCAATCTCGTCGCTGACCAGAACATGTACGAGATGGTCGTCCGGAACTTCGAACGTGAAGCGGATCTCCTGGCGACCCTGTCTCATCCTGCGATCCCTACCATTTACGATAACTTCACACATAAGAACCGATCCTACCTCGTGATGGAGTTCATCGACGGTAAGGATTTGGAAGAGATACTTGCCGATACGGAAGATTTCATTCCTGAAGATCGCGCTGTGGGCTGGGCAATCGAACTCTGCGATGTCCTGCACTACTTGCACAACCACCAACCCCAGCCGATCATCTTCCGAGACATGAAACCCTCCAATGTGATGATCGATCAGCACAGCCACATCCGCCTGATCGACTTCGGCATCGCGCGTCATTTCCAACCAGGCGAGAAGGGGACGATGATCGGCACGGAGGGATACTCGCCACCGGAACAGTATCGAGGTGAAGCTTCACCGACCGGCGATGTCTACGCTCTTGGCGCGACACTGCATCACCTGCTGACCAAGAAAGATCCCCGGGTCGAAGCGCCGTTCTCTTTTGCAGAGCGACCCATTCGTGATTACAACCAGCTCGTTTCCCCCGAACTGGAACAGGTTATCGAAACGGCATTAGCCTACGACCCCAAGGATCGCTACCCCAACGCGCTCGTCATGAAAGAGGCGCTGATTTCATCCGCCAAACGCACAGGTCTTCTGAGCAAAGAAGCCGTCGCTTCCGTGGTGAAAACATCAACCTCGGTTGAGGAGCTCTGGTCTTTCAAATGCGAGGATGAAATTCGAGGTACACCTCTCCTCTTCGATGACACGATTTTTATCGGGTGCTACGACAACAATATCTACGCGTTATCCGCTGAGGAAGGGGAGTTTAAGTGGAAGTTTGCGACCGAGGGTGGCATCACCGGAAAACCCGCGGCTGAGGACGGCGTCGTGTTCGTCGGTTCGGAGGATGGCCGCTTGTATGCCATCACGGCAAACCGAGGCGGGATTGTCTGGACCTATTATGCTGAAGGACCGATCCGGTCTTCACCGACACTCTCCGATGGCCATGTCTTTGTCGGGTCTGATGACCGCAGACTTCATGTCGTCAATCAGGTCAACGGGCGACGCGCCTGGCGCGTCGAAGCAAACGCACCAATCTGGTCATCCCCAATCGTGGAGAACGAACGCGTCTACTTCGGCTGCGAGAGCGGCGATTTCTATTGCTACGATTTCAAAGCCGAATTGAAATGGCGCCAGAAGGCAAAACGAGCCATCACCTCCTCCCCGGTCATCGAGGACGGACTCGTCTTCTTCGGCTCGCGTGATTGGACCTTCTACGCGCTCGAAGCCGAAAACGGATGGCAGGTATGGCGTTATCGCATGGGTGGTCCTACGATTTCCACGCCAGCATTCGACGATGGGATACTGTATGTCGGATGCGGAGACAACAACATATACGCCATTAACGCCCGGCATGCCCGTGAGGTATGGAAATTTGAGACCGACCATCAGGTTACGGGGTCGCCTATCGTTCATCAGGGCAGTGTTTACTGCGGATCGGTCGATGGCTCATTGTACTGCCTCGATTTCAAGAGTGGACGCCTCCGCTGGCGCTTCCACACGGAAGGCCCGATAACTGGTTCGCCTGTGATTAAGGATAACGTTCTCTACATAGGCTCGACAGATCATAAGCTCTATGCTTTACTTGCCTGAGGCAGGAAAGAAAACAGGTTCTTAGTTCATGGCATCATTGGTTGACAAGATCAAATCCATTTTCAGTAGTGAAACAACTCCCTCGGCGAAAGCTGAGCCATCGGCCCGCCGGGTGATGGCGGTCCCGGAGGATATCCATCAGATCGTCATCGGCACCGGGCAGTCCACCGGGATAGAGCGCAGTCACAATGAGGATGCGCTGCTGGTGATCAACAGCGCCATTGCAAGCGAACCCACCCCACCTAACTTTGGGCTTTTCGTCGTCGCCGATGGCATGGGCGGGCATCGCGCCGGGGAAGTCGCCAGCGCGGTATCTATCCGCACCGTTGCCCGCAGGATTACCGGACAAACGATTGTCCAGATGCTTAGCGCTGGGCCTGAAGATGACATGGAGCCGCTCCAAGACCTGCTGCGCAACGCCATCGAGGAAGCCAACGAGGCCGTCGTTGAACAAGTACCTGGCGGTGGTACAACGCTCACGGCGGTCGTCATGTTGGGCCAGCAGATGACCATCGGTCACGTCGGCGATAGCCGCGCCTATCTGCTTCAAGATGGTCGTGCCGAAGTTCTGACGCGCGATCACAGCCTGGTCGAGCGGCTGCGAGAATTAGGCCAGCTCACTGCGGAAGAGGCGGCTGTTCATCCACAGCGCAACGTACTTTACCGGGCTATCGGTCAAGGCGCTAATCTGGAAGTGGATGTCTCCACTATGCCTACCCCAAAAAGTGGCTATCTGATGATCTGTTCGGATGGGCTCTGGGGTGTCTTGGGTGATGAGCGTATGAAAGCCATTATCGATGAGGCTCCTTCAACACAGGTAGCTTGTGAGCAACTGGTCGACGCCGCAAATGCCGCCGGAGGACCGGATAACATCACCGTTATCCTGGTCCGCTTCCCATCAGATTGAGAGGGGACGTGGAAGCCGGGAAGGACTATTACGCAATCCTGGGTATACCCAGGAACGCCACGCCCGAGCAGCTCCGCCGGGCGTATAGAGACGCCGCCCAAAAGCTCCATCCGGATAAAAATATTGCTCCCGGTGAAACCGAACTTTTTCTGGAAGTCAGTCAGGCTTACGAGACTTTAATCGATCCTGAAAGTCGCGCCGCATACGACACTGAGCTTGAGGCACTTGAAGAGAAACTGGCAGCCGAGGCCCCCTTTAGCTACACCATCCAACACAGCAAGCCGGCACTCTTGAGATTGGACGAACCGCAGGTCCACTATGCGATGATTGACATCAAGGGATCTGATAGGTTGCCTGACTACCGGCCACCAATCAACCTGAGCTTGGTAATCGATCGATCGACGTCCATGCAGGGGGAGCGCCTCGATCAAGTTCGTTCAGCAGTTACGACGATTCTAAGAGATCTGCAACCCGCAGATCACGCCTCTGTGATCGCCTTCAGCGATAAAGCCGAACTGATCGTCTCGCCCAATCAGGCCAAAGATTTATCCACGGCGCGTGCGCGCCTCAGCCTGATGCAGGCATTCGGCGGAACCGAGATCGCACAGGGATTGTCACTTGGTCTGGATGAACTCCACCGCAATTACAACCGGGAAGGCGTAAACCACATTGTCCTCCTGACTGATGGGCGCACGTATGGCGATGAGGACCTTTGCTTCGAGCTCGCCGACGATGCGGTCCAATATGGCATCACCATAAACGGGGTTGGCATTGGTTCCGATTGGAGTGACCGCTTCCTGGATGAGCTCTCAAGCAGAACTGGCGGGAGTGTTCTCTTCTTGAACACGCCGAAAGCGGTGACCGATCTGCTATCAGGCATCTACGATGACCTCAGTCAGATCGTCGCTAAAAAGGTGCGCCTGGATGGGGTTACAGGCCAATCTGTAGACCTCAGAGAGATGTTCCGCCTGCTTCCCGAACCGATGCCGCTCTCGGATTCACTTCCGGTCAACCTTGGTAATCTCCCCAAGAAATCATCGATACGTGTCTTGGTAGAGCTTGTCGTCCATCCTGCCCCGGGACATTCGAAAATTCCGATCGCACAGCTTAACCTTTCTGGCGAACTTGTCGGCAGGAACATTGAGCCTGCCGTAGTTCCTATATCCATCGAGCTGCCGCTTAGCGACGAGCCCGAGACGGACCCTCCACCAAAGGAAATCGCTTCGGCTTTGAACTTGTTATCGCTCTACAAGCAGCAGGAAAAAGCCCGCCACGAAGCTGAACTGGGCGAATCCGTCAAAGCCGCTCGTCGCCTGGAGAACCTGGCAACGCAGCTGCTCGCCGCTGGTGAGCGGGAATTGGCGAAGACCGCGCTTAACGAGGCGGTTACGATATCTCAGTCCAAGAAAATCTCTGAAGAGGGCGAGAAAACGTTAAAGTACGGAACGCGCGCCCTGCTTCTCCCGGCTCCGGTGAAGAAATCATGATTGAATGTCCCACCTGCAAACACCGTGAATTTGTCGGCACACTCTTTTGCAGTGAGTGTGGAACTCGACTGGTGCATGTCGGACCGATGCCAACAAAATCGATCTCCAAAGACAAAATCCGCGAGGAAGCGAAAACCACGCGCCCAACCCCACCCGGTCCAGAGCTGTCTTCCGGAGCATTAATCGGGCTCCGGGTTATCCCAACGGGCGAGATCATCTCGCTTATCGGTCGTGATAATTTCACGCTTGGTCGCTCGATTGATGGCCAGGCAATTCTTCCCGATGTGGACCTATCCCGTTTCGATGCCTATGATTTTGGGCTTTCTCGAATGCACGCGGAAGTGCGCATCGACGAAAGCCAAACCCGCATCGTCGATCTTGAGAGTGCAAACGGAACGATCGTGAATGGTAAACGGATTTTGCCCAATCAACCCGTCTCGATCGAACATGGCGACATCATTCAACTTGGCCGCCTGCGCCTGCAATTAATCTCGCGTATCAATTAATTCATGAGGGTGAAAAAATGGCTTACACGGTATTAGTCCATATTGCTAACGAAGAAGCCGTACTCGGCGAGATGGATGAACTCCCAAACCCGGATGATACTGTCATCAAGGTCAACAACCCCCGACGACGGGACGATAAGGATCTCCCCTATCTTCACGAGACCGTGACGACGGTTATCTGGCCGATGCACCGCATCAACTTTGTCGAAATCCTCCCGACGCGTGAGGACGAGGATCTCATCGGCTTCGTACGTGAATAACAATATGGAGAACCCAAACCGCCGCAGGAAAATTCTGGTCGTCGACGACGAATCCCGCATGATCCATTTCATCCGCCTTAACCTGGAGCATGACGGTTTCGAAGTGTATGAGGCCGAATCCGGATCTGAAGCGCTTGAGCAGCTGCGTGATCAGATGCCTGATTTGATCCTCTTGGATGTAATGATGCCAGGACTGGATGGCTTCGAGACGTTGCGCCTGATCCGGGAAATTTCGACCGTCCCGGTCATCATGCTCACTGCAAAGGGCGAGGAAGAGGATCGCGTGCGTGGGCTCGAGCTGGGCGCAGACGACTACATAACGAAACCGTTCAGTCCGCGCGAGCTCGTCTCACGTGTACGCGCTGTATTGCGCCGCACAGAAATGCCCAGCCAACCGGTACACGATATCGTTGAAGTTGACGACCGCTTGAAGATCGATTTCGACCGGCGTGAAGTATGGGTCGAGGGCGAGCTCGTCAAGCTCC
Source organism: uncultured Anaerolineales bacterium (assembly GCA_965603565.1). Classification (GTDB taxonomy): domain Bacteria; phylum Chloroflexota; class Anaerolineae; order Anaerolineales; family E44-bin32; genus E44-bin32. Next base: position 6,574 of record CBFDDM010000078.1, on the reverse strand, counting down.
GCCCTACCGAGTACCGTCTTCTTTACCACCTGGTTAAAAATGCGGGCTGGGTGGTACCACACGAGCAACTGCTTGCCAAAGTTTGGGGATACGAATACCGCGACGAAACTCACTACTTGCGCCTTTATGTCAATTATCTGCGGCAGAAACTCGAAGACGACCCTTCAGATCCACAATACATCTTGACTGAACGGGGAGTCGGTTATCGATTCGTCGACTTCCGTCGTGAAGAAGAAGGTAGTCCATAATCATTTGCATCTCTGAAAGCAGGTAAATTTCCGTTCTCCGTACGATCCACGTTGTCAGCCAACCGTGGATCGTATACAATTCTGGATTAGATAGATATAAATTATGAGGTCAAATTGACACGTCAGAGAATATTACTGGTAGATGATCACGAAGTCGTTCGGTTGGGATTGAAAGCTTTGTTGGATAAGCACCCGGAATTTGAGGTTGTGGCGGAGGCAGCCAGCGCCAACGAAGCCGTCGAAAAGACGAAGGCCCACGAACCGGATGTCGTCGTCATGGATATCCGTTTAAAGGGCGGTTCCGGTATCGAAGCCTGCGAACGGATCACCGAAGAATTCCCGGATGCAAAAGTCATCATGCTAACTTCGTACGCGGAAGACGAGATGCTTTTCTCGGCGATACGAGCTGGCGCGGCGGGATACGTCCTGAAGCAAATTGGCGGCGACGATCTGGTGAAAGCGATTGAATCGATTGGGAAAGGCGAAGCGCTTCTCGATCCCGCGGTCACACAGCGGGTGTTCCAGGAAGTGCGCAAGGCGGCACGCGAGGAAGAAGCTTCGGCATTCGCCGAGTTAACCCAGCAGGAGATGCACGTCTTGCAGCTCGTATCGGAAGGCCGTACCAACCGCCAGATCGCCGAAATGCTCTATCTCGGCGAGGGTACCGTTCGAAATTATGTCAGCAGCATCCTTTCCAAGCTCAATGTCCGCAATCGAGCCGAAGCCGCTGCTTATGCCGTCGAGCACAACCTCAAAGACTACTTATAAGCTTGCAGACCATCCAAAAAAAGCGGCGCCCCGTGGCGCCGCTTTCATTTTACATTGATCGGTTCACTCAGTGAAATGTTTTTATCGATCGATAGTTCCAATCATCTGGGAGATCGTGCATTGCCTCGTATGCTAAACCATCGATCCAATCGAGAACGCTGTTCTCTAACTGAGTCAGGATAGCCAGTCGACCGGCAATCGCCGTAACTTTGTTCCCCGCTTCGACACAAATCTCTTCGAGCAATGTTTCGTCATCCAATTCAAGCGCGTCCGCCATATCCTGAACGCGATTGCGGAGTTCACGGCTGCAGATCTGGCGGAAGGCTTCCGGAGGGCTTGCTGCAACCAGCTCCGGAAAATGGATGCCGAATTCTTCCATCGCCTGCATCAGATCGGCGCGAATATTGAGCCCCTGTTGGCCGAGTTCAGACTTGAAGGTGCGGATCACCCCCAGTACCTCCCAGAGTACGCCCAGCGAGGTAGAACCAGCCAGAACGAGTTCCTCCACTAGACGGAAGAATGGCCCCGTATCCCGGCGCTCGAGGCATTCCGAGATCAACTGCTCAGACTCATAGCGGATGTAGGATCTCTCCGCGAATGTCATCAGTTCTTTAAGTGGATCGATCACCTTTATTCCTTCTCAGCGCCTGCGTGCTCCTCACATGGACACAGGCTCAAAAGATAATCCCACGTATATATACCGTATCGATGACCATCCTGCCAATTGAGCTGGACCGCATAGTTCCCCATCTTCTCGACACCAATCAGAGTCGTAGGATCAAGTGAATGCATGGGAAGTTCGAGCCCGCTCTCAATCTCCGGCGGCGCAGTCATACCATGCGTCTCACGACACTCAGCACATGGACAGGAAGCTCGCAATAGGTCAAAGGGATAAACGCTGATATGCCCGTTGTCCCATTCAATTGTCAGTGTCCGCTCGGACCTGGATACTTTGATATGTTTCGGTTTAGGATTTCTCATGCCTCTTTATTGTCCCAATCTGGATGCTAGCCCTAATCAGATGAATACGCAACTCACTGCTGATCCGTCTGACGCAGATAATTTGAAACCGCCCAACCTTCCTTTTCAGCGTTGTAAGGGTTGGACAAATACCACCAATCATAACCGTCGCTCTCGACAGGACCTTCACGCACCTCGAACACTTCGTTCTCCAACCCCAGAAACGCGATCTTGGCGTCCAGCGATGCTTCTTCTCGTAGGCGCAGCCCATCCCCTTCCGTCCCGGCTACCTCCACGAAGACACCGATCGCGATACCTTCTTCAGCAATTGGCGGCGGGATGGGCGTAGGTGTTTCCGTGGGCAAAGGTGTTGCGGTAGGGATAAAGGAGGTCGCGGTGACGGTGGGCCGATATACGATTGTCATCACCGGGGATGAGGCTGGCGCTGCATAGGATGATCCCCGAGTGAAGTAACCGGCAGCAAGCAGGATGACCGCCAGGATCAATCCTAGAAGCGTCCCACTCCCTACCCAGAATATCCAGCGCTTAAAAGACATTCACATTCTCGTAAAAAAACCGCGATCAATGGAGCAAGAAAAACGCAAGTGCAAGCATGAGGTAAAGGGCAACCAGGACCGCTCCTTCCAGCCAGTTAGCTTCACCGTCATTCGCAACCAGCGCGGTGATCAACACCCCGCCAATCAAGGCGATAATCTCGAATTGATTGAAGACCAGTGTGAGCGGATTGCCCATCGCCAGGCTGAGGAAGACAAGCACCGGGGCGACAAACAACGCGATCTGCAAACTCGAACCGACGGCGATTTCCACAGAGAGACTCATGCGATCACGGACGGCTACGCTGATCGCCACAAGGTGCTCGGCAACGTTTCCGATGATCGGCACGATGATGATGCCAAGGAAGAATTCCGAGATGCCCAATGTCTCGACAGTAGCTTCTACCTGACCAACTAGGATCTCGCTGAGGATGACCACTCCCAGCGTCGCAAATACGAGCACACCGATCGAGAAGCGCATGGTCCACCCCGGATGATGGACTATTTTTTCAGCCGACTTGCGTGAAAGCGGACCGGCCTGGACCTTGAAACTATAGAAGAGACCCAGCGCGTAAATCAGGATCATCAAGCCCGAAACGCCCAGGCTCAAGATCTCCACATCGTTGAATTCATTGATCCCCTGACTGGACAAGGTAAACAATGAGGGGATCGCCAGAGCGGTAACAGAAAGCATGAGCAGGATGCTGTCGTTGGACGCCTTCTGACGGTCAAATTTCTGGACGCCATTGCGAATACCACCCATAAGCATGCTCAAGCCCAGGACGATCAGCAGGTTTCCCAGGATGGATCCGGTGATCGAGGCTTTAACCAGCTCGAGCAAACCCTCACGGATTGCTGCGATCGTGATGATTAACTCTGCTGCATTTCCAAAGGTTGCATTCAGCAAGCCGCTTAATCGTGGGCTGGAAAGCGCCGCGATCGCCTCTGTCCCCTCGCCGATCAACCCGGCCATCGGGATGATAGCCAATCCCGAGACCAGCAGGACCCATGCAGGCGAGACGTCAAGGTAGTTGAGGACCACTGCTACCGCGGTGAGCGGTATCAGGTAATTAACCGGGTTTCGAACCAGATTCTTCCACGGTGATGTATCCACTGATGTCAAAATCCTTTATTCTTCAGATTGGGTGAATGCACGTCTACCTTCCCCTGAAGGCACCAGCACACGTAATGCCTGTTTTCTAACATTAAATTTGATCGGCGGGTCGATAGGACAGGGTTCGCCATCACACTGCATGGGTAGATGCTCCCCCGACTCAAACACCGCCTCCGCCGATCGAAAGTGCACTATTCCAGGCGCATCGATATGTGTACCCATGAAAATCTGAGCCACACGGGTCAGTGCATCCCGTAGGGAACGTCCACCCAACAGCCAGAAATCTAAAAGTCCGTCATCGACTTTCGCCCCCGGCGCCAGATCGAGCAAGCCGCCTGCATAAGCCGGTATATTGCATGCCACCGCAATGAGAAAACGACCTTCCCATGACTGCGAACCACTGTGGGCAACCATATCGACGCCATCCCAATCGAGGCTGTTCCACAGAGCCAATGTAGCGTAATGGACCATGGCGAAAGCCTTCTCCCAGCGCTCGCGCGGCTCGATGCTGTTCACGATATGAGCGTCCAACCCGGCTCCAGCCCAGAGCAGAAATGCATGGTCGTTGCATATCCCGATGTCCACATAATGGATTCGCCCGGCTGCAAGCCGTTCCGCTGATTCTTCGAGCGCAAACAGGTGGATCCAATCCAGCGCTGGAAGGCCAAGTTCTTGAGCCCAAACATTAGCTGTTCCCGCGGGAAGTACGCCTAGCGCCGTTTCGCTGCCGGCCAGCGCTGACGCTACCTGTCCAATCGAGCCGTCGCCACCAACCACGAAAACCGCGTCCACTTCATCCTTCACCGCCTTGTGCGCGTGTTCGCGGAATTCTTGCTCACTCTTCCCGCCAAGAATCTCCGTCCGCCAACCATATTTCTCCAAGGCGCGCGTGGCGCGCTCCAAGAAAGGTGCCGCCGGGAAGCGACCTGCCATGGGGTTATAAAGTAGTCTTGCGTTTCGTTCTGCCATAGAAAACCGGGACCATTATAGCGCGGTTGGCAGACTCGGTCGCATTGCGACCCAATAGAGACCGGATTAGAATGCAATCGTGATGCAAGCGAATGAAAAGAACTCCAATCCAAAAATTCTGGGCAACCGCTACGAGATACTGGAATCGCTCGGTTCCGGTGGCATGGCGACGGTGTACCGTTGTAGGGATTTGAATCTGCAGCGTGAGGTGGCTCTCAAGGTCCTGCGTGATACCTACGTCGAGGATCCATCCTTCCAGGGAAATTTCCTGCAGGAAGCACGCGCGGCAGCCAACCTTTCGCACCCGAATATTGTCACCGTTTTCGACTTCGGGCACGATCACAACCGCCTATACATCGTCATGGAATACGTCTCGGGTACCGATCTCAAGACGCTCATGCGTCGACAAACCACAATCTCGATCCCGCGCGCCGTGGCTATCATGGTCAATATCGCCAAGGGCGTTGGCTATGCTCATCGAGCTGGGCTTGTGCACTGTGACCTCAAGCCCCAGAATATTCTCATCACACCTGACGGAGGCGCGAAGATCACCGATTTCGGCATCTCCCGCGCCCTGGCGAGCATATCACCGGATGAAAAAGTGGAGGTCGTATGGGGCAGCCCGCAGTATTTTGCCCCTGAGCAAGCAGGCGGGGGTCCCCCCTCCCCTTCAAGCGATGTTTACTCTCTCGGGGTGATCCTCTATGAAATGCTCACTGGCGAGCTACCCTTTCAAGCCGAAGATGCCCAGACACTGGCAGAACTGCATCTTCACGCCGACCCAATCCCTCCTCAGACACTCAATGCTTCCATCCCGGATGATTTAAACAATATCATCTTGAAAATCCTCGCCAAAGAGCCGTCGGCTCGCTACCGCACCGCAGATCAATTTGCGCGCATCCTGCAAGCTTTCGCCGAGCGACCATCGAGAATGGACTCACAATCGGGGACGGTGGCACTGCTTGAGCCGGTGTCTGAATCCAAAACAATGGCTTACGAGCCAAGGCAGTTGCCTGAAGTCGATTGGAAAGCCGTGGGCCTTGGTCTGCTTGCATTCATCGCTCTGGGAGGCTTGATCCCGCTCTGGTTGTGGGTATGTTTACTTTACCCTTCATGCCCCCTCAATCCAGGTTGAGCACGAATACCTAGTCGGGTCATTTTCGGCGCGGTATAATCCCCGAGACTAACTATCCTTTGATCATTACCCAATGCATGATTGGGAGGTTTTAAGTGAATTCACCACGCGGTAGGAATTCGCTGGTTCTATTCATATTGCTCATGGTCGTAGCCGTGTTGGTTTATCAGTTCCGTAGCGGATCCAACCAACCTGAACGCCTGGCTTTGAATGAGGCAGCTGCCAAGATTAAATCCGGTGAGATAGTCCGGGTCATCGTTGATGAAAATGAACTGGAATTGGTATTTGGAAACGGTGAAAAGGCTTTCTCTCGGAAGGAACCCACAAAGACTGCGGTCGAGCAGTTCATCGATCTGGGCGTGACCGAGCGAGATCTCGCTTCCGCGAACATCGCACTCGAGATTAAAGAACCCAGCGATCTCAGCACAATCATCAGCCTGGTGACCTATATTCTGCCTGCTTTGCTTGTCGTCGGTCTGATCTGGTTTATGCTTCGCCAAGCTCAGGGGAGCAACAACCAGGCGATCTCGTTCGGTAAGAGCCGGGCGAGAATGTTCGCCGGCGATCAACCGACAGTCACGTTTGAAGATGTCGCTGGTGTGGAGGAAGCCAAGGAGGAACTCCAGGAAGTCGTCGAGTTCCTCCAAGAACCGGATAAGTTCATTTCGCTGGGCGCGCGCATCCCTAAGGGCGTACTGCTAATAGGTCAGCCGGGCACGGGCAAGACGTTAATGGCCAAGGCCGTCTCCGGCGAGGCCGGCGTACCTTTCTTCTCGATCTCCGGTTCGGAGTTCGTCGAGATGTTCGTCGGCGTGGGCGCAAGCCG
>CBFDDM010000077.1:0-15438 GCA_965603565.1 uncultured Anaerolineales bacterium | reverse complement strand
CACCTGATGCTCAGACAGACCAAACATACCGGCGAGACCATTGCGGATCGGGATCGGTGCCTGGGTCGTGTCCCAAATGGTCAGGTGCTGCTGCTTGTTATCCCAATTAGCGACAATGCCGCGGTTTTCCATCGCGCCAGCGATGCCGCGATCCATCACGATCTTTCGTTTGATGACCAGATCGGCCTGCTCGCGTGCTGCAGCGTAGTCACCCTTGGTCTGAACAAGATGTGCTGCGAGGTTCGAATCAAGATCCTCATGCACGAGCGTCGCGTCTTCATCCAGAGCGTGTTCGATGTCCACAACCGCGGGCAGCGACTCGAGATCAACAACGATATCATCGAGCGCATCTTCAGCGATGTAGCGGCTCGTCGCGATCACCACCGCAAGAGGTTCTCCAGCGTGGCGGACCTTTTCTTTCACGAGCGGGACCTGTGTGCGTGTATTGAAAGTCACCTCTTCGATCGTCGGAGGCGGGATGACCAACGGCGGTCCTGGTGCCCAGTCGTCGCCCATCTCCTCGGCTGTGTAAACCGCGACAACACCTTCGCGCTCAAGCGCAGTCGAAACGTCGATGCTTTTCAAGCGAGCGTGTGCGTAATCGCTGCGCAAAAACGCGGCATGCAGCATCCCCGGGAGCTCAACGTCGTCCACGAAGAGTGCCTGGCCGGTAAGCAGACGGGGATCCTCATTACGCTTGAGAGGTTTGCCAACAAGCTTTGCCATTATGACCCACCTCCTGCCGCCATCTTCTCAGCGGCCAACTTCACGGCATCATGGATATGTTGGTACCCTGTGCACCTGCACAGATTGCCTTCCATGGCACGCTTGAGGGTCTCTTCGCTCGCCTGTGGGTCTTCTTCCAGCACAGGGAGGATGCTCATCAAGAAGCCAGGTGTGCAGAAGCCGCACTGGAGACCGTGCGTTTCCCAGAACGCTTCTTGCAGTGGGTGCAGATCCTCCATCGTCCCCAGATCTTCAACCGTTCGAACCTCATGTCCATCGGCTTGCACTGCAAACATGAGGCATGATCGCACCGCCTTACCATCCAGCAGAACCGTGCATGCACCGCAAACTCCCTGTTCGCAGCCTACATGGGTGCCGGATAGACCGAGTTCATGCCTGATGAAATCGCTTAAAAGCATGCGTGCCTCAATTGAGCGATGGTAATCCTTGCCGTTAACGCTTACCGTTACGTCGATTAATTCGTGCATCGTCTACTCTCTCTCACTTTACTTCGTCAGCGGCGCGATCGAATGCACGCTGCAGTGCCCGACGGCCTAGAACCCGGGCGAGGTGCAGGCGGAACTTTGCCGTTGCGTGTATATCGTCGCTGGGCTCAAGTTTCTCCACTGCCTGCTCGACCGCACCTTCGATCAACTCCGGAGTCACGTCCTGACCAATCAGGTCGTCGAGCGCATCGCCCGCATCACCAGGCACATCGCCGATGCTGAAGTAGACCAAACGCGCCGCTGAACACCTGCCGTCCTCGTCGAGAATGGCGACTGCCGCAACTCCGGCCATGGCAAAATCGTGCGCGCGACGAGCCTCCTCCTCAAGCGCATAGCCGCTGCGCTCCGGCGCAACCGGGATGGCGACCTCCACCAGCATTTCCTCTGGTTCAAGGATAGTTGTGAACATGCCAAAGAAGAATTCTTCGGCCGGCACCCAGCGCTCCGCTTCTGCGCTTTGCAGCCTGAATCTCGCGTCGAGTGCGACCGTCACGGCGGTTAATTCGGCCGCCGGGTCAGCGTGGGCTATGCTTCCACCAAATGTCCCACGATTGCGAATCTGAGGAGTGGCGATCTTTGTCATCGCCTCCTGGACCAAGGGAGCATGTTCAGCGATCAATCCATCGCGTTCGACCTGTACGTGGCGAGTCATCGCCCCGATGCGCAGTTCATCGCCATCCAGCTTGATATAGGCAAGCTCCGGGATCTTGTTCAAATCAATCAACACCGACGGCTGAGCCAGTCGAAAATTCATCATCGGGATCAGGCTCTGCCCGCCTGCAATGACTTTAGCGTCAAAGCCGTGCTCGGCAAGCTGTTCGAGAGCCTGGTCCAAAGTGTTTGGCGCGACGTATTCAAACGACGCAGGTTTCATAGTCTTTCAACCTCCTCGCTCGTGGTTCAATGCACACTTCTGGTGGCGGTTGCTTACCTTCACAACTTCCTTTCACGGCGGATCGCACGCTCATATGCTGTTGGTGGACGCCCGATCAGCCATTTCAACACGGATGTATTTCCTGCCAATCCGTAATCCGCGTAGTACCGGAACATTTTAATCAGCGTATCGATCGCGTAATCGCTGAGACCGGATTTACGCGCTTCTCGTTCCCAGTCCTCGATAGAGATTGTATCCGCTCGAATCTGCTTGCCCAGGGTTGTGCTCAATATCTCCGCAATCTGTTGTTGGCTCAGCGCACTCGTGCCGACCAATTCATAAATCGCGCCCCGATGCCCGTCTTCCGTAAGGACGATCAGAGCGGCTTCGGCCACATCCTCCAGATCAACGAGACTCACGCGTGTCTCAACCGGATAGGGCATACGAAAGTAGCCCTGATTGTAAATTGACTGCCACTGACCGAGGATATTTTGCACATAAGCCGTCGGTTGGAGAACGGTGAATTCCAGACCGCTCGTGAAGAGAAACTCCTCCACACGCATCTTCTGCCAGTGGTGCGGCATCGCCTCCACTTGCGGGTGGAGCACCGAGTGATAGACGAAATGCCCTATCCCCGCCTGGACCGCCGCTTCAATGATCACCCTGCCAATCTCAAGCTCAGCAGGGTGGACGTTTGGTGGGATGTGATAGACGGCATGGACGCCTTCAAGCGCTGCACCCATGACCTCCTGGTCTCGCATGTCTCCGTGGGTCACGTCATGCGCACCCGCCCGGCGGACAGAATCCGCATAATCCGCCTTATGGACCAGCGCGCGCACTGGCTCGTCGATTTTCGAAAGCTGAGCCAGGACGGCCAGGCCAGTTTTCCCGGCTGCCCCGGTGACAAGGATCATGCCGGCATTACCCTCTATGAACCGCCTTCCTTGAAGGCGACAAAGCGACCCCACATGGATTCAGATTCAACTGCTTTCTGCACGTAGCATCCGATGTAGTATCGCCCGCTTTCAGCTTTCCCGATATCCAGCCCGAGATTCTCGGCGTGAACGATGCGCTTCGGGAAAAGATTGAGATGCATGTCCTGATAATACTTATCGAGTGGGTACATCTCGTCCCAGTCCTTGCCAAAATCTTCGATGAGCTTGCGGTTGGCCTCCTCGAATGTCTTCGGATGCCAGATGCGCATGATCGTGTTCATGGGGTGGTCGGCGCTCACCGCGTCCACACCGATCCACTTGATCTCCATATCCACGCACCAGTCTGAGAAGTCCGGAGAAGGCCCGGGATGCTTGACCATGTAGCGGAACTCATCAGAATCAGAACTCAGCCAACCATACTCGCTCCATCCTGTCTTGATAATCAGAATGTCACCCTTTTTGATATCGACTACATCCTGAATCATTTGCGGTGTATATACACTCGAATTACTCACCAGTTCGGAAATATCCGCGATCACTCCCGGACCGACCCACTCTTCCAGAGGGACCTCACCGATCGCCCGTCCATTGGGATAGAAATGTTTCTCACCATCCATATGCGATGCCAGGTGTATGCTGGCGTTGCAAATCGAACCATTGCGCCCCATCCCGAAGAACTGGCCACCGACGCGCTTTGTATAGGTGACGCTGAGCGGTATGTAGTTCAACCACTGTGGGGTCTGCACGCTGAAAGGGATCGTCAGATCCAGCATCGCAGCATCTTCCATCATGGAGAAGAACTCCTGATTATCCATGCTGTCAGGTGGCTGCATCGCCAGGACACGCGACCAGGCCGTTTCGACCTCCATGAACGGGATCGGCATGATCATGATCCAGGCGCGTTGGTTCTTCAGCTCATCGATCTCGCCGACGATCGATTCGGCCAGCACCAGATGCGACTCAGGCATCGTGATGTGGGTAAGTTCGTAATACTCATCCTGCGGGAACATCTCATCCCAGGATTTGCCATACTCTTCCTTGAGCTTGGCCTCCGCCTTCTCAAAATCATGGGCGTGCATGCGGCGGATCGGCGTGTTCATCGGGTGCTCCGCACAGCCGCAGTCGACGCCGACGACCTTCAACTTCTTGTCAAGCGCCCATTGAAAGAAATCCGGTGAAGGGCCGGGATGGCGGACCAGAAACCCGAATTCTTTCGATTCAACCCCACCCTGCGCCTCTTCGTTATACACATCCGGCTGATCCCACGAATACTTGTGATAGCCTGTGTTGATGAGCAGGATGTCGCCTTCTTTGACCTCCACGCGCTCTTCGATCATCTCCGGCGTGTACAGGCTGTAATCGGAGACCACATCCGAGATATCGACCACCACCCCCTGCCCGCAAAGGTCGCTCAGCGGGATATCCGAGATCGCACGTCCGGCGGAGTGAAAGGCTGTTTCACCGACGAGGTGGGTCCCAACCGTGTTGCTCCAGTTCAGGATCTGCCCATTGGCACCCTGCCCCCCACCGTAGGCACCGGTGACACGCTTGAAAAAGTGTATTTCGAGTGATTTCTCCCCTGGCCAGGGCGGTGTAAAGATGCTGCAGTCCTGCGTAAGATCGAAAAGTTTGGCATCCTTCATGCTCTGAATGAACTCTTCGCGATCCATAAGTATCCTCGCTTTCAGGTGACTTGTCGGTTGCCGGGTCGGTCGTTTCGGTTAGATGTCGTATTCCTCAGCGTATGCGACCAACGCCTGCTCGAACATCTCCATCGGTGGACGTACGAGCCCGGCACCAACCTGCCCGACCCCCGCATCCTTGTGGGCGATGCCGGTATTCACGCGCGGTGTGATGCCGGTTTCGACAACTTTGCGGATGTCGATGCCCGTAGGCGTGCCGCGGAAATCCAGCGGCGGCATGGTGAAGAATTTATGTTCGGTGAAGGTGATCTCGTACATCTCCAGCGTGGCGTTCATTGCATCCTTAGGGGTGCCGCTGACGAAGGTGACGATCGCCGGCGCGGATGCCATCGCGAATCCGCCGATGCCGGCCGTCTCTGTGATCGTGCTGTCGCCGATATCCCCGCTCGAATCCTCTTCCGTGAATCCGGGGAAGTAGAGACCCTTGGGGACGGCCACCGGGGCGCTGAACCAGCGATCACCGAGCCCGCTGATGCGGATGCCAAAATCGGTGCCGTTGCGGGCCATGACAGTGACGATCGTGCTGCCCTCGACGCCATGCGCCGCATCGGCCATCGCCTTGCAGGCCGCCATGACCGGGTTCAGAACTGCCAGGGCGTTATCACCCAGCTGCTTGATGATCTCGGAAGCGACGTCACGATCTTTGGTCGCTTTGACAATGTGTGGGGCCAAGTTCTTGGTGAAAAGAACCGAGCCGGCTTTATTGCGATTGTGACCCTCATCGCCCATGTGCAGCGCCTCTGAAAGCAAAGCACGGATATCGATGCCCCCACTCAACTCAATCGCCCCCCCCAGCACAGGCGCCATAACCTCTTCCATCCAGCGCAGACGCTCGAGCACCTCTTCGCTGTAGGCTCCATAGCGCAGCACTTTCCCGTAACCTTCGTTGAGGTTCGAATAGGTTTTGTAATCGTGTGTCTTGTCCTCGAGGATGTATACAGACATCGACGGACAAGTGACCCCGGCCATCGGTCCCACCGTCTGATGATGATGGCATGGCTCAAGCTTGATTTCACCCGATTCGACTAACTCGCGCGCGCTCTCTTCGTCCTTTGCCTTCCCCTCGAAGATCAAAGCGCCGGTGATGGCGCCGCGCATCGGTCCGGAGGCGCGCTCCCAGGTAATCGGCGGTCCAGCGTGCAGCAGCAAATCCTCACGCATGCCCGGGATGACATCGATCGCCTTGCCCAGGCCAACGACGATGGGCTGAGATTCCATCATCCGTTCACAAGCTTTTGCATTTGCTTTTTCGATATCCATGGTTCCTCCCCGACTCAATGTATGTGGGCTTAAGGTTTCGTTGAGAAGAACTTATTCCTCCTCCGCATCAATCGGCTTCGATCGCTTTCCAATTTCAAAACGGGATCGAGCTTCTTTCAGGCTCTCCCGGTAGAGTTCAAGATTGCGGTCCTCAAGATGGTCAAATGTCTGGGGAAAATCGCTGCCTTTGGTGATAAACCTGAGCGGGTCTGGATCCAATTTAGCGGAAACGATCTCCTCGGTGCCGCGCGCTTGCGCCAGCCGCCACGCGATGGGGTTGACGATCATGCTGTGCCCAAACCCGTAATTGCCGGCGGCGTCAGGACCGACCAGATTAGAAGCGACAACGTAGACATGGTTATCATAGGCTCGCGCCGAGTTGGTGATGTACCAGATATCGTAACTGCGCTGCAGCGCGGAGGCGCGCACGATGATTTCGGCACCCTTTACCGCCAGGATACGGGAGAGTTCGGGGAAGTCACCGTCATAGCAGATGATCATCCCGATCGTACCCAGCTCTGTCTCGTACACCTCCGCTTCGGTTCCCACGCAAGCCCAGCCCCCGTGATGGCGACGCTCCCAGGGAGCCGGGTGGGTTTTATCGTATGTCCCGATAATCTCACCTTCTGGTCCAATCAATACCGAGGCGTTGTAGACCTCCCCGCGTTCGGACCCCCGACGGTACGTCGGCCAGACGACATGCACTCCCAGCTCAGCCGCCTTTGCTTGAATGTCTTCTGTGACCTTGCCAGGCACCTCATCCACCAGATCCCATAACTCCTCTGGCGATAGCCGTGTCTCGTAGCCGGTCGTGATCGTCTCCGGGAACACGACCAGGTCAGCCTCATGCTCCCACACAGATTTTTCAAGCCACTCTACACCTTTGGCGATGTTGGCCTGCACATCATTAGGCTTGATGGCGATCTGCACGCAGGCCGCGACGAACTCCTTCATACCAACCTCCAATTACTTCGACTTCATCCGCTCCAAGATAGACATCAGCTGCTCGTTCCCCCCTGCCGGAGGGCGCCAATCGACATGCACGACCGGCGTCTCCTGCAGCGTCAGGCTCTCCGCGAAAGACTCCAGACCGACGTTAATCGCGGAAAGTGGATCGCTGAGCATCGCAAGTTCAACCGGCTCTCCATCCGCTTCCGGCGCTTTTTTGGCTAACGCGCTCAGCAGCTGACCCACATAGCGCGCCGCCACTGCATTGACGGTGAATACGCGCGCGCCTGCCGTCTCGAGCCGATCAACCTGCGTTTGCATATCCTGGGGATCTTCATCGGTGCCAATCACGACGGCCACGACCTCAAGTTTGCGACCTTCACTCTCTGCCGATGCAATCGCTGCCTCGATCGCCGGGGCGAGTTCACTGCTCGGATCGGGATGGGCGCCGTGACCTAAAACCACATCCAGCAGGACCACCGCCACCTGCGGATCTTCCGCTTCCTGCTCAAGACGACGGATGCGCAGGTCATTATCCATCATGGGATGTAAACGCCCGACGGTGAATTCATCCTCGCCCAGATCGACGATGGAATGTTCCTGACTGACCATAGAGTCAGGCAATCGGTATTCCTCATCCAGAGGTACATTCGAATAAACTCCAGGGATGAGTTCCTGAAGGATCAAAAGCGTCTCGTACGCCAGCGTACCCCCTGAGAACAAGCCGCGCATGTAAATTTGCTCTTCCTTGAACCCCTCGGGCTTCAACTCAAATTCTGCCCCGGTCTCTGGCTTCGTAGCCAGATCGACGGCGAGCCGGGCGGCCTCATCGAATGAGGAGGCGTAATGCACGTTTTCGACCCGATCGGTTGCTGCGGCGTACCCGATGAAGTTAACCACAACCGGTTTATCCATCGTGCGTGCTTTCTGAATGATGTTATGGGCTACCTCAGTTGAGGGCGGCTTGGAGATGATGACGATCACTTTTGTGCTGGGGTCACGATTCAGCAGGTCGATACCCTGGCGCGTGGTGAGCGCGTTGACCTGTGATTTAAGGTCGCGTCCGCCTGTGCCGAGGGCGTGTGTCAGGCCGCTGCCGAGTTGATGGATGCGCACACTCACCGCCTGCAGACCGGTTCCGGAAGCGGCGACAAGCCCGATCGGGCCGCGACGCACCTGGTTGGCAAACCCCAGACCAACACCGTTCACGATCGCCGTACCGCAATCCGGGCCCATCACAAGAAGTCCTTTCTCGGTGGCCTCTTTCTTCAAGGCGATCTCATCGTCTACCGTGACGTTATCGCTGTATAGAAACACGTTCTTACCCAGCTCCAATGCATTGCGCGCCACCCCTGCGGCGTGGCGACCCGGCACCGAGACCAGCACCCAATGCGCCCCGGGTGCCATCTCCGCGGCCGTATCGAGGCTCTTCGGTAAATACTCCTGATCGACCGACGTGCTCCGTCGAGCCAGCAGTTCGTCGATTTTACTCAGCGCTTCAGCGGCTTGATCCTCACCCTCGGCTTTGACCACGATGAGCAAGTCGTCTACACCTGCCGATTGACCCTCATCGGGAAGCAGGTCGCTCTGTTCGAGGATGTGCTTATTTGCATCGGTGCCCATCACCGCGCCGGCATCGATGACTCCCGGCAGACCTGCCAGCGCCCTCTGAAGCTGCATTAAAATGACCGAGTCGTAATAGGCTCCTGATCGGATTTCAACTCTGGAAACGGGCATGGCGGTCTATGCTCCTTGGGTTAATAACTCTAGATACTGTGAACTATCTTGCTAAATTGCCCCGTTCTTCCGCAGCGCAGGAATATCCTTCGCTTCATAGCCAAGTATATCGACGAGGACCTCTTCCGTGTGCTCTCCAAGCCTCGGTGGGGCGAAGCGTATCGACGGCGGCGTGTCGGATAGCTTGTACGGAAATCCGGTCAGCTTTATCTCGCCGGCTGTCGGATGCTCGCTCTCGAGGATCAATTCACGCGGCCCGATCTGTGGATGATTAAAGACCTCGCGGAGGTCATTGATTGGGCCGCAGGGCAAGCCGGCTTGCTTGAAGCTTGTCAACCACTCATCCGCGGTCCGTTCCGCGAACACTTGCTCCAATAGCCAGGTCAACTCTGTGCGGTTCTGCACGCGATCGCCATTGGTTCTGAAGCGCGGGTCATCCTGCAAATCTTGTCTGCCGATGACACTGCAGAATCGCTCCCATTGCATCTCGTTGGCTACGCCAATGACAAACCACTTATCGCTCGCCGGGAATGCGGCATACGGTGACAGATTGGGGTGATCGTTTCCTAACCGGACCGGAGGCTCACCACCGATAAGGTAATTGCCGGCTACATTGGTTAGCAAAGCTGTTTGCGTATCGAAGAGGGAGAGATCGATATGCTGACCCAACCCGGTTTGGTGACGAGCGTGAAGTGCAGCGAGGATTGATGCTGCCGCGAACATTCCCGAGGTGATATCGACAATCGGTACGCCCACCCTCGATGGAGGTCCCTCTTTCGGTCCGGTAATACCCATCATACCGCCTTCAGCCTGTATGATCACATCATAGCCCGGTCGATCGGCGAACGGACCGGTGCGCCCGTAGCCGCTGATCGAGCAGTAGATCAAACGTGGGTTGATATCCTGGGCTTGTGCAAGACCTAACCCCATCTTGTCGAGCACACCCGTTCTGAAATTTTCAACCAGAATATCCGATTTGCTGATCAAGCGCTGCATGATCTCCAATCCGGCTTCGGATTTGAGATTCAGTGTTATGGAGCGTTTATTGCGGTTCACCGAGAGAAAGTAGGCTGATTCGCCCGGCGCGTAATCGGTCGCTGGCCCGACGAAAGGTGGCCCCCATCCTCTGCTCTCGTCTCCAGATCCCGGTCTTTCGACCTTGATCACATCCGCACCCAGGTCGCCCAGCATCATCGTGCAATAGGGCCCGGCCATGGCGCGAGTTAAGTCTACAACGCGAATGCCGTCAAGCGCGCTCATACTGGCCCTCCCGGATGTGTTCGCTCTGCATCTGGACCCTTCCTAATTTAACAGGTAATGTGTTGCGCTTGTTGCGACATCTATTTCAATCGTCCGGTCAATCGATGTGAGCCCAAGGAACTCGAGTGACGGGGCGCAGTCTGCAGTGATCGCTGCGATGATCCACGGTCACGCTTATCTACAAGATGGACCGCCGGAACTGCGGTAGATGCTCACCGGTATGTGCCCTAATTATGGGATATTTCAGGCCATCTGTAAACTTTTTAATTTTTTCGGAAGGGTGGCATCACTGTTCAAGATGTCCGCGCCTTCTCCTGAGCACCAGAAATAGTAAGAAGAGGGTTAGAGTCGGCCAGATCCAGGACAAATCGCCTGATCCGCCCGGTCCCGTGACTGGGGAGAGTTTTCGAATACGGATTAATCGATAGTGCTCGAGCAGATTCTCAATCTCGCTATCGGACATTCTGCGGGGATTGAAACCGAAGAGATAAGCTGCGAACCCGCTTGCCACCAGAACAGACCTCAGGAGATCCACGCGTCTTTCGGAATTACTGATGTCGTCGGCAAGGCCTCTCCATCGGCTTCCCGGCAGCCACAATTCGACCTCTGGATTGGCCATCAAATTTTGGTACCAATGGGTTTGCTCCCCGAAACCAGCAGAGCAATATACAAATTCTTCGGTCTCAAAATAATTTACAGGCGCATATCGTGTCAGTCCGCTTTTCCTGCCGGTATGCTTGATGACCATGATCGCGCCACCATAACGAGTAGGGTTCCCGTACTTAGCCAGGCCTAATCTCCACAGTGCCAGCATGAATCTGTTGAAGGTCTTGAAAATGCCTCGAAGTCGCCGTTCGGATTCGGGAGAGAGTTCCATTAGGTTACCCTGCCGCAGCGGATTGTCTTCATTGTACGCTGGATCGTGCCTTGCCGCCGAGTTGAGCGGGGCCTGATGCCACTCCCGGGGAAGCCAGATCCGGCCACCTCCTGTTCCCGAAGCCCGCGGTACACTTTTATCTACGTCGTAAGCATGCAGATGAGCTGCATATCGTCACAGGTATATTGAGCGCAGTATTTATGAGACAGCATACTCCATGGCTGGGCGCAGCGGCGATCGTTCTGGCGATCCTTCTGGGCGTTTCCTCCGCATCCGATCGACGATTCCAAACAGCACCACACGATGTTCCTGATGAAAGGCTGCCCTCAGGCCGGCTCGCCTATATTGGTTCCGATGGCAACCTCTATGTGACAACACCCGACCTTGATGCACCTATCGCCATAACCGATGACGCCAGCGCGCCACCGGAAGGGCCGGGGTTATCCTATCCACGGGTCGCCTGGTCTCCGGACGGGCAGCTGGCTTACACCTCCGTGATACGCTCCGGCAATGACGCTAAAGCTCGCCTCTACGTCATGCAATCTCTTCAGAGCGATCCCGAGCTTGTGGGTCTCAGCGACGAGCACTTCGTGATCTACATCTATTGGTCACCATCTGGATGCGATCCGGAACCGGAATGCAGCAGATTAGCCTACCTGATCGAGGAGCCAGAGGGAATCGGCCTGCGTCTGGTGCAGAAGGATGCAAACGGAACTCAGAACAAGCTGATTGGGCTCGGCTGGCCGTTTTATTTTTCATGGTCACAAGATGGCGAGCACATGCTGTGGCACACGGGTGGCGCCAGCCGCTTTAACAACGATGCACGCCTCGCTCATTATTCACTGCGGATGGAAGAGGTCACCAGGATCGACCTTCAGCCAGGCTTGTTCATCGCCCCGGCCTGGTCGCCTTCCGGCGAAGAATGGTTGGCTGTGACAGAGGTCGGGGGTGAGGATGCGCTCCAACGAATAAGCAGTGATCCGTACGGGATCGTTCTGGACCACCTGCAGCAAGCCGAGGATAAGCATTTTGTCTTTTCATGGTCGCCAGATGGAAGCCGGCTCGCCTACAGCGAACTTCGTCGAACTGGCGGTTTTATCTTCGGTCCGGTCCATCTCTACGACCTCGACACGGGCGAGACGCGTCAGGTCACCTCGAGCAGTTTCGATATCTCTGGTTTTTTCTGGTCTCCAGATGGAAACCGCATCGCGTACATCTCGCGACTGCCGCTGCGAGAGGCGGTGTGGATGCAGTGGCGCGTCGTCGACCCGGATGCGGGTGAGGATCGCGGTTATGCAGCATTTAACCCCACCTACCAGATGCGCTACGTCATCAGCAGCTTCAACCAGTATGCACAGAGCCACCGGCTGTGGTCGCCCGACGGGCGCTATCTGGTGTATGCAGATCAGGATGACGCCAGGGTCGAGCGGATTTGGATGGTCGATACCTTCGCCGAACGAGGGGCAGATCCAACCTTCGTTGCTGAGGGGACGATGGGGTTCTGGTCATTAGAATAGGAATCAGAGGGATCCACCAAAGTTAATTTCGGGCTCGATACTGCTGGACGATCGCTTCACTTACCTGCCACAACCTGTGAGCAACTTCCTTATCGTAGGATGCAGACGATGATTCGATCGATTCCCGATCGGCGAAATATTTACCGCTCAAGCCCTCCAATTCCTCATCACTGGCGAGATACACAACCGTATCCGCGCCTTCTTCCAATGTACGCCCAAACAGTCCCATGAACCACTTGAGCGCGGGTCCGATCACGCCGAAGTTAGTACGCCAGATATCGGTCACTGTATGACCGGGGTGAACCGCGTTTACGCTGATGTTCGAGTCCTGAAGCCTGCGATCCAACTCATAGGTAAATAACAGGTTGGCGAGTTTCGAACGAGCATAGCCCTTCATGCCAAAATAGCCCTTCCTATACTCGAGGTCGTCAAAATTAATTGACCCCATCTTGTGACCGTCCGAGCTAACAATGACTATACGGGCATTCTGATTCAAAACGCCTTGACCGAGCAATTCCGTGGTCAACATGAAGGGAGCCAGATGGTTGACCAGAAATGTTTTTTCAACCCCATATTGGGTGCCCTGACGGGAGTTGAAAAAAGAACCAGCATTGTTGATAAGCACATCAATTTGCATGTCTGACTCGGCAATTGAATAAGCCATCTCATGAACTTCGGATAGATCTTCAAAATCAGCGCAAAAACTTCGCACGACAAGCCCAGGGTGCCGATCTATAAGCCAGGTTTCAGTCTCGCCCAATTTGCTATTATCTCTGCCATGAATCAAAAGTTTCGCTCCTAAGCCAGCAAGTGCATCGGCCACGGCTTTACCGATTCCAGCTGTTGCGCCGGTGACCAGACAGAGCTGATCCTCCATCTTGTTCAACTCCACACCCTTACCATCCATCATCCATTCTCCAGCAAAGCTGTATCTAAAATTGGCACTTGTACAAAATCATGCTTCCATTAAAAAGAGATAACTGGAATTGTCCGCCAACAAAGCAGTTCAATAATACCGGATCAGCCAGTGGATTAACGTTGAATCGATTCGTGCGCCCGACTCATATTGACCGACAGCACCGCTCCTAGCAAAAAAATGCCCGCAGTACAGAGGAACATCGCACGATATCCAAATGCCCCGATAAGCCATCCTGCCACAAATGGCGCCAGGAAGGTGGCCGGAGCTAGCAGCGTATTTGACAATCCTATGTATGTCGCTTGCTGATGTGGTTGACCGAATTCCAGGCTCATCACCATCATCGTCGTCCACCCGACAGCATACCCCACTCCGGCAAACGCGAAAATGAAAAACCATGCAGGCACGGCAGTCGCCCACCCGGCAAGCACTGTGCTCACGAACGCCGAAAGCGCGCCGAATGCAAGCACGCGGCGGTGCCCTTTGCGATCCCCCAGAATACCTATGAGTGGGTTGACAATCACCTCGCCAAAAATGAGTACCCCCGTCATCCATCCTGCCATCCCGACACTCACATCCAGTTCATTAACGACATAGATCGCGTAGAAAGCGAATGCGACCATACCCATTTGAAATATCATGCGCACGATTACAAAGCGTCGGAAAACTCTATCTTTACGTAAGATTCCTTTAATATCTGCGAATTCAGGGGTAATCGCATCGTAGGTCCTTGCGGGGATATGGTCAACTTCACGCGTAGCCGCCAGAAAGATGAATGAGATACCCATCGCAACGGCCGCCAGCCCGAAACAAAGGGTGAAATCGAGCGGTGAAGGGAAGCGTTCGAGGATGTACCCAGCCAATACAGCGGAAACACTTGCCATCAAGTTCGCTGCCGCGGACTGCGCACCAAAAAAACTACCACGCCAGGAGACGGGAACGATCTTGCCGATCAACGACTGCCAGACTGTGGCGGTAAAACCTCCTCCCAGCCCCTGCCAGATCAGCAGCAGGAAAACCAAGCCAAGTGCAAGATCCCGCTGAAGACCGGGGAGCAGCCAGGCGAGCAGCGCCAAACCCAGAAAAGGAAGTCTCTCCTGGATCGTCATCGTCAGGACCATCGGCTTGAATCGACTTAACCGCCGGACACGACCTGCAGTGAAGATCTGTGGTAGCTGCCAACCGACGACATGAATTGCAGGGATCAAACCGATAAGGATGGCTGAATCTGTGAGTTGGCTGACAAAAAGTGGGATGATAGTGATAAATGAGGAAAACCCCAGTGCAAACCCAAAAAAAGCCCCATCGAGGAGGTTTACTGTCGTATTAAATCGAGTGTCGAGTCTCGATTGTGCCGGGGATTGCATGGTCTCGGTCATCAGAATGGGGCACTTGGCCACGCAAGTGTATCCTAAAATTGCTGCTACTGAGCAGCAATTTCGATATGGTTTTCGCATCGATAGGTATTTTGAAATACACAGAATCAACTGGCCGGATCAAAGGTGGAGCAGCCTGCGGTCAGAAGATAATCAGTAGAATCTTGATGATAGGATGTTACACTTCGTTGTGCTGCAGTCCCATTTGGATTGGCAGCGCTCTCGCCCACCCTCTGATCGCCTCCCAGTTGCGTTTGTCACCTGCTTCTTCCCGAACGATCAACATCGCAAAAAGGAGCGCCCACCACTTTAACCGTCCATAATTCAGTCGCCCACCAAACAAGGCTACACTTACGGGTTTCTCCGGCCTGGCTATGCGCAAAATCGGGGACACGTAGTTTTGGATGGTCGCGTACCGCTCCCGAATCGATAACCTGACGGGATCCTCGGGAATTTTGGGTAGGTTTTCATCGATAAAAACCGGCACGCCCGAGATCTCAGTGCGATCCGTGTTGGTGAGGCTCATCGCCGTGGCAAATACTGCGAACGGAATCCCCTTCAATAGCGGACGATTCTTCCGGATGAAGCGACGTGCTTCCCTATGCCACCCCAGGATCATCGGCCCACCCACGACGATCGCGTCGTACTGCTCAATGTCAACCGGTTCCGCGACTGGATGAAGGTCGACTTCGTGCCCCGATAGAGACAGTTCATCACGGATCGCCTCGGCGACCTCGACGGTCGATCCTGATAGCGTTGAGTAGGTCACGAGTATTTGGCTCATGCTATGTTTCCCATGCCAG
>CBFDDM010000076.1:0-15579 GCA_965603565.1 uncultured Anaerolineales bacterium | reverse complement strand
TGAGATCCGTGAAATGCCCCGCCGAGAGACGGTGCAAATTATCCTCCCCGATGATCGTGTGCTGGAAGGTCCGCGCGGCGATCAGCTCGAGGCATTCCTTTCCATACTTAACCCTGAAGCCCCGATCGTTGGAGCGGTTGTGAACAGCTCGCTGCGCGAACTGACTTATCCGATCCAGCTCGATTCTTACGTGCGACCGGTCACGATGGCGGACCCGGATGGCATGCGCATCTACCGCAGATCACTGACGTTCCTGCTTGCAGCTGCCTTCGAAGCGCTCTTTCCTGACGCAAAGCTGATCGTCGATCACTCGGTTTCATCCGGTGGTTACTACTGTGAAGTGACCGGCCGCGATCCGCTCAACACAGCCGAACTCAAACGTTTGGAGAATCGCATGGCTGAGTTGGTGGAGGCGGATCTGCCGTTCGCAAAAACACAGATGCCGCTCGAAGAGGCGATGGAGCATTTCAAAGCACATGGTCTCGAAGATAAAGCGCGGCTGCTGGCACACCGCAAAAAGCCTCATCTCGTGCTGTATCAGCTTGGCGAACATAAGGATTACCACCACGGCTACATGCTGCCCTCGACCAGATACTTGAAGTGGTTCGCGCTTGCGAAGACCGATGGCGCTTTCACGCTGCGCTTCCCACGACGCCATAGGCCGACCGAGCTTTTACCTCTTCCAGAATACCCTAATTTATTGGCTACGTTCCGCCAATATGGCGATTGGCTGCAGACGCTGGGTATCTCGAATATTGGAGCGCTGAACGATGCGGTCTCTTACGGGCGGGCGCGTGAGGTGATCCTGATCTCGGAAGCATTGCATGAGGGCCGCATCTCCGAAATCGCGGTCATGATCGCCAACCTGGACCCTTCACCAAAAGTGGTCTTCGTCGCCGGCCCTTCGTCTTCAGGCAAGACGACGTTTTCTAAACGCCTTTCGATCCAGCTGCTTGTGCGCGGCGTTTCACCTTTCCCGCTCGAGCTTGATCACTTTTTCGTCGATCGCATCAACACGCCCAGAGATGAGGAAGGTGAATATGATTACGAATCTCTGGCAGCGCTCGACCGGGAACGTCTGAATCATGACCTGCATAGACTCATCGCTGGTGAACAGGTTCAGTTACCCAATTACAACTTCATCACCGGTGAGCAGGAAGTGGGCGAAGTCGTTCAGCTCGAGCGTGATCAATGCATCATCCTGGAAGGCATCCACGGTTTGAATCCTGACCTTGTGGAGGATCTGCCCTCCGAGAGCACCTACCGGGTCTACGTCTCGGCGCTGACTCAGCTGAACCTCGATCGATTGAACCGGGTGTCGACGACGGATACGCGTTTGATCCGCAGGATCGTGCGTGACGCCAGAAATCGTGGCTACTCTGCTCAGCAGACGATCAAGCGCTGGGAATCGGTCCGGCGAGGAGAAAAGCGCTACATATTCCCCTTCCAGGAATATGCAGATGTGATGTTCAACTCTGCACTGATGTATGAGGGGTCCGCGCTGGCCCCGTTAGCCGAGCCCTTGATTCGCCAGGTTCCTTTCGGGACCGAGGAGCATGTGGAGGCCAAGCGCCTTCTAGCTTTCCTGGAGTGGTTCCTGCCGATCGATACGGAATTCATCCCGGATAACTCGATCATGCGTGAGTTCACGGGCGGATCGATACTGAGTAAATTCAACCCCTGGCGCGCCCCCTGAGGCCAACGGTTTTCAAAATTAGTTTGTTGGAATAGAGAACTTGTGGTTGAAGTTGTCGATTACTTCGAGGAATTCATCCGGCAGGCGCTGGCGCGTCTGTTCCTCGATGTGAGCGGGTAATCCATCGTAGAACGCGCCGGCAACACCGCCGGCAATGCATGCCAGCGTGTCGCTGTCACCGCCAAGCGAGATCGCGTTGCGGATCGCATCCTCATAGTCGTGCGAGTCTAGAAACGAAATCAGCGCTTCAGGAACAGATCCCTGACAGGAGACATCAAACGAATAGCCAGGGCGGATCTGATCGACAAGCCGTTCCATGTCATATCCAAAGTGCTCCTGAAGGCGATCTCGAATTTTGTCCTTGGGGACCTCGCCACGCGCCAGATACACGGCGAGTGCCGTAGCCTGGGCCCCTTTGATCCCCTCGGGATGATTGTGGGTCACACTGGCTGAACGTCGCGCTTCCTCCAGAACGAGATCAGTCGAATCGTATGCAAAGCCCACCGGACTCACGCGCATGGCCGAACCGTTGCCCCAGCTGTTGTAGGGCTCCAGCTGGTCGCTGTGAGCCCATTGCCAGAAGTGGCCGCCATAACCGGCGTTCGGGTAGCGGCGAGCATAGTCTTTTATGGTTTCCAGGTAGCCTTTATCCGCCAAAATCGCCTCGGCGACCGCGATCGTGAGCACGGTATCGTCCGTGAAGCGGGATCCTTGCTGGAAGAGCGGAAAATGTTTGGTTTTGATCGGACGGTGTTCATATACGGATCCGATTACATCACCCGCGATCGCACCGAGCATATCAATAATCCAGACTGGGAGGTTTGCGCCGACGCTTCTTCTCGCTCCGGGCGCGTTTGTTCTTTAACCGGCGTTCTTTGGAAGCGCGCGTGGGCTTGGTTTTCTTGCGCTTCACGGGTGGTTTGGCGGCCCGGAGGATGAGTTTGATCAACCGCTGGCGGGCCTCTTCACGGTTCTCGACGCGAGAGCGATGCTGGCTCGCTTCCAGGATCAGCTCACCTTCTTTGGTAAGCCGTTTGCCGGCGAGTTTCTTCAACCTGCGGCGGATGCCTTCAGGAAGGCTGGGCGAGTTCTCGACATCGAAACGCAGCTGCACCGCGGTGGCGGCTTTGTTGACGTGCTGCCCTCCCGGACCTGAAGCTCGGATGAACTGTTCTTCAAGTTCGCTCTCGGGGATATGTATGTTCTTGGAAACCTCAAGTGGCATCGGCGAGCCATCCTTACCTTTCAACGGCGTATGTTATGTAAACAAAAATTGCTTTTTCTTGAATTTACATCAATTTTGTTCTACGTTTAGTATAACTATTCGAAAAATAGACGGACTTGTAGGGTAGTTGAAAGTAGCTTTATAGACAGTTTCCATCGGAATCAATGGTAAACTTTAGATGCACGAGGGAGAGCGGGGCTCGTGCGCTTTTTAACCGCCCGCAAGTGAGCGAACAGGCCTGTCATGTCTGATCTGATCGGACAGATGATAGGGCGGTATGAAGTCCTGCGCCAGATCGGCAGCGGGGGAATGTCGACTGTCTATAAAGCGTCGGACGTCGACACGGACCGTCTTGTCGCCATAAAATTGATGGCTTCCTTCCTGAGTAAGGAAGAGAAGTTCCTCACGCGCTTCGGGCGTGAAGTTGAACTGCTTACTCAATTTGACCATCCCAACATCGTAAAAGTTCTCGATTTCGGCGAGTATCTTGGCTCGCCGTATATCGTGATGCCTTACATGAGCATGGGGACATTGCAAGATCGCCTGCGCGGTGCGCCGATGAAGGCCACAGAAGTCGCCAAGATGATGACGGAGATGTCGAATGCGCTGCAGTACGCGCATGAGAAAGGCATCGTACACCGCGATATCAAGCCATCGAACATGCTGATCGATGAAAACGGCAACTCGATGCTCTCGGACTTCGGGTTCGCCCGCTGGCGGGAAGCTTCGCTCAGCCTGACCGGTTCGGCGTTGGTGGGCACCCCCTCCTATATGTCCCCCGAACAATGTTTAGGCGAGGAAGTCACGCCGCTCTCCGACCAGTATTCTCTGGGTGTGGTGCTCTACCGTGTGGCGACCGGTCAGCTTCCCTTCGACGGTGACACGCCGCTGGCGATCGCGTTGAAGCAGATCAACGAAGCGCTGCCTCCGCCGCGCTCGGTGAACCCGAAACTGCCGATCGAGATTGCCAACGTGCTCGAGAAGGTCCTTCAGAAGAACCCCAGGGATCGTTATCCATCTGTGGCAGCGTTCAACGACGCGTTCCAGCGAGCGCTGGAAGCGGTGCGCCAGACAAGCGATCGACCCACGACGGTGCTGCCGCGTATCGGCCGCGTGAAGATCTTTTTCGACCGACTCGGCCGGCAGCTGCGCTGGACCTATCGGACACGCATAGCTCGGCGCTGGCCGGTGATCCTCGGCGCGCTGATCCTGCTCTTCGGCGTGCCGTTAGGTACGGCCGCGCTGTGGGGTCCTAACGGGGGCGGGGTGACGCCGGATTCAAGCGTGGTGGATGCTCAATCGACACAGGTGATGGCGACGGTCAACGCGTTGTCGACGATCAACGCAGAGCTGATCGGAGCGGGGGAGCAGGACGACCCCGGTGCTGTACAGACTGCCGTGGCTGGGACGATGGAAGCGATGGCGGTCTTCGCCGGGCAGACACAGTCCGCCGCCGAAACACTTGGTGTGCCGACGGACACGCCCCAGCCGACGATGACGCCGACACCCACACCGACAGCGACGTTTTTCACGTTCTTCCGCACGGCGACGCCCACGCCGACCTCCGGCGGCGGCAGCAGCGGTCCGGGGGAGCCGACGAACACACCCGTCCATACACCGACGCGAACGCCGACGGTCGGACCCGGAACGCCAACACCCACGACTGCGCCGACGTCGACGAATACACTGGTTCCAACGGCAACGAATACCCAGGTGCCGTCGAATACCCCGGTTCCCCCGACGAATACGCCGGTTCCCCCGACGAATACGCCTGTTCCACCAATAGCGACTTTTACGCAACCGCCAGTCAACCCTCCGGCTTGTCAATACGATAAACCGAACAACCCGAATTACTGCACCCCAGAGCCTTAATCATTACCCATCATAAGAAAGCCTTTATCGTATGGTGATTGTATAGGACACCAATCAATAGGCATGTGAGCTTGGCAATTATGGCCAGACGATGCGTAGGGTCGCATCGCGATGCGAACGTGCAGTGCTATTTTGATTCCGCTGGGAAGTGATGCGCGTGTTATGGGGGCACGGCGCCACCGTGCCCCGACGTGCGCCAAGGGATGCCTCATATTGGCAGTTTCCCCCGGTGCCTGTTCACCCAATCCCAAATTCTTGATTGCATATTCCGGTTCCCATGAAGCACCGGGTCAGCCCGTGCTGCGAGGAGACAATCGGGCGTTTGTTCCAACGGATGAGCTGGTATGCCGCATGATCGTGCACCTCTGCTGATGGCGGAAGCGGTACTCCTTGTGACTGAGTGCCAGGGTGCCCCAATTACCTGATCCCAACTACCTGATCTCTAATTCCCAATCTCTTCCCAATCTGTAAGCCAACTGCAAGGTCGCACGCGTAACGCGCGGTGCTAAAGTGAGTTAACCTGCACCGCATGTCAACCGACCGACGGTCGGGAAAATCGACATGCAGATCAGGCGTCACTCTCTAGGATTGAGGGATCCGGTGACGCGGCAAGGCAGCGGGGCGGAGATCGCATGGATGCATGGATCGGACAAATCGTCGGCAACTACCGAATCCTGGACTGGGTTGGTCAGGGCGGGATGGCCACGGTTTATAAAGCTTGGGACCTAGAGCGCAAGCGCCTGGTGGCGTTCAAAGCGCTCTTTCCTTTTTTAACCAACGATCCCAGGTTCCGGGCCCGCTTCGAGCGTGAGGCCAAAATACTTCACCGCCTGCGGCATGCACACATCATCCCCGTGCTCGACTTCGGTGAAGCTGAGGGATTGCTCTACCTGGTCATGCCCTATATCACTCTGGGATCGTTGCGCGACCGGCTCGAGGAAGGGCCGGTGACTGTCGAGCAGGGCTCGAAGATCATTTGCCAGATCGCCGATGCGCTGCAGTTTGCCCATGACCATAGGGTCATCCACCGAGACGTCAAGCCCTCCAATATTCTCGTCGATGACAACTACAACGCCTGGCTATCCGATTTTGGCTTTGCGCGCATGCATGACGCTTCGATGAGCATCACCGGATCAACACTGGTCGGGACGCCGGCTTACATGTCGCCGGAACAAATCCTTGGCCACACAACCACGCCGAGTTCCGATCAATATGCACTGGGCGTGATGCTTTATCAGCTGGCCACAGGAAGCCTCCCTTACGAAGCGGATACGCCGATGGGTCTGGCACTCAAACATGCTACCGAGCCGCTTCCCAGGCCGCGCGCCGTCAATCCCAAACTGCCTGACGCCATCGAAGAAGTCATCGTTAAAGCGCTGTCAAAAGATAGCAACTACCGCTACCCGAGCGTGACCGCGTTCAGCGATGCCTTCCAGGCTGCTCTCTACCAGATCTACGATGCGCATTCGGGCAAGTTGAAATCCGGCAGCATCGGGCCTCCGCCCTCGCTGATCATCGAGCCGGTGCGTGAGGTGCTCGCCTCGCTCACGATGCCCGTCGTGAGGACGATCAAGCGCAGGCGGGCGCTCCCGTGGGTAGCCGGACTGCTGCTCTTACTGCTGCCTGCGACCGCCTTCGCTTTCACGATCTTCGGTCAGCCAGAGCCCACCGTCGTGGCGCAGTCGCTCGAAGAGACACCGATGGATAGTTCATTGGCAGTTACGCTTGAAGCCCTGGAAGAAAGCATCGCTAATCAGCCGGGAGAGGTTCCCGACGACGGTGTCGTGGAAACCTCTGTGGCAGCGACGATGTCCGCGCTGCAAACACAGGAAGGCACATCGAATGCGTTCGGTGCCGCTGGCACGCAGGACGTGACGGGTTCCATCACTGCCACATTCGGACCCGGAATGCTCGTTCCGGATCCGACGCCGACCACCAGTCCGACCGGCAGCGATGTGATCCAGCCTTCGCCGACCGATCCTCCGCCGGGCAATTTGCCAACAATGGAACCTTCGGCCTCGGCAACTAGTGTGCTTACAACGGAACCCTCAGCGACAGACACCGACGAACATCCAGCCCCAACGAAGACTGACGAGCCACCACCTCCGACGCTTACGCCGCCACCCACAACCACGACAGCGCCGACGGTCACATCGCCACCCGCGGATCCGTGTGCATCACTTTCTGCAGGCAGCTTCAGTCGTGACGGCAAGACGGTGAGCTGGCTGCTGCGTGCTGACGGCTCCACCCCGCAGACGCTGACCAGCGTTCGGGTAAGTTGGCCGTCAGAAAACCAATCGCTTTTCAAGCTGGATCTGGGCGGTTCAACGATCTGGGTTGGCGATGAGCCATCCTCACCCACAACGGTCGGCACCTGGATCGGTGGGGACACAAGCCGGACATTCACCGGCGAACAGGCAATCCAACTCCGGTTTAAAGCGAATGCGGTCGATGGGGGCTATAGTTTGGTGGTCAATTTCGCCAGCGGCTGCAGGATTAGCCGTTAAGGCTCAATCCCCGATTTATTATGCTTATCCGTTGATAAATCACGATCGAGGTCTTCATCACGGAAGGAACGCGGGTCTTCGATCGGCTCGATATGTGTGAAGATCGTCGCCGATGGGATCGCATGGCGTAGGTCGGCCTCGATGCCTTCCAGCAGATCGTGGCCTTTCTGCACCGACCATCGTCCCGGGACCTGGACATGGAGCGAAATAAAGCTGCGCGCACCGGCCTGGCGTGTGCGCAGCGCGTGGTGGTTGACGCCCATGTTTTCATACCGGCTCAGCACCCGTTGGATCGTTTCCAGATCCTGCTCTGGCAGTGCCGTATCAATCAACCCATAAGCAGAACGGCGCAGGAGCAGAAAACCGGTCCGACCCAGCAAGCCGCCGACGAGCAGCGCCACGATCGGGTCGAGGATTTGCCATCCAGTTATCCACACCAGCCCCACACCTGCAAGCACGCCAGCGGAGGTCCAAACATCGGACATCAGGTGATGGCCATCGGCTTCTAGTGCGATTGACCGTTCACGCTTACCGACGCGTATGAGGATTGTTGCGACGATCAGGTTAACCAACGAAGCTGCGCTCGAGAGACCCAGACCGATGCCCAGGCGCTGGACAGCCTGTGGGTCGAGCAGCCGCTGCAGAGCCGTGATGATGATGGCGATCGCCGCCAGGCTGATCAAGCCGCCTTCAGCTCCACTGGAGAGATATTCTACCTTCTGGTGGCCGTAGGCATGCTCCTCGTCGGGTGGCTGCGCGCCGATGCGTAATGCAACGAGTGCCGTGAAAGCGGCTGCCAGGTTGACACCTGATTCAAGCGCATCGGACAGAAGCCCGACGGATTGTGTCACGAGATAGCCGCTGGCTTTGATGGCCATGGTGAGCAGTGCTGCGCCGATCGAAAGCCAGGCATAGCGGGTGAGCGGTTGACGATCCTTCATGCCGGCGATTGTACCATTTGGTATACGCTTTCTTTCAGCTCAAGATTGTGTTCAGCACAAGCAGTGCCGCGAAACCGACCGAGATTGTCAGCCAGGTGTTTTTAGTCCGCCAGGCGATCAGCGCGGCGAGGCTTCCGGCCAGGAACTGCGGCCGGCTCCATGTGAAGGCGCCCGGATCGCCGATCCACGCCGGGGTGATGATCGCGGCGAGCACGGCGGCTGGCACAAGTCGTAAAGCTCTACGCACCGCGTGAGGCAGCCGCCCGGGATCGAGAGTGAAAAATGAGAGGCGGGTGAAGTAGGTCACCAGCATGCCGCCCAATATGACCACCCAATAGTCGATGCGGTCGTAGCTCATGAATTCACCTGCTGGCCAGAATCGGTTTCCAATCCCTGGACCCAGGTTCCCAATACCAGCGCGACCAGGACGGATGCGAGCAGGCCGGTCGAGAGTGGTAGATCAGCGAGCAAAACCGCAAGAGCGCCGGCGGTGAGCGCCGTGACCCAGGCGGCACGGCTGGTGAGGTTCGGTGCAAGGATCGCCATGAACGTCAACGGGAGCGCGAATTCGAGCTGCCAACTGGTTGGGATCAACGCTCCAGCAGTGATCCCCAGGAATGTGCTGACCTGCCATGACCCCCACAACGTCAATCCGGTTCCGAGGAAGTACCAGTGGTCTTGCTCGGTGTCGGTCTGATGGTAGCGAAGCGAGGCGATCGCAAAGGCTTCATCTGTCAGCAGCCATGCAAGCGGGATCTTCCAGCGCAGACCCAAAGACTGCATGTATGGGGAGATGGCGATACTGTACAGCAGATGACGCAAATTAACGATCGCGACCGTGACCAGCACGATCAAGACAGGGGTTCCTACAGCGATCAAACTGACGGCGATGAATTGAGCGCTGCCGGCGAAAAGGAGCAGTGAGAGCGCTTGCGTTTCGATCGGAGGGATCCCGACGCTGATGGAGAGCGCCCCGAAAATAGCACCGAAGGGCGCCACGCCGAGTACGAGCGGCAGCTGATCGCGCACACCCTCCAGAAACGCGCGTCTTCGATCGGCGAACCTGACATCCATCAGCATCTCGCTCAGGAAAGCAGATAGGCCGCGATCAGATGCGTAGTGGCGATCAACGCATCGATATGTGTGCGCTCGTAGTTGTGGGAGGCGTCCACACCCGGGCCGATCAATGCGACAGCGACATCTCCACCGGCACGCCAGTAGGATTCGCCATCCGATCCGTAATGGGGATAGACATCGATCTTGTGCGGAATCTCATTCTCCTCCGCCAGACGGATGAGCTTCCGGGTGAGTCCATAATGATACGGGCCGGCGGAGTCTTTCGTGCAGATTGTGGTGTGGAACTCATCCGATTCCTGCCCATCGCCGACCACGGCCATATCCACGGCAACTAATTCGTGCAGTTCAACCGGGAAGCCGCTTGCGGCGCCGTGCCCGACCTCCTCGTAGTTGCTGAAGTGCAGGGTTGTGTCCTGCGCTGGTCGCTTTCCCTGCTCCTGGAGGGCCTTTAGCGCGGCGAGCATGCATATCACGCCGGCCTTATCGTCCAGGTGGCGAGAACGGATGAAGCCATTTTCAGAGACGACCAGGCGCGGATTCATGGCAACGAAATCTCCCACGCGGACTCCGGTTTCGAGCGTCTCATCTTTCGACTCGGTCCGATAATCGAGCCGGACCTCCATGTTTTCATCTGAACGTTCGGTTTTACCGACCTTTTCGGCGTAGATGTGCCCGGAGGCCTTTGTGACGAGGATCGAGCCTGCCAGATGCTCGCCGCCGGCGGTGAGCACTCGGCAGCCTTCGCCTTCGATCGTGTTCCAGGCATAACCACCGATCCTGCTCAGCTTCAACCGCCCATTGGGTTTGATCTCTTTGACCACCGCACCGAGCGTATCGACATGCCCGGTGAGGGCGCGCGGTTTTTCAGAAGAATCGCCAGCCCATATTCCGGTGAGGCCACCCTTTTTAGTTCGAATGGGTTCCAGACCGAGATTCGAGAGTTCAGCACCGAGGTGCTCGATGGCAAGATCGGTCCATCCGGTCGGGCTGGGAATTTCCAACAATGCGGATAAACGTTCGAGAATGAAATCTTGATCGATATTCAATTTCACGGGATCGGTCTCCTTCACACCACACCGTCGTCAGGTGTGGATCGGTGAGCTGGGAAAGAAAACAAAAGCCGGGCGTATGGGTTTGCTGATACTTATGTGATCATCACCAGGAAGAATTACTAACGCTCGCTATGCTAGAAGATCGATCCGTACGTGTCAAGCATGTTGGTTTCTCTGAAGCGCCGCCTCCAAGACTAATTTCCTCTTTTCCTGAGTGATCAACACGTGGTAGATTGGAGATTGGTTTGTCGACAAAGGACTTTCTAACCAGAATCTGAGACGTCATGAGCACGATGATCGGCCGTAAACTCGATCAGTACGAAATCATCGAACGCGTGGGTCAGGGTGGCATGGCCACCGTGTATCGCGCCGTGGACACGCGCAGCGGCAAAGAAGTGGCCATCAAAGTTCTGGCGCCCGGCATCGGTGAGGACCGGCGTTTCATCAAGCGTTTCCGCAGGGAAGCGGGTCTGGTCTCCGAATTGAAGCATCCCCATATCGTCCCGGTGCTCGCTTACGGACAAACCGACGGCTTCATTTACACCGTCATGCCGTTTGTGCGCGGTGAATCGCTGCAAGATCGGATCATGCGCGGCGATATTTCGAAAGGCGAGATCGCTCGCTGGATGGACCAGATCTCGCAGGCTCTGATGTTCGCGCACGAACATGGGGTGATCCACCGTGACATAAAGCCCGGCAATGTGATGCTCGATGAACAGGGCAATGCGCGCTTGACGGACTTTGGTCTGGCGCGCGAGATCGCGCTTCCAAGCAGCCTGACCGGATCGATGCTGATGGGCACGCCCGCCTACGTGTCGCCCGAGCAGGGGCGCGGCAACACGGTCGACGCACGTTCTGACCAATATTCGCTTGGGGTGATCCTCTATGAACTGCTCGCCGGTCGCATCCCGTTTGAGAGCGACTCTGCCATGGCGACTGTGCTGCAGCATATCCAGGAGCCGGTGCCGCGCCCGCGGCGATGGGCCAAAGACCTGAGTCCGGACGTCGAAGTCGTCGTGCTGAAGGCGCTGGCCAAACGGCGCGAGAAACGCTTTCCGAGCGTGCAGGCGTTCAATGAAGCCTTTCAGGCGGCAAATGCCGGCAAGCCGTTGCCCGAGCTCGGTTCATTGCCACCCGAACCCACGCGCCGAATTGAGCCCGTTGATGCGCGCCTTGAGCCAGTGCCTGATGTGGAGGGTGTGATAGAGCCCACCCCGGAAGGGCGTGGGTTCCGCGTAGCTTTTATCTTCGTACCGCTGATCTTAGCATTGGCCGCGGGCGCAGTCTGGCTGGGTTTTTTCCGCGATCGGGGTTTCGAACCACGGCCGACCGAGCCGGTTGGTGCTTTGGTTGCTCAAAGCACGGATGGACCGCCCACACAGGCCCCAGCGTCCACCACCTTGATCCCGTCTGAGACCAACCCAACAGCAGTTCCTACGCCTCTCTACTCAGCTCAGTGTTCTCCACTGGCGTTGTACGCGCCCCAATTCGAAGGTGATGAAATCTCGTGGCTGATCGATAACGCCATGGCACAGAACCTTGCACTGCAGGACCTGGCGATTCTCGGCTGGCCGGCAGCGAACGGACGCATCATGCAAATTCGGCTGGGTGAGAGCGTCCTCCAGGAAGGTCCTCTCCTGCCAGGCGACGAGATTGAGATCAGCGAAAACGATGGATTTGTGCTCGCGTCAGGCGAATTCAATTTCATCACAGTTGTTTCGGATTTCGAGCCCGGTCGGTCTGGCTACGCGCTGAGCCTTCAGTTCAGTGAAGGCTGCGAGTTAGTGGGCGAGTGGTAAGTCGGGCCATTTCTTATGTTGAAGTTCTCGAAGGGGCGACCGGCCGGTCGCCCCTTCGATGTTTAAGGACGTATGTGAAATTCGGCGGAGAGTACCGCCATTTGTCGCTATGCTGGTTCATGTTCAAGGGGCCGATTGTTTACAAAGAGGAAATTCATGAAATTCCCCTACGGCGTGCCTGAAATATCAACTTCTCGGGAGTATAATCCGGCCAACATTCGAGACCACATCGAAGTAAAGGAGCCTTGCCATGGCCGATCCCCGTTTGGCGAACCTCGCTCGTATCCTGGTTGAGTATTCCACTAAGGTCCAAAAAGGCGATCGGGTGGCGATCCTGACCCAGCCTGTGGCGATGCCGCTTGTGGAAGCCATTTACCTTCAAATCTTGAAGGCAGGCGGTTACCCCTATGTCCAGCTGGGCGGGCTGCGCTCGCGTGTCGAGACGGAGGCCCTTGAATACTTGCTTTTCACTGAAGGCTCAGAAGATCAGATCCAACATGTGAATCAATTCGAGAAGCAGATCCGGGAGGAGTTTGAAGCCTTCATCGCGCTTTACAGCCAGAGCAACACGCGTGGGTTGAGCAATGTTTCCCCCGAGCGACAGCGTTCGCGGGCGGTTGCATACAAGGATGTCATCAGAGCATATCAGCAGCGCAGCGCGACCCGCGATTTACGATGGGTCGGATCGATGTACCCAACCGCGGCATATGCGCAGGATGCTGAGATGAGTCTAGACGAGTTCGCCGATTACGTATTTAGCACGACCTATGCCGACACAGACGACCCGATTGGCGCGTGGATGCGTATCCATGATGAGCAGCAGAACCTCGTCGATTGGTTTAAGGGCAAGAAGGAACTGCAGGTTAAAGGCCCTAATGTCGATCTCAAGCTTTCCATCGAGGGGAGAGATTTCATCAACTCTGACGGTGAGCGCAACATGCCCAGTGGGGAGGTCTTCACAAGCCCGGTTGAGGAGTCTGCGGAGGGTTGGGTGCACTTCAGTTATCCGGCGATCCGCAACGCGCGCGAGGTCGAAGGCATCGAGCTTACCTTTGAAAATGGTCGGGTGGTTAAAGCCTCTGCAACGAAGAACGAGGACTTCCTCACCAATATGCTAGATACGGACGAGGGTTCACGCTATCTAGGGGAGTTCGCCATCGGGACAAACAAGCGTATCAATCGTTTCATCAAGAACATCCTTTTCGATGAGAAGATTGGCGGCACGATCCACATGGCTGTCGGTTTTGGCTTCCCGGAGATCGGTGGCAAGAATGAGAGCGCCATTCATTGGGACATGATCTGTGACATGCGTGAAGGCGGTCAGATCTTCGCCGATGACGAGCTTGTGTATGAATCGGGCGAGTTCAAAATCTAACCTTTTCAAAGGAGCCTACATTGATGACCGACATCCGCACGGAACGCTTGGCGAAATTGATCGTTGAGTATTCCGTCAAAGTTAAACCGGGTGAGCGCATCGCGATTACAGGGACAACAATTGCCGAACCGCTGATGCTCTCTTTGCAGAGCGAGGTGCTTAAGGCCGGAGGACACCCGCACCTGGTCGCATTATTTCCCGAAGCAGATGCGCTCATGATACGTGAAGCCAACGATGAGCAGCTCGAATACGTCAACCCTCTCTTGAAGATGATCATCGAGGAGTTCGATGGGTTTATTCAAGTTGCTAGCGAGGGGAACACACGTCGCCTGGCCTCTGTCGATCCCGCCCGACAGGGGTTGCGTGCGCAAGCGATGGCGACGCTTTATAAGCGTTACAGTGAGAGGCTCAATGCCGGGGAACTGCGTATCCTGATCACGCTTTTTCCCACTCACGCATTGGCGCAAGAAGCGGAGATGAGTCTGCGCGAATTTGAGGATTTTGTCTACGCCACAACCTTCTGTGATACTCCTGACCCAGTCGCTTCCTGGAAGAAAATGCACGATGAACAGCAGCGGTTGGTGGATTGGCTCAAAGGTCATAAGGAGGTGGAAGTGAAAGGCCCGAATGCCGAGTTTAAACTCTCCATCGAGGGACGAGATTTCTTGAACGCGGATGGCACACTGAACATGCCGAGCGGTGAAGTTTACACAAGCCCGGTCGAAGATTCGGTGGAAGGCTGGGTGCGTTTCAACTATCCCTGCATCTACCGCGGTTCAGTTGTGAACGGTGTCGAGCTTAAGTTTGAGAAGGGTAAAGTGGTCGAGGCAAAAGCGGACAAGGGTGAGGCCTTCTTGCATCAAATGCTGGAGGTGGATGAAGGCGCCCGCTACCTTGGGGAATTTGCGATTGGTACAAATAAGCGCATCGATCGCTTCATCGGTCATATGCTGTTCGATGAGAAGATGGGCGACACGATCCACATGGCGCTCGGCAATGGTTTTTCCAAGGTTGGCGGGAAGAATGTAAGCGGCATCCATTGGGATATGCTTTCGGATATGCGCGATGGAGGGCAGATTTACGTGGATGGCGAGTTGTTCTACGACTCGGGCGAGTTCAAGGTTTAATGAAATCTGATCTTTATATCTAAAGGAGTGATCCGTGACGGATCAACGAATATCCAATCTGGCCAAAATCCTGGTTGAATACTGTATCGACGTCGAGACTGGCGACCGTGTGGTCTTGATGGCTTCTACGCTTGCATCTCCGTTGGTGCTGGAGCTGCAGCGCGAGGTGCTGCGCGCTGGCGGTCACCCGCACACACTGCTGAACATACCCGGCAGCAACTATATCTTCTATACAGAGGCTAACGAAGATCAGCTCAAATACGTCTCGCCGGTGACGAAAATGTACCTCGAAGAATTTGAGGGGTTAATCCAGATTTACAGTCAGGCAAACACGAAAGAGCTGAGCAATATCAATCCCGAGCGCCAGGCGATGCAGGCTAAAGCCATGGCTCCCCTGATGAAAGCGTATATGGATAGGGCTGCGAAGAAGCAGATCAAGTGGGCGATCAGCCTGTTTCCGACCGCCGCGCTGGCCCAGGA
This sequence comes from uncultured Anaerolineales bacterium, assembly GCA_965603565.1. Taxonomy (GTDB): domain Bacteria; phylum Chloroflexota; class Anaerolineae; order Anaerolineales; family E44-bin32; genus E44-bin32. The sequence goes on along the minus strand of CBFDDM010000076.1, from coordinate 428 downwards.
CGCCGAAATGTCGCTGGCGGAGTACGAGGATTTCGTCTACGCCGCGACCTATGCCGACAACGATGATCCGGTCGGTGCCTGGAAGCGCATCCATGACGAACAGCAGAAACTCGTCGATTGGCTCCATGGGAAGAAAGAGGTCGTCGTTGATGGCCCAAACGTCGAGTTAACGATGTCCATCGAGGGGCGTGATTTTGTCAATGCCGATGGGGTGGACAACATGCCCAGCGGCGAGATCTTCACCAGCCCAGTGGAAGATTCGATGGAAGGCTGGATCCGCTTCACCTATCCGGCGATCGAAGGTGGACGTGAAGTAACCGGCGTGGAGCTCAAGATTGAGGGAGGCAAGGTCGTCGAAGCAAGCGCCGAGAAGAACGAGGAGTTCTTGAAAGCCATGCTGGAAGTCGACGAAGGCGCCTCGATCGTGG
>CBFDDM010000075.1:0-16463 GCA_965603565.1 uncultured Anaerolineales bacterium | reverse complement strand
GCGCACGATCGCCCGGTTCTTACGCATCTCCACTGTCGGTGTGTAATCCAACTCCGGAATGCCTTCGACGACTCGCTCAACATTGCGCAGATAGCCTCTGTTTATGATCCCCTCGGTGTCTCGTGCAAAACGGTTGGAGGCGATCATCTCGCCCGCATGCTCAATGGGCACCACTTTATCGGACCGATTGCAAGCCTGCATCAAATTCAACACCATTGCTATTAGCAGTAGGACCATCATCAGACTCATGTTGGCCTGCCTATTCTGTCATCACGATACAGCGCAAGAGTCCGGCAACCTGCCGGAAAACTATCGAAACGAAAAAGTCCCCGACACTTCAGAAGTGCCGGGGACTTTGAGTCAACCTCCGAAAAGTCAATCGATTTCACAGGTTGATGAAGTGGGAGGATTTGGAAAATTGACTTTCAGTGCATCCTTCGGCATAGTATGGAGCGTGCCGCTTCACAGGATCAGGATGGATGTCATGATTGAGAATTTCCCGGAACTCGCCCGTTCGCTGCGCATATTCTCTCTGGCGACCTGTATCTTCCTCTGCAGCTGCCAAAGTGGGAGCACGCCTGCAGAAATCCCGAAACCATTGACCCCTACAGAAGAAGAATTCTTCATTTTGGTCCCTACACCGACCATCCCGGGCGGCGCAGCACCGCGCTCTACTAAGACTCCGACAGTTGTGCCTACACAAATTCCACTTTCCACGGAGTTTTCAAAAGTCGAACCAACAGCTACCTCCCGATTCTTCTCTGCGTACAGCTATACCGATCCGCTCGACCGCGTCGTGTTCACATCTCACGAGATGGACAATCTCGAGATCTTCGCTGCACCTATCGGCCATGGGGGATGGAAACAACTCACTCATGATCCGGGGGAGGATACCCACCCGGCGCTGAGCCCGGATGGTACGACTGTGGCCTTCGCGAGCGATCGAAATGGAAATTTCGACATCTACCTGATGAATATCGAAAACGGTGCGCTGCAGCAGTTGACGCATCATCCCGCCGAAGACACCCAGCCAGCATGGTCACCCGATGGGTCACAAATCGTGTTCGTCTCCAAAAGAGATGGCAACTACGAACTCTACATCATCGATGCTGCCTGCGCGCAGCATGAGAACGGCTGTCCGGATGACTTGTACCGCATGACCCGCAGCGTCTATGACGACCTCACCCCGGATTGGTCCCCTGATGGACAGCGCATCGCCTTTATGACCGGCAGGGATGGCAACCTGGAGATTTACCACGCCAAAGCCGATGGTCTGGATATCGTCCGCCTCACAGACAACCCGGGTGTTGATGGCTTCCCAAGCTGGTCACCCGACAGCACAACGATCGCCTTTCACTCCGAGCGCGAAGGCAACCTCGATATTTACGCAATGTCGGTCGATGGCGACCAGGAGTGGCGTTTGACATTCGACGAGGGCGAAGACCTCGCCCCTGACTGGCACGGCAACAACATTCTGTATATGAAGGTGAGCTGGGGCGAGTTTGACATTTTCATGGTTCAAGCACCGGGGGTGACACCCCGGGAGAACCGTCAAAGGATCTCAAGCGCATCTCGACGCACCTTCGATGGGTATCCATCCTGGGGAAAACTCGGAGGGACCAGCGCTCCGGAACGGGTCATTGAAGCGCTGCCCACACCGCAACCGATCGAAATCGGTGTTTTACCGGAAAAATTTACGATCGAGGATCCTGCATTCATTGAGGAAATGGCCTGGCATCCGGATGGATCCCTGCTCGTCGCAGGCGGACCCATAGGGCTGTATTTCTTCGACATCCCAAACATGGCTCTTGTCGACGTGGTGAAGATCGATTTGAGTATGGCCGTCAATACGCTTGATTTCAGCCCGGATGGGACAATGCTCGCCACTGGCCATCGCGACCAGCGCGTCCGGATCTGGGATCCATCCACAAAACAGGTCCTCGCCGAACTGGAGGGTCACACAGAAGAAGTCGTCACGCTCGAGTACTCACCTGATGGTGAAACCCTCGCTTCGGCAGGCAGGGAAGGCGATCTCTACCTCTGGGATCTTGAAAATGGGATTCCTACGATAAGCCTTTTCCGTGAAGATTACCGCACTGCTGAGGCTATCGAGTTCACACCCGATGGACGGTTTCTCACCTTTGGATCCTATTCGAGCAAAATCAGCCGTTTTGATCGCGTTCAATTCAAATTCATCGACTTCATTGACCTGGATTACAACAGTGGAAAAGTCTCCGCGCTTGCCATCAGCCCGGATGGAAATCTGATTGCATCCGGCGCTGAGAAGTATTACCGCATTGACCACGGGATAGTCGAGATCCGGGATCTATCGACTGGGGACAAGTTGGTCGAATTGCCGATCCACATATCGGGCGTTGCCGGTTTGGAGTTTACACCCGACGGCAACATCCTCGTCGGGATGACAGAAGACGGTGAGATCTACTGTTGGGACACGAGCAGTTGGAAGCTGCTGGCCAAGACTAACGTCGGGCAACTCGGCAGGATACATGAGGTCAGGATCGCCCCGGGCGGTCGCTGGCTTTCCGTTGCATCGTATCATCACATCTATTTCTTTGATCTTCAAAAGATCCTATCAAATGGATTGTAGTCGAAGCGAGAGATTGCTTCTAGTCTCTCATTCCTGAACAAATCCGCTTTCAGGAGATAAGTTTCCGATAAAGCCGATTGACGCCAACTCAAGAAGATACCGGCCCAACTCCCACGTGTTACAACGGATTCTTCCTTATTTCGTGTGTTTACGTCTAGATTGATTACGTGAGGGTAGAAAATGTTTACAACAATCGATAAATTTTGATATCAATCGATTGTGTCCCACAAGATGGCTTCAATCAGCTATGAGATCAATCTGACGCAACCATTCCAGCGCGTCTCCGGGTGTCCCAATCTTTAAGCCGGTTTTCCGCGCGACGCCTGGATCATCGATGAAATGTTTTCGATTAAGCGTGACCAGGAAATCGACCTCGCCGTTCATCGCAGCCACAACAATGGGCACATCGACTTTATGCTTGATGATCCCATGGTGTTTCTTGACTTCGTTCAGATTGGGATCTCTCAAGATCTGATCAACAGAAATCCTGACAGCCTTTCGAAAATTGTCCACCGCCCCGGGTGCTTTCTTCGCGATCGCACGCTCGGATTCTGCAATGACCTGTCCTGATACGACAATTGATATTGCACCTGCTTCCGCGAGGAACAGCAAGGCCCTCGCACCACCGGTTGGAGAAATGACCCCTGCGATCAGGGCGCTGCTGTCGAGGAAGAGCTTAACTTTCGGCATACTTTTCTTTGTAGTACTCTTCCCGCTCCTCTTCGAGGACCCGCAGCAGATCTTCGGTCGTCACACCTTCCTCCGCGATGGCCATCGAGACCTGATCTCCCAGTCTCGCCACTTCGGAGCTACCTGTGGTCATTAAGAAAGCGCCTTCTCCCAGGTCAACGATTGTGAGCAAATCACCTTCTGATAATCCATATTTTCGTCGTAATTCAACAGGCACGGTGATCACGCCCTTCTGGCGAATCTGAATCTGAATAACTTTAGTCTCCATATCTGATAACCACCTTTGGAAGAATTTCTGAATTTCTTCCTTGATTATATAACAGCTTGAAACCTATGTCAGCATTCGAAAAGCACTTATCGCTTGTGGGAACCGATAACTGCCATCAGAACATCACTCCGCTGTAGAAGAACAGCCTCGTTTTCTCTCTCCAGTTAAGGATCTCGTGCGGAAAATCACGGCTGATCACGACGCGCAGCTCGCTGAACCCGCCCCACTCCGAGAAAACGATCATGCGCACGATCGCCCGGTCCTCACGCATCTCCACCTTTGGGGTGTAATTCAACTCCGGGATGCCTTCGACGACCCGCTCTACATTGCGCAGATACCCTCTGTTTGTGATCCCCTCAGTGTCTCGTGCAAATCGGTTGAAGGCGCTGCCAGCCAGCTCGGCGCTGGTGATGATGCGCGTGTCGTTGTACAGGGCGTGCCAGTTCAGGTAGAATTGGTCCTCCATGATCGCCAGGGCGACAGACTGGAAGTAACCCTCCGGCGTGTCTTCGATGACCACGTGCTGCAGGTAGTCGTCTGAACCCTCGATCACTGCGAATGAGCCGGGATGCTGGATCTCCTTCCAGGCCAAATAGTCGTAATAATCCCGCAGCGGTCCCTCTTCAACTGAATAGGCGTACACGACCGGCTTGGCGCCAACTCCATCGTTCAGGTAGACGAAATCGAGCATGTAGCCCGGCTGCATCGACAGCTTATCGAAGACCTTGAAGTAGCTGTTGACGTCGAAGTTGATCTCTTCTCGCACGGGGATCCGGCCGCCATACATCACTTCGGAGCGGCGGCCTGGAAGGCGACTCACCCCCTTGATCAGCTCCTCCGCGTTCTCGACCGGCACCGCCTCGACGGCACGGTTGCACGCCCCCATCAGATTCATCACCATCGCCGACAGCAGTAAGACCATCATGACTCTCATATTGACCTCCCTTCCTGTCATCACGATATAGCCTGAAGGTCGGGCAACCTGCCGGAAAAGTGCCGAATCAAAAAGTCCCCTGCACACACAAAGTGCAGGGAACTGGATGTCACCATGGTCGCGCTGATCGCCGGGGCGCGAGCCTGCTCAGCCTCACGGCTCGCCCACCAACGTTGCCCTGAGACTCCAGAACCAATACATCGTGTCCCCCCTTCTGAAGTTCGTGCGCGGATGGGAGATCGGCAAACCCACTGCCGACGACGATGATTGTCTCCTCCGATGGCTTGACTCATCTCTTTGAGAATGTGCTTCCGGGCGCTACTTCTTGCAGGGCTTTATCGGCGATCAAATCGGAAAGGACAATCTTCAAGGGATCCCTGCACCAATCATCGCAATCATCAATACATCACCCCGCTGATGAAATACAGCCGCGTCTTCTGCCGGCTCAAGATTCCGTGCGGGAATGCTCGGCTGATCTCCACCCGCAGTTCACTCAACCCACCCCACCCTAATGACACAATCATGCTCACGACGGCTAACCTCATGCTCCCCGCGACCTTCGCGTTTCAGTCCAACCCGGGAATGCCCTTCACGACCCGCTTCACATTACGTACACGATCATTGGTCCTCGCTTCTGACCCAACGCTCAAGCGTTCAGTTTGCGAACAGGACGCAAATTTCCTATAATAGATATACATTGTCGGGCATGGCGTGTATGTGCTGCCAACACCTCGCCGACAGGGATACCAAATACACCCCCTCGCACCGCAAACCTCCGTTCGATCGGGGTTACCTTCTGAAGGTCACTGATACCTTGGTTAACTGTTCTGGCACGGACGCCGTCTGGGTCCAGGTGTCTTTCATTTCAGCCGCTCAACGCTGGCTAACTTGAGTGAAAAGCGGAGCAGGCATAACCACGCCATCCGACGGATAGAACCTGATTATCGATGGACTACTCCAGAATGGAGGTTCGACTGAAGATCAAACCCTGCCTCATCCTGTTCTCATCAATCGCACTGCCGCTCGCCGCCTGCAATATACCAACCACCCCATCCAGCCCTACCCCAACAGCGACCCAATCCCCACCCACCGGAACGCCCGATCCAACCGCAGTCGCCAGACCAGTGGCTGGCACATACGCCTGCAAGGGCCGCGCCGACGGTCAATTCCAGTCGATCGCCCTCCTGCGCATCAACCAGGATGGCACATTCACCGAGCAGGCAGCGCCGGGATTTGAATTCGAGACCGGCCAGGGATCCTGGACCTACTCTCCCGAAACCCGGCGCATTGACTTCTCCAAGGACAATCCACAAACGCACGCAGAATACACTGTCGAGACCGGCACGCTGCTCGTCCACCTCAGATCAGACGTGCAGAGGCCGCACACTGAAGGGGAACGCATGACCTGCATGCCCCGTTAAACCCTCCTTTAACTCATACGCTGAGGGCATTTCGATCCAGCTACTTTGCACTTTTTTTGATTCTGACTCGACTAAGTACGGAAGGAACTCCTGATGTTCGTCGAACCGAGAGCACGCCAGATTCGGATACTTCTTACCACCTTCATCATGCTCACGCTTGCCGTGGGCGTCATCTCGACGGCCGTGCAGGCTGCCGGGGTGTCGCTTCAGGCAGCCAATCTAAGCGTCAGTCCCTCCTCAGGCCCGCCGGGAGCGGGCGTGACCGTCAGCGGATCTGGCTGGACGAGCAGCAACTCACCCTATCGAATATTCTGGGATCAGCCTGGCGGGATTGATCTGGGGAGCTTCAACCCGAGCGGAGGCAGCTGGTCCACGGGTGTCTCGATACCAGGTAATGCTTCTGCAGGAAACCACACCATCGTCGCCTGCGAAGGCTTCGGGACAGAGTTCCAGCAGTGCGCGTCGACAGCTTTCACAGTGATCTCCCCGGCGACCAACACACCGGCACCTCCGACGGCGACCTTTACCCCGGTCACACCAAGTCTGACCCCGACGAATACACCCACACCCACCGCGACGCTTTCGGAATGCATTGATGAACTGGAGATCCTTTCGCCTGAGTCAGGTGCCGATCTCGGCGGTGTCGAGAGCGTGGACTTAGAATTTGCGGTGACTTACGGCCGTGATGAACCACCCGAAGTGTTTATCCATATCAATAACCGTACTTTTCATCACACAAAGTGGCCTGATCCGAGCCCGGGTACCAGCGTCACGATGGAACGCGATCCTGAAAACCCATACCGGTACATCTACACCGCGCATGACCTGTCCATCGATCGCGGCCACGTAGAGTTTATGATCCGGGTTCCAACCAGCTGTCTGTTCGAAAAAAGGGAGTACCAGACGCTGCGAAACGCAGATGCATACACACCAACTCCCCTCACCTCGACCTGCGGGGGTTTAGGCTTTGGCGAAGATGCGGAAGTGATCCGCTTCAGCGACTTAAGCACGGAGCGGTTCCTCGAGGAAACCCGGGAGGAATACGGGGTGTTGTTTAACGGTTCGGTTGAGACCTACGATCCCGAGGGGATCAGCGAGCGCTCACGGTTTCGCGCCGGCGCTTCAACCTCCAGCGTAGAGTTTGGCAGCATCCTGCGCCCGATCCAGATGCGGTTCACCCGACCGCTCTCTGCAGTGGGAACCTTCGTGGGACTCGAAAAAAGCACCTACGTGGATAGCGAGATCACCGCCTCCATGCAGGTCTACGGTTTGCGCGGCGGTGAAGGCGAAACCGTTCTGCTGGGGACATCCACAACCTCGTTCCCTCCTGAGCCGACCGATGTCGTTCACTGCCTGAAGTTCGAGGCCGCAGAGGGCGACTTGATCACCAGCGCGTTGATCGAGTACACCGATGCCGAGGGCACCTCGCTCGCCGAACGACGCATCATCGATGACCTCACACTCGTCTACAGCGACGAGGAGCGCGCCGCGGACCAACCACCCGTGGTCGCGGTCACCTTCCCGGAGGAGGACTCGACGATCGAACGCGGTGACCTCACCGCGCGCGCCTTGATAGAGGAGGACATTGAGCTATCTAACGTCTGGTACCGGCTGAACGAGGGCGACTGGCAGGAGATCACGGCCTCGCCCGACCCTTCCAATCCAACCCAGTATCTCGCCGCGGCAGCGATTGACGAGCGCCAATTGTTTTACGACGCAGAAAACACGGTCGCATTCCGTGCCGAGGACTCAAGTGAACAGCAGCACAGCGACAGGACGACCTTCCGGTTCGAACCAGAAGAACCCTTCGCGTTCACAGACCTGCGCACAGCCTTCACCCAGACAGGCGTCTTTGACCTAAATCGATTTCCAGCCAACCTTGTTGCCGAGAAAACCGGCTCGCTGCGCGTGAGCGGTGTGGCCCAATTTGGCGGCAGCTTGCATCCCGTCTCGGTTGAGCAAGCGCAGTTAACCGTGCGCGGGCCAAGCGGCACCAATACCTACCAGGGCCACCATAAGGTCGGCAACGGCTTCGAACCCGGTGGACCGTTCAGCGGAGCGATGGAGATCTACTTCTTCATACCGGGAGAAGACCTGACCGCTGGGAGCTATTCGATGGAGTTCGCGCTCTACTCGGATGGCGAGCCGCTGTACACACAGCCGCTCGCAAGCGGCTTGACCTTCACGGCTGTGCCGGCACAGTACCAGTTCCATGTACCGGTCGAGGATCCGTTCACCGGTGAGAACGCAGCCGGTTTCTACGTCCAGATGCACAATATGTCGCGCCTCTACCCTGTCCGTGATGGCACCGCACCGTTCGGCAGCCCGGTGGCGGACGCCAGCGAGGCAGGCATCATCTATATCGTGCCGCCGACGGTCATCGACCTCCCGAACGGGACCAATCCCGAAACCGGAGACGCGGATTTCGCCTGGGACTTCATCTACGACGGCAGCGGCAACCGCTCCAGACTGGTTGAGGGCAGCGACAATCTCGTGGATTGCAACGGCGATGGCGCCATCGACAGCTCCGACCCCTCGCTAAAATTCCTGCAGGGGGATGGAGCTGGCGGATTCATGACCGGAACGAGCGATCCGCCGGGGCATGTGCAGTGGGATTGGAACAAGCCCGAGGATGTGGATGGCGATGGCAGCGTTTCCCAGAACGAGATCGCATTGTGGGTCGTCCAGTTCTATGACCTCGACGGCGATGATGAGTGGCACGACTATCAGGGAGCGGCGCGCGATCAGTTCACGCCCGGCGATCCATATCTGACCTTCAAGGATCGCAACGGCAACTGCCGCCAGGACGATGGCGAGCGATCAAGTATCGCCCCCGCCGCGCTCAGGAAGACGAACGCCTGGTCTTATATGCGCTCGGAAGCCGAAAGGTTGATGGACGAATTTGCCGCCGCAAATGGTCTCGAGCGAATGGCAACATCCGCCGTGCTCGCTGATGCGCGCACAACTAGCCTGAACGTGGTCGGCAACTGCGGCCTCGGTGATGTTTGCTGGGATACAACCCGCATCGACAGCATGGTCATCGCCCACGAGCTCGGGCATGGCTGGGGTCTCTCACACGAGACGCCGGTGCGCTTTACCGGTGGCGCCTTGAACCTCAATGAACTTGTCTGGATCCCGGAAGGTGAGACGCGCAACTTCATGTTCCCGAACGTCGGCGATGAAGCGCGGGCGAATTTCGCCAGTTCGAGCCGCTTCGGGCAGCTGTTCCGTCGCGGCGCAGGTGGATGGAATTACTTTGGCGGTGGGTCCGGGTCGAGCGCATTTTCAGCTCCTGGCCTGGCACTTATACGCAGCGCGCAGCAAGGACCGCAGACAAGCCAGGCGACCTTCGGCCTTTACGGAACATTGTCGCTGGAAGGCGACCTGGTTATTCACGAAACACGTGTCTATGAAGGAAATATCTCAGGCAATGAGCCGACTGGTCCATACAGTTTGCGTTTCCTTAGTGAGGCGGGCGAGTTGCTCGCCGAGACTGCTTTCGACGTCACCCGTCGGTCGGTGTGTGATGGCTGCACGCTTGGTGAAGAGATGGTTGAGTTTGAACGACCCTACATCTCCGTGCGGGCGGCGATTCCGGCGGGCACCGAGCAAGTTGAAATCACGGCAGAGGGGCAAATCATCGACTCACTCGAGGTCAGCCTGCGCGCCCCGTCTGTTGAATGGGTCGCCCCGGGCAGCGGGATCATCCGCCGGGGGACAACGACAGGGCTGCGCTGGAACGCCTCCGACGGCGACGATGACGCCCTGACTTTCAGCCTGGCGTATTCGCCTAATGGTGGTGAAACGTTCATCCCGTTTGCAGCTGGACTCACCGACAATTCGTATGACTGGCAGCCGGCGTATGTGCCTGGCAGCGACCAGGCCGTCATCCGGGTGACCGCCAATGATGGCTTCCACAGTGTCTCCGCGGATTCGCCGGCGATCCGGGTCGAGGAGGGTCGACCATCCGCCAACATCCTATCACCCAGACCCGATCAGGCTTACGGGCACCGCAGCAGCATCGTGCTCAGCGTCGAAGCCGTTGACCCGGAGGATGGTCCACTTTCAGGCGAATCCGTCGTCTGGACCGATCAGGAGGGGGTCGAGCTGGGAAGGGGCGCACGACTGATCCTGGACGGGCATGAGGTAGGCGAACACACCTTGACCGTGAACGTGAGCGATTCAGCCGGTAATGCAGCCACCGATTCGACCAGCTTTGAAGTAGCCCAGAGTCCCGAACGAACTGAGGCTCTCGTGCTCGATACAATCGAACTCACCCCATCCGAAACCACGTTGTCCAACGGAAGCTGCTTCCCTGCAGCAGCGACAATCACCGCTTCGCTTCCACAGGATGTTGAAGCGAGCAGCGCGACCTTGCTGCTGGATGCCGCAGGATTGCCCCAGGAGCCAGTGCCGATGGAGGCGAAAGCCAGGGGAGAGAGCTACACGGCTGAGTTGAACCTCGCAGAAGGCGATCCCCACGGGATATGGCAAGTTGCCGTGCTCGTCGAGGCTGAGGGTGGCCAGTTCTGGAGCAACCCCGTTAATCTTGAGGTCACGGATTGTCCGGATGGAGTGACAGGAAACGCAGAGGGACAGGATGGGTTATTCGATTCAAGTAGTCCCGTTCGCACCGGGATCCTCGTGTTGATCACCATAGGCGCACTCGGTTTCGTGTTCATCGTGGGATATACACTGCTCCGGAAGAGAGGGATCCTCGGATGAACGGTCGACTAGCGTGCCGCTCAGATAGGCTGGGCAAGAATTACCCCAGAATCTGGATGGGGTCATTGTCATGATGAAAGCCGTGAGAACGCGTGTCGTCACGCTGTGCTTGTGCCTCGTTCTTGCCGGGTGCAATCTGCCCGCCGGGGATGGCTCCAACCAGCAGCAAGCCCGACCGATCCCCTCAACCGTTGTGGGTGAGGCGACCAGCACCACCGTGCCGCCTTCCCCCACGCCACCGCCGCCGACGCCTGTGATCGAGGTGCCCACCACCTTCAACGATGAAGGTCGCACACTGTACCTGGACAGCGAAAGCGTTCGCGTCGGTGTCGACACCCGCTGGGGTGGCGCCATCCGTGAATTATGGTTCGAAGAGCATAATCTGGTGAACAACTATGACGGAGGCCGGCTGATCGGTGTGGCCTTCTATGACAGCGAGCAGCTGCCAGCCAGCTCGCATCCAAACGACACCGGCTGGAACCCGACGCCCTCCGACATGTACAACCACGCGAACCCTCCCCTCGAGACCTCCTTCGATGGGACCACACTCTATCTGAAGCACCGCTACTTGCAGTGGTTCCCGAACGATAAAGGCGGTGGGCCATCACAGGCCATACCCACCGATATTGTCGTCGAAACCTGGCTGCGGTTCTTTTCCGACCCGCAGATCGTCGAACTCCGTTACCGGCTCACGAACACGGGCGAAGACAAACATGCTGTTCACGCGCAGGAGTTCCCGTTCGCATATATCCGGACGCCCTATTCGCGCTACGTGACCTATGATGGCGGCCGCCCCTGGGAAGGGGCAGATGTAATCACACATGACATCCCGATGGATCGTGAAGCGGGTGGATTAAGCATCGCCAGCGAGCACTGGGCTGGCCTGGTGAACGCGGAGGGAAAGGGTCTTGTGCTCTGGGCGCCGAATAGCTACGCAAATTTTTCGTACAAGCACTTCAACAACACCGGACCGGCAGAGAACGACAGCCTCTATCTGCTGCCGCGCACGTTCCTTGAGATCGATGCCTCCGAGTCCATTGAGACCACGACCTACCTGCTCGCAGGCGATTGGCGCTGGGCGCGCGAACAAATCTACACTCTCAACGAGAGCCTGCGTTTTCCCGACGGCATGGACCCTTTCGGGTTTATCGACGCGCCCGCTCCTGACGAAGAGTTGAGCGGCAGCATTAAGGTGAGCGGTTGGGCGATCGATGACCGTGATCTCGATCGCATCGTAATCCGCGCCGATGGGGAGACGCTCGGTGAGGCGACTTACGGACAACCACGACCCGATGTCGAGCAGAGGTACCCGGGACTGCCCGGCGCACCCAACTATGGTTACAGCTTCACGATCGACGCGGGGTTGTTGGATCCGGGCGAGCACACACTGACCGCCATTGCCGTCGACGGATCCGGCAATACGGGCAGCTTACGGCCCGGAGAATTAACAATTTACATGGAGGAGTAGGCTTTCTGGATCCCATGGAGACTGATCGCTGGCAGTGACGGAATGTGAGCATTCCCCAGCGTCTAAGCACCCTTGAAGATCAGATGGGATCCAGGCATTCTCCCAAACTTTCGCGACGTAAAGGTGCTTTCCCTCAGGGCTCACGAACATCACCCACCGGCCGCCAGTCCAGATAGGCGTCGATGCCTGGTGAGTCTGTCAGCCGGCGCTCATCGCTCCCATCCGGCCGGATGATATAAATATCGGACTCCATGCCATCGTATCGTGTGAAGCTGATCCATTCCCCGTCAGGCGACCAGCGCGGGTAGAAGCCCTGCGTGATCGTCCTCAGCCCTGATCCGTCGCTGCGCACCAGGTTGAGATCATAATCCACACCCCCGGAATCGTTCGACGAGAACGCCAGCCACTCACCGTCCGGTGACCAGGCAGGCGTGACGTCAAACTTGCCAGCATCCATGAGCAGCCGGCGACCGGTGCCGGAAGTTTCGATGGCGTAGATGTCCGACTTGAAGGCGACATTGTCGTGCGAAGTGTAAGCCACGAACTTCCCGTCGGGAGAAAAGTCAGGGTGACGGTCCAGGATCCCAATGGCCTGGTTGAGGCGCCGCACCAGCGTGCCATCATTGGCGTCGTAAAGGCCCAGGTCTGTCGTCACGGCCACAGCCAGAAAACTGCCGTCCGGCGACCAGGCTGGAAACAGCGCCGCCCTATCAATGCCGAGCGTGCGCTCGCCGCTTCCGTCGGCGTTGATCAACATCACCTTTGAATAACCCAGCGGGTTCTCATCCGTCTCACGCCAGGAGGTGAACACCAGTTGGAAACCATCCGGAGACCAGCGCGGGTTGTCATCCTGGGCTTTATTTTCCGTCAAACGGCGCACTCCCGTTCCGTCCAGGCGCATCACATAGATTTCGACATTTCCCTCCCGGTCGGAACTGAACGCCACGATGGGCTGATCCTGCGACCCGCCCATGTCGAACGGCGTGAGGGTCACGGGCGGAGGGCTGTCCTCCGCTGACCCGGTCTCACGAGCCGGTTCTTGCATCGCGGCCGGCGTGGCGTGAGAACCCTCCTGCGCTGAACTCGGCGATGTCGGTGTCCACTCCACTGGCAGGATTGCCGCCGGAGCTGCCGTGAAGGAAACCTGTGACCCGTCCACGGGCAGCTGATCGCCTCGGGCGCATCCGGCCGTCGCAGCGAGCAAGATCAGGATGAATAATTTCTGTGCGTTTGGCATGATCGTCCCCTCGAAGGATGAACCAGGCGAACACTTCATTCTGCTGTGGTTGCCCGTCTTATGCAAACGACCAGGTAATTGGAAATCCTAAAAGCTGAAGACGTAGATGGAGTGGATTGGATTACCGATGTTGCTCAACAGGATATTGCCGAGGCTGTAGGAACCGGGCTCCTTGCTCTTGCCTGCCTTGTACAGCATTGGAAAGCTGCTGAGGGCAAAGATGAGCGTTGATATTGCGCCTGCGATCGCTGGTATCCCGAACTTCATTCTGATCTCTCTACCCCGAGAATGCTGATCTCGAATATACGCTCGGCTATGCTTTGGGCTTGATGTTCTTGTTCAATTGGAACAAGTTGGTCGGATCGTATTTCGTCTTCAACTCGACAATTCGCTCATATTTTTCCCCGCCACCGTAGGCTGCCCAGATGCGCTCTTCGCCATCATCCTCACTGAGGAAATTGACGTAGACTCCACCCGAAGAATAGGGGCGGATTGCTTTCCAGGTATCCTTCGTCCACTTGATCCGTCCTTCGGTGTCCGCCGGATCGTCCCAGCCCGTATTGATGGCCACGATATATTCGACATCGCGGTGGCTGACGGCCATCGCACCCTCGTCATAGTTTTGGATCGCTCCACCCAGCTGGAAGAGCGCGAGGCGCGTGTAGGTTGAGGTCATCCTGGCGGCATGATCGACCAGTGCTTCAATCGCGCCGTCCGTGATTTCATTCATGTATTCCGATTTCCAGTAATAGTGCATGCCCTCCGGTTGGCCGGCGTCGAGTGATGAATTGTGCTCGGCGAAAGGCTTGGGTTTGATGGCATCGACGATTGGATCGCCGAAGTCGCGCAGCGGCTCGATCACCTTTTCGCCCTCTTCCACTTCACCGACGTAGCAGACCATGATAGCTAAGATTGGCTCGCCGTGAACCTCTTCCGGTATGAAAGGCGCCGGTGGAGCCAGCCGGAAGACGGCCATGGCACCCAGCTCATCGGGTGAATATGCTGTGAAGTCACGGAAGAATTCAAGCGCCTCGACCGCCTCCTCCAACCGGTAGACCGTCATCCCGGCCAACACCTCGGGGCCAACGGGTTGCAGCTGGAATTCGAAGCGCGTGACGATCCCAAAATTGCCGCCGCCGCCACGAATGCCCCAGAACAAATCGGGGTTCTCGCTTTCGCTGGCCGTCAGCACTTCGCCGCTGGCGATCACCACCTCGGCTGAAAGCAAGTTATCGCAGGTGAAACCGTATTTCCGAGAGAGCCAGCCAAAACCACCCCCCAGGGTCAAGCCAGCGATGCCGGTTTCCGAGACGATGCCGCCAGGTGCCGCCAGGCCATAAGGCTGTGTAGCTATATCAAGTTCCCCAAAAACAACACCTGGTTGGGCGGTCGCAGTTCGATTTTCGGGTTCAACATGAATATCCTTCATTAATGAGAGGTCAATCATGAAGCCGCCATCAACAACTGCGTTGCCGGCGACATTGTGGCCGCTGCCTCGTACTGATAGCAGGAGCTGGTGATCGCGCGCGAAATTAACCGCTTCGACCACGTCAGCGGTTTCCAAACAGCGGGCGATGGCGACCGGGCGCTTGTCAATCATCGCGTTCCAGATCGAGCGAGCTTCTTCATATCCACTTTCACCGGGCCGCAGAAGATCTCCCTGCAGACGGTCGCCAAGTTCCTCAAGCGCCTGGTCTTCAAGCTGTGTCCGCTCCTTGTTGGGAATCGCAGTCTCCATGTTCACCATGGTTTCCTCCTTATAGCTCGTCTGTTCCAATCTGGGTTCATTCTAGCAGCGCGGGGATAGGCTGTGACCTGTCGAAGGATAGGATTTGGGGATGGGTTGCGGGTTGGTGCCGTAGCCTAATCGAGGGGACAGGTGGTGCTAGAGCAGCTCAAGCTCTCGGGCGCGGGCGGCTGCTTCAGTGCGGTTGGTTACGCCCAGCTTGCCGTAAATCTGGCTCGCGTACCATTTGACGGTACCCACTGCCAGCACCAGCTGCTCGGCGATTTGAGCGTTGGAGTGGCCTTCGGCTATCAGCGCCAGCACCTCCTGCTCGCGCGCCGTCAGCTGTTCGATCAGGTCTTGTTCGATAGAGGCCGCTATTTTAGATTCAGAGAGCGGCTCGGAAAGCGGACCACGCAGGGCGGCGATGGCTTCTTCTAGTTTCCACGCTTGGCCCCGTCGAGTGGCCTCGGTAAAATCTTGTCCTTGCATCCGCCGCTCACACTGCTCAAGCTGCCGATTCGCCCTCGTCATGGTCTCATGGTCACTGGCCGGGTGCTGCTTGACCAATGACAGCAGCTTTACGCCGAGAGCGGAATGGTCCTGCTGTCGGAGCAGCGGTTCCACATCCACCAGCAGTGAAAATACCAGCGGCAGGTAGTGGATATCGGTGGCAATCTTCAGCGACTGCTGAAAGCATTTGCGCGCATCTTCAAGTTCGCCCAGACTCAAAGCTACTTTAGCCAGCCCCCGGTACGATGTGGCCAGGCCGCCGCGATCATTTAATGTCCGGTATATGCCCAGGCTGCGTTCGAATGCCTCTCGGGCCTCGGATAACTCCCCCTGCAGTTGAGCGACTTCACCAAGGTGGTTGAGCGCCACCGCCATCCCTTCGGCATCATTGAAATCCCTCTTGATGGCGAAGCTGGCTTGAAATTGACGTTTGGCCTCCACACGGTTTCCCAATGCCAGAGCAGCCTTGCCCCACTCGTTGAGCGGATAACCCAGAAACCATCGATTTCCCAGTGAACGGGCCAGCACGGCCGACTTCTGGGCGTGCTGCTGGGCCACTTGAAATTCACCAAGAGCCAATTTGACGGCCGATAGCGTGTAATGTGCAAAGGCTAGATTGTGCCGATCTTCCCGCTGCTCGCTGGCGCGGCGGGCCGACTTGGCCAGGCGGACGGCTCGATCGAGATCTCCCTGAATGACGGCCACCAGCGCCAGCGGAGCCTCCGAGGCACCACCCATGTACGGCGGCGGTGGAGTCCCCAGGCGCTTGTAGAGGGAGCAGCTGCGTTCCAGCAGCGATTCCGCCTTGCGGAACTCTCCTACCCTGATCCGCAGCCAGCCCTCGTGGTTGTGCAATTGGGCCAGTATCCGCTC
>CBFDDM010000074.1:0-16852 GCA_965603565.1 uncultured Anaerolineales bacterium | reverse complement strand
TACACCGCCATCAACACCTCCGTGCTGCGCCCCTACGGCGTCTGGCTGGTCATCAGCCCGTTCAACTTTCCTGCCGCGTTGACCGGTGGGCCTTCCGGCGCGGCGCTCGTCGCCGGAAACACGATCGTCATCAAGCCGGCGACGGACACGCCCTGGACCGTTCGCACAATCGCGGAATGCTTCCGCGATGCCGGTCTGCCGGATGGCGTCTTCAACTTCGTCACGGGACCCGGCAGCACGCTCGGTCAGGCGCTGATCGACAGCCCGGAGGTCGACGGCATCACCTTCACCGGCTCGTATGACGTCGGCATGAAGATCTACCGCGCCTTCGCCGAGGGCGAATATCCACGACCGACGATCCTGGAGATGGGCGGTAAGAATCCCTCCATCGTCAGCAAACACGCCGATCTCGGGCGGGCGGTATCGGGCATCGTACGCTCGGCATTTGGCCTGCAGGGGCAGAAATGTTCGGCCAACTCACGCATATACGTCGAGCGGCCGGTTTATGATGAGTTCGTGGAACGGCTGGTCGATGTTGCCGAGAAGATCGAGATTGGCGATCCCACCGACCGCAGCGTTTTCCTCGGTCCGGTCATCAACCAGGGCGCTTACCAAGATTTCAAGCGCTTCACCGAGGAGCTCTCTGAAGCCGGTAAATTTGTCGTCGGCGGCAAGGTGCTCACGGAGGGCGATTACGGCAAAGGGCTGTTCTGCGAGCCCACGATCGCCGTGGATGTGCCGCACGAACACCATCTTTGGAAGACCGAGATGTTCCTGCCGATCACGATGATCCACCCGATCGACAACCTTGAGCAGGGCATGAAATTAGCCAACGACAGCATGTATGGTCTCACCGCTGGTTTCTACGGCACAGAGGAGCAGGCGGTCTGGTTCTTCGACAACATCGAGGCCGGCGTGACATACGCCAACCGTCCGCAGGGATCCACCACCGGTGCCTGGCCGGGTTTCCAGCCGTTCGGCGGTTGGAAAGGTTCCGGCTCATCCGGCAAGAATGCTGGTGGTCATTACTATGTCCAGCTTTACATGCACGAGCAGGTCCACACCTTAATTCGTTAGGAAGGGATGCGAGCCCCTCCACCTGCGGTGGAGGGGCTCCAGGTCAATCATATGTCCAGACGATTTGGTAATGCGTTAATCCTGATTGGGATCATTTTCCTCCTCGTTTTCCTCGTCACAACGCAGATCGGTCAGGGTGAGCTCGCCGTGCTGATCTTAGGCGCGGCGCTGAGCGCCCTCGGTTTGCTGCTGCGCATCCGTGCTCGTCGACGCGAAGATCGCCAATCGCGCGAGCGCTTCCGGGTGCTGCGCAGATTGGAAGGCGTAAGCGAGGCCGACCCCCGCGAGGAAGCGGAAGAGGAAAGAAAGTAGCTTTTCATAAGGATGATGCATGGACACGGCAGTGCCGTGCCCGTCTTGTTGAGCGTTTCTTCTTCAGGGGGAAGGTCCATGGGCGAGCCATCTAATTTATATCGCCGATCGACCCGCATACCAGGATATGACTACGTGCAAGAAGGTGCATATTTCATCACCATCTACACCCGTGATAGGCCCCCCATTTTCGGCAATATAGGAAGATCAAAAATTTATCTCAGCGACGAAGGCAAGATTGCATGCTTTGAGTGGTGGCAGACATAAGTCCTTCGCTCAGATGTTCTCCTTGACCAATTTGCGATCAGGCCAAATCATTTCCACGCTATCCTACATCTACGGCTAAGTGGCGTCGGGGCACGGCGGCGCCGTGCCCCGACCTATCGAACATATCCCTCCAACCATGCTCGAAGCCGATCATTAAACCTCGGCGGTTGAGGTCACCAATAACATCACCGTGATGGCCAGAGAAACTCGCAGCGACCTTTAAGCCCATGGGTACATTGATTCATCTGCTAAACTGAAATCATGACCATGTATCTTGGAAGGAGGCTCCATGCCGGAACCAATACGTGTTTCTACTGAGAGAGCGAAGGAACTTTCGGAGCACCAAGAGGTCACGTTCCTCGATGTGATCGATACTCCCTCTTACGACGAGTTCGATGTTCAAATCGAGGGTGCCGTGCGTATCAAGCCCGAAAAGATCGGGGAACAATACGAACAACTTTCCAAGGACCGGACCATCCTTACGTATTGAACCTGACCTCACGATGAAACGAGCGCCCGTGTGGCGCACTTCCTGAGGCAGAAAGATTACCAAGCGTACGCAATTAAAGGCGGGTTGCTCGCATGGCAAGAAGCCGGCTTCCCGGTGGAGGCGAAGTGATGACTGACACCCGGATCGTCACCTGTCCCCATTGTTCAACAGAGTCCGAAGTTCCTGCGGACAAGGTTTATACACAGTGCGGTCGCGCCCTGGCCGATCTCCGCTGTCCCAACTGCCGGAACCAGTTTCAGGCTGAAGAGGAATATTTATTGTGGCTTGGCGTGGAAGGACCGCTCCCTCCGGACCTTTAAGTCGCGGGTACCCCGGATCCAACGGCTGAGCCGATGGGATCCGAAGATAGTCATCGAGATCTGTAAAAGAATAACCGCCAAGCCGGGATCGACGCGTTCGCATTGAGCGACCATCCGGTAGGGGCGGGGAAACCACGCCCCCACTCGGTTAGATCTTTGAAAAAATATATCGAGCTCGTGAATCTTCTGGGTGCCGCGTAATTCAGCACACCTATTCCGTTCACATTGTCTGCGGAGATCGGGGGATGCACCCTCTCCGCGGTCATATCCTGAACAACCCGCAACCCTGAGAGTACAAGCTGTACATTCGCTGAGAGTAACCCACTTTTATTTCAACTCTCATCTCTGGTAGACTTCACACCATAAAACAAATCTCTTGAGGAGCACACCATGGCAGACGTGATCGACCACAAGATCTACGGCGACGATATGCAGCTTGTTGAGATTGAACTCGACCCAGACGAGGGCGTGCGCGCCGAAGCGGGCACGCTGACCTACATGGACCAGGGCATCGAGATGCAGACGACCACCGGCGGCGGTGTGTTCAAAGGCCTGAAGCGCGCCGTCACCGGCGAGAGCTTCTTTATCACCACTTTCCTCAACACCGGCAGCGGAAAGCAACACGTCGCGTTTGCAGCCCCGTACCCCGGCAAGATCATCCCGCTAGACTTGAACGATTTCGGCGGCAGCATCCTCTGCCAGAAGGATTCCTTCCTGTGCGCTGCCGACGGCATCGAGATCGAAATCGCGTTTACCAAGAAACTGGGCGCCGGACTGTTCGGCGGCGAGGGTTTCATCCTGCAGCGCCTGCAGGGTGATGGCATGGCTTTCGTTCATGCAGGCGGGACGATCATCGAACGCGATCTCGCCGCCGGTGAGGTGTTGCGCGCCGACACCGGCTGCCTGGTCGCTTTTTCGGAGCAGGTGGATTACGACATCCAGTTTATCGGCGGCTTCCGTAACGCACTGTTCGGCGGCGAAGGCTTGTTCCTGACGCGGCTGACCGGGCCGGGCAAGGTATACCTGCAGAGCCTGCCTTTCTCACGCATGGCCGACCGCGTGATCGCCTCTGCGCGCTTCAAGCAGACCGGTGAAAAGCGTGGCGCGGCTGGTGTCGGGGGCGATGTCCTCGGCGACCTGCTCAGCGGCCGCTAGAGGCAATCGAATTCATCAAGACTGCAGAGTGGGATTGCACGCGTGTCACTTGATTGGCTGAAGAATTGCGTTTCGGTGGACATCGAGGCGGCAGGTCCGTATCCTGCCCGCTACGCCATGCTCTCGATCGGCGCCTGCCTGGTCAGCGACCTGCAGCTGTCTTTTTACACCGAGTTGGAACCGGATCGAGAGGCGGTTGAAGAGAACGCATTGAGCGTCAGCGGTTTTTCTATGCAGCACCTGAAAAGCCACGGTGTAGCGCCGGCGGATGCGATGCAGGCCTTCGCTGAATGGCTACACTCAAGCGTCCCCGAACAGCCCATCTTCGTGGCGTTCAACGCTCCCTTCGATTGGATGTATGTCAATGACTACTTCCACCGCTACTACGGAAGCAACCCCTTCGGACACAGCGCTATCGACATTAAGGCGCTCTTCCTGGGATACTCCGGAGGTGAGTGGAAGCAAACGAGTATGAATGCAGTCAATCTGAAACTAGGCCTTGACAAGCCATTAAGCCACCATGCGCTCGAGGACGCCCAGGATCAAGCTCGTTTATTCTTGAAGATCATCGAACGCATCCAGAATGAGCCGCCTAAGGAGTAGATCATGCCTGATGAAAAATCGCATGCCGGAGTCGATCTCGACCGCATCATCGAATCCGCCCAGAGGTTGGGGGTCGAGTTGGACGAGGAAGAGGCAATCCAATGGCTGACCGCGATCAGCGCTTCCAAGCAATCCGGTGATGTCATCGTCGACACGCGTTCGGGGGTCTTCGGGCACGCCGTCTCGATGCTTGATTTCAGCACCGAAGAACTGGAACATTTCCGCAAGATCGGTAGGCTCGTCGAATTTTTAGATGAGCCCGGAGTGGAAACCGCGCTGGCGCTATCCGGTTCAGCTGCACAGTCTAAGATCCAGACGTATCCGGGCGACGCCGACTATTTCGAGCGCATCAACA
Source organism: uncultured Anaerolineales bacterium (assembly GCA_965603565.1). Lineage (GTDB taxonomy): Bacteria > Chloroflexota > Anaerolineae > Anaerolineales > E44-bin32 > E44-bin32. The sequence continues at coordinate 12,273 of CBFDDM010000074.1, read as the reverse complement.
TCCTGGCCGACACCCGGCATGAGGCCTGCAAGCGCCTGGCCGGCTTGATCCGACAGAAAGCGCTCGACTCCATAACGGGCCCAACCTACCAGTTAATCGAGGTCAAATTTGGATCTTATCCAAAGGATCTGATCCGCGATGATGTCCATCACTCACAGGGCAGCCCGATCTCCTGGTCCGCAGGCGAGGTTGAAGCCGGTGAGATCAGCGCCAGCGATCCTGACGGCGGAGAGGTGACCCTTCGTTGGAACGAAGTCGCCCACGATCCCGGCTGGTGCAAGCTGGACTGGGTCGTGGCTGACCCGGTGCGTGGTCAGCTGGCGAACGCATCCAATATGCTCGACGTGACCTGGGAAGCGCCGGATGGGACCATAACCCCACTCGACGGCTATCTCGATCCCTATTTCCAGGAGGTCTACCTCGAAGCAGAATCGATCCCGCTCTTTTCGAAACTTGCCAAACACGTTTCCGCCGATGCGCTGGAGGAGTACGTACAGCAGCTCGAAAAGGAGGTTCGCAAATATCTCACCAAGCAGCCGAACTACGGCAAAGCCGCAAAGCGCATGTACAACATCTTCCGTCTGACCGGCCGCTATGAAGAAGCTGCATACGTGCGCGAACTCTTCGACGAGCCCGCCACTGCGCTCTATCAGGTGTACTCACTGATCCGGACCATCGATGATGTCATCGGCGATCCGGGCAGTATCAGCCAGGAAGCAGTCGTCGAACAAGCCGACCAACTTGTTTTAACTGTCGTCGATGCCCTGGAGGGTGAAGCCGAAACCGAAATCGTACGCACCCTTTTGCGACTGCGCAGCAGCCTGGACAAAGCCGAACGGAACGATGCCTGGCTCAGGCAAGTTGAAGCGGCGCAAGCGGAAATCATCAACCTGGTCAACAACTTCTTCCATGAGCGCTTGCATGCACTACCCCCCATCAAGACCTACATGCAGGCGATGCAGGTGGATGAGCAATGAGCGGATTAACCGGGCAGGCTGGCGGAGATCAGATACCCCCACACGAGAAGATCGAACGAGCGCATCGATCCTGGGAACAGGCCATGGTCCGCCGGATCGACGAGATCCGCGCGGCGCTGCGTGAGCGCAACCTGCCTCAGCTCGCCAACCTGGTCGGTGCGGAACTCCAAGAAAGCACGCTGCAATTCGAGTATTGGCTCCAGAAAATCGTCCTGCGCTGGCCGGCGGTTGAGGCCGTGTCAGCCACCACCGGCGAAGCGCTTTCGACCTTCGACCAGGCGATGTTGATGTATTACCTCGAAACCGCCGATGGCGCCCCTATGGCAGATCGCTGGATCGGATTCCGGGAACTGCCCGATGGCGCCTTTTACAATCAGGCTTTTGAGACCTACAGCGGCCGGCCGATCGCCGAACGCTTCGGTGAGCAACCTGATCTGCTGGCCACCGCCGCCGAGCAGCTTGACGGCACGCGGCTCCCGTCCATCGCCCCTCAGTCGCATTCCTTTCTACCTCTGCCGCGCGTGTGTTTGGCAGTCGCACTCTGGCCTGGTGATGAAGATTTTCCCGCACGTGCTTCGGTGCTCTTCGATGCCGCCGCCAGTCACTACATGACCACGGATGGGCTGGCGCTTTTAGGCGCTGGCCTGGCTCGCCGGCTCATCCGGGCAGCCTCTGATTGAATCTTTTCGTTCGCCTGCGCGTTTCAAAACATCGTCGTATCGGTCGGACTCAACTCCAACATCTCACTCGATTCATATTCCTTCCGCCGAACGGGATTCGGTCACCATGTGCACCATGCCGGGTTACATTAAATTGAGCTTCCCGCCAAATTGCACGATGCGTACTTTAAGGTTATCTTGACGATCACACCAGCGGATATCCTTCCGACGAGCTAACCGCCTGATAGATGGAGACAGCATGAAGATCACTCCTTCTCGCATTGGATTCATTTCGACCCGTTTTCTCGAAGGCGACAGCGTCACGGCCGAGACCGAAAAATGGGTTGGCATGCTTAACGGGATGGGGCATGAGTGTTTCTTCTTCGCCGGCGAGTGCGATCGTGACCCCGACCGTTCGATGATCGTCCCTGAAGCTGGCAGGGATCACAAAGATATCGTCAACCTCCGGCGCCTGCTTTTCGACGAATACAAACGCACCACAAAGATTTCGGGATTGGTTCACGCGCTGCGTTTTCACTTAAAGCAGAACCTGTACCAGTTCATCCGCACCTTCGATATCAACCTGCTCATCATCGAAAATGCACTCTCGCTGCCCCACAACATCCCGCTCGGTCTTGCCCTCACCGAAACAATCGCCGAGACCTCCATTCCAGCAATTGTGCATCACTACGACTTCCCCTGGCATCGCAGCCGCTTCACGGTCACATCAGCGCAGGACTACTTGCGCAGCGCCTTTCCACCCGCGCTGAACACGATGTACCACGTCGTGACAAACTCACTCGTCGCCCGGGAGTTGGCACTGCGCACCGGAGCGCCCTCACGCATCATCCCTTACGTGATGGATTTCGATAACCCTCCGTCAGTGAATGAAGAAGATGTCAAGGGGCTGCTCTTAGATCTTGGCATCGAGGATGGGCAGACGGTAGTTTTGCAGCCGACAAGTATCGCCGCGCGGAAACGGATTGAACTCTCCATCGATCTGACCGAACGGATTGCAGACAATGCCGTGCTCTTGATCACCAAGCCACCTGCCGAACTCGAAATTGATTATAAGAACCGCCTGAAAGAATACGCTGACACGATCGGCGTGGATGTCATATTTGGATCCGAGCGTATTCATTACACACGTTCCACGAATGAAACCGGTGAAAGAATATACTCGATAGGGGATGCTTACCGCATCGCCGATATCGTAAGTTATCCCACTACAATTGAAGGGTTCGGTCATGCCTTTCTGGAAGGCATATATTACAAGCGTCTCATGCTCGTCAGCAGGCAGCCGCTCTACAAGCTGGATCTTCAGCCCAGAGGTTTTCAGGTGCTCAGCATCGATCACTTCATCGACGACGCCACGGTCACGCGCGCCCGGACATTGCTCTCGAACACACACGAACGCCAGGCGATGGCCGACCACAATTACGAAATTGGCAGGTTGCATTATTCCTATCATTCGCTCGTATCGTATCTTTCTGCACTGCTTGATGAAATCCTAGGCGCATGAAAGCCACACATCACCCCTGACGGCGAGACGAAAGCATGAACAAATCAAATATCTGTTTATAAATGAAAGCAGGTTGCTGTGACCGAAACACCTTCAAAACGGGGCTTGCTCGCGAAGATCTTTATCTCACCGGGTGAATCACGATTCCGCGCAGGGTGGCGGCTGTTCCTGCACGCCACCCTGGTCTTTTTAATCACCGGCATCCTCGTATTCGCCGCGCTTCCCTTCATTCAGAACCCTTCCATGCTTTCGTCGATCACTTCCTCGGTAGGCTTTCTGCTTGAGATGGTCGCCATCCTGACCGCAACCTGGATCGCGCGCCGTGCGCTTGACCGACGCAGCTTCAAATCGCTGGGTTTTGAGCTGAATGAGTATGCGGCCACGGACCTGCTCCTGGGTTTCTTCATCCCGGCGATCTTGATGGGATTAATCTTCTTGACGGAATGGGCTCTCGGTTACCTCACATTTGAAGGTTTCGCCTGGCAGTTTGAAGATTTCTCTTCAGTCCTGAGCGGCCTGGGCACGGGTTTTCTTGCCTTTGTAATGGTCGCGATCAGCGAGGAATTGCTCAGCCGTGGCTATCACCTGCAGAACATCACCGAGAGCACCAACCTTTTCTGGGGACTCCTGATATCCTCGTCAATCTTCTCGATTTTGCACTTAGGAAATCCAAGCAGCGGCCTCTCTGCTGTCGTTGGTCTCATCGCCGCTGGTTTGTTTCTCGCATTTGGCTGGCTGCGCACGCGCCAGCTTTGGCTTCCCATCGGCCTGCACCTTGGATGGAATTTCTTTGAGGGCAATATTTTTGGCTTCCCCGTAAGTGGTCTCCAGACGTTTCGGTTAATCCGCCACAACGTGAACGGACCAACCTGGCTTACAGGCGGCACATTCGGGCCAGAGGCTGGATTAATCATCTTGCCCGCGATGGCCCTGGGCATCTGGTTGATGGTCATGTTCACACGCGGGCGAGATGGGATCAGCCTGGATCTTTTCGAGGTCCAGAAGCTAAGCTCTCCGCCTGATAGCGGTAAAAATGGGCAGCCCGTAGAAAAAACACCGCCCGGATAGTTGGTAGATACCCGACAAAATTCTAAACCGATTTATTCATCCGGGTGGTTTGTCTGGCGCTTTTTACGTAGGCTGGTGGCACCATCCTAAGCCTGCGGTAGGCCCTATTTCCGGCGGCCGGCTATTAAAATTGGGTATTGACAAATCCAGAACACCTGTTCTATACTGCTGGACACACTAGAACAGTTGTTCGATATGGAGGTCGGCCATGTCCACACTATCAAGCACGAATTCAACAAGGTGGGATCTACGGATCCTCGATTGGATCAACATGCAGATTGATAAGATCCGTCTTCCCCGCCCATCCGTCTTCGGCCTGTTGATGATCGCGGCATTGATCGCGTTCGAAACCTTCAATTTCGGCACGACGGAATTTGCGCTCCAGGACCTGCTTGGCAATCTCAGTTTTGCCGGCGTACACTGGGCGACAATCTTGGCTATCGCATTTTGCGGCATGGATTTCGCCGGGATTGCACATCTCTTCACTCCGGGGGACCACCAGAAGGGTTCAGCGGATCTCTGGTATCTGCTCGGTGCATGGTTGCTTGCAGCTACGATGAACGCCATCCTCACATGGTGGGCCGTTTCATTGGCACTGCTGAGCCACGCAGGGCTAGGTAACGAGATCCTCGGTCGTGAGACGCTCCTATCGAGCGTGCCCGTGTTCGTCGCAATGCTTGTCTGGCTCATCCGTGTGCTCATGATCGGCACATTCACAACCATGGGCCGCCGGATTTTCTCTTCCGGCTCCGTTAGTTACACATCACACCCGAGAGCGCAACGCAGCGCCCGGTCCGTCCCTGCCGATTCAGAGCGCCCTATCCGCCCCGCACCTAAGCCAGTACCTGCCAGAAACGGCCATTCACGATCGCGAGCAGTACCGGGAGCTCGCGAACGATAGGTAAATGGCGTCGAACTTTCCTGGTGTTGCGCGAAATGACAGCCGGTCTCCCAGTGTAAGCGCTGACCGATCGGCTGTCATTCGTGTCGATCTACTGATACTCATAGGTCTCGCCCTGGCTTTCTCCATCGTTACGGCCAACGCGTTCTCGAAGCTGCGTTCTGCATTCGTAAGCGCATATAGAGATAGAGCGGAGTACCAGACGGACAGACAGACTCCCGCACCCGCTCCCAACAAACCCACCGAGAAGCTCCATGCAGAATATTTCCGATCTGAGGTCGTTCTTTGGGATTCGGCAATTCAACGGTGGTCAACGGAAACCGGACTCCCCCCTGATTTAATCGCGATCGTCATGCAGATAGAATCATGCGGCTATCCGCGTGCTCGGTCCTCCGCAGGAGCGATAGGGGTGTTCCAGGTGATGCCATTTCATTTTGGATCCGGGGAGGACCCTTTTGATCCTGAAATCAACGCTAAACGCGGGCTTGCCTACCTGGCCAAAGGATACGAGCTCAGCGAGGGACAGATTGATAGGACGCTTGCCGGCTACAACGGCGGACATTCGCAAATCGAACGCAGTCCCGACCAATGGCCAGCGGAAACCCAGCGCTACGTGCATTGGGGCATCGGTATCTGGAAGGATATTCAAACCGGACGCAATCCAAGTCCGACGCTTGAGCGCTGGCTCGAAGCAGGTGGCGCGCGGCTGTGTGCCTCAGCTTCAGCGACAGCGTTACAACCTGCGGATTAAGCCTAAATCCATACTTTCGAGGAAAGATATCGACAGAAGAAATGTGTGCTGCTATTTCGAGATCACTCGCAGGTAGAGTCGATGCGTGGGAGGATCAATTCAAAGCGCGAACCTTCCCCCACTGTAGACTGCGCACGCAAATCGCCACCGTGCATTTTCGCAATCCAATAGGCGATCGAAAGGCCTAATCCGGCCCCACCCGAGGCTTTGCGCTTCCTCGATGGATCACGCCGGTAGAAGCGCTCGAATATCAGCGGTAGTTCCTCATCTGGAATCCCCGGGCCGGTATCTGATACGCTCAATCTAGCTCGGTCACCCTCACATGCAAGATCCAGGGTCACCGTGCCTCCATCCGGCGTGTGCTCGATCGCATTAGCGATCAGGTTGAGCAGCACCTGTTTGATCCTATCTCGATCACCGATGACATTCACCTGATCCTCTCGATCGATCTCCAGATTAATGCGCTCATTTGCAAGCACTTTCGCTTGCTGATATACGTCTAGCATGAGCGTGTCGAGTTCGACAACCTCTTCGGCAAGCGGCAGCTTTCCTGTTTCAGCTTGAGCGAGCAGAAGAAGATCCCTTACCATGCGCGTCATTCGATCGACCTCGCTGCTGATCGCCTCCAGCGACTCATCATCCGCTTCGCCGATTTGTTTTATCAAATCAATGTTCCCACGGATAGTTGTCAGCGGTGTACGCAGTTCATGAGAGACGTCTGCCATGAAGCGCCGCTGCGTCTGGAAAAGACCTTCCAACCTCTCCAGCGTCTCGTTGAAAGCCTGGATCAAGCTGCCCACCTCGCCTGTTGGTGGTCCCATAATTGGAATACGCCGTGATAAGTCATCGGCGCGAGTTATCTGCAGCGCAGTGGATGTTACCTGGTCGATCGGGCTAAGCGCCGCTCCAGCAGCCACGTAGCCGATCACCCCGGCGGCCAGTAAAGCCAGCGATCCCCCCGCGCTCAAACCAAACAGCAGCGATTGTCGCACTAACTCAACCTCGTCCAGCGATGAAGCGAGCTGCAGATAGCCAAGTACATCCTCCGCCGGCCTGGTGATTACGGGCACGGTAAGAACCCGGTAGCTCTGCTCACCGATCTCTTGGGTCGTGAAGATGTTTGCATTTGACGTCATCGTGAGGGGATCAAAGGGCTCGCTTACGACTGGTGCATTGTTTGACTGCCAGACGATATCTCCAGCAGAGTTAATGATCTGCACGGAGACCTGCGAGGTCAGGTCGAGTGCCCTCAGCGTGATCGCCACGTCTTCCGGCATGCCACCGGCAAGCGTCTCCAACACCTCGTCCGCCGTCTGGCTGAGAGTCTCTTCGATTTGATTAGTCAAACTGAATGTAAGCGTGAAGAAAATTATGCTGCCAAATAGCAGCAGCACCGCAGCGAGCACAGCTGTATACCAAAGTGTCAACCTTGTACGAAGTGTCACTCAGTTTCCCGGAGTACGTAGCCTACTCCCCTGACGGTGTGGATCAACCTGGGGTCGCCGAACTGCTCTGTCTTTTGACGCAGGTAACGGACATAGACTTCGATGATATTGCTCTCTCCTCCAAAGTCGTATCCCCAGACCCTGTCATAGATCAGATCGCGGGTTAAAACCTGCCTGGGGTTGCGCAGGAAGAACTCTAAAAGTTCGTATTCCTTTGCAGTAAGCTCAATGGGGTGTTCGCCGCGGAACGCCTGGTGTGTTCCAGTATCCAGACGAAGGTCATTGAATTCAAGCACATCCGGAGTCTCGGTCTTTGATCTGCGGATCAGAGCCCTAACACGCGCCAGCAGTTCGTTCAGCGCAAATGGCTTCACGAGGTAATCGTCCGCTCCGGCATCCAAGCCGCGCACGCGATCTGAGACAGCATCTTTAGCAGTGAGCATAAGGATCGGGACTTCGCTGCTTGCTCGCAATCTCCGGCAGACCTCCAGGCCATCCAGTCCACGCTCGATCTCCGGGAGCATCCAGTCAAGGATCACCAGATCCGGATCTTGCTGCTCGGCAATCTCCAACCCTTCAGTCCCGTTCGCAGCAGTCTCAACGCTGTACCCTTCAAACGTCAGGCCGCGCTCCAAGAACTGCAAGATGCGTTCTTCATCTTCGATGATCAGTATCTTGTTTGCCATAGCTAAACTCGATGCGATTTATACCACAGCCCAAAGTTTAACAACCAGGGAGCCACCGCTGCACGGTGGCTCCCTGGTTTATGTGATACAGCAAGATTAGACGAGTTCTACAGTCGCGCCAGCGGCCTCGAGCTTGCTCTTGGCGTCCTGCGCGGTCTCCTTGCCTGCCTGCTCCATGACCTTTGCATCTGCGGTCTCGGCGAGATCTTTCGCGTCCTTGAGACCGAGCTGCGTGAGCTGGCGAATGGCCTTGATCACGTCGATCTTCTTCGGGCCGACGTCCTTGATAATGACATCGTACTCGCTCTTCTCTTCGACGGCTTCAGCAGCGCCGCCAGCAGCACCGGGTGCCGCAGCGACAGCCATTGGTGCGGCAGCAGAAACGCCCCACTTCTCTTCGAGAACCTTGGTCAGTTCCGCTGCTTCCAGGATGGTAAGTTCACTCAATTCTTCCGCTATTTTTTCAATGTCAGCCATGATTGATTATCTCCTTCACGTGCCTGATTATCGGCACACATATTGGTATTATGCTGCTGCTTCTTGTTCGGAATATGCGTTAAGCACATTGACCACCTGCCGCATCGAACCAGCAAGTGCGCTGGCGATATGCCGGGCGGGTGTCTGCACCAGACCCAGCAATTGTGCTCGCAGGACCGGCAGCGGCGGTAGTTCGGCGAGTCGTACGATCTCGGCGGAGTCATAAACTTCGCCTTCGATGATCGCAGACTTGACTTGAAATACATCGACCTCTTTGGATAAATCCACGATCGCCTTGGCCAGCGCGGGCAGATCTTCCGATGTTACACCGATCGCGGTTGGTCCATCCAGACTGCCTTGGGGCTGTGGAAGACCCACGTCGTCAAATGCCATCTTCACGAGCGTGTTCTTCACGACCTGATACTCGCCGCCAGTTTCACGCACCTGAGCGCGCAGAGCTTCCATCTGCTGCACGGTTAGTCCCTGGTAATGCGTAAGGATAATGGCCTTGTTGCTGCTCAGGATCTCTTTATACTCGCTTACCAGCTGCTCTTTCTGTTCCCTTGTTATCGCCAAAGTACGTCACCTCCTTCTTTAAAAGATTTCGAGTCTTTGCTTCGCCCATCTCGTGGTAGCAAAGACTCGGAAGGAAGTCGTTGGAAAGGGTTCCGTTTCCTCGTCTTCACCTGGGCAGGTAATTAAGCCTCTCTTCTTGAGGCGCCTGCTGTCTTCGGCGAAGCTTGATTTTCGGGTTGTTCACCCGGTAAATCCATATTAGTTTGTTCTTGTTCAGGTCACCTGAGAGATGGCCGTACTGGGATCTACTTTGATCCCGGGGCCCATGGTTGCGGTGACCACGATCGTACGGAAGAACGCACCTTTAGCACTTGGTGGTCTCGTGCGACGTACGGCGTCGATAAGCGCCGCAAAATTATCATACAGTTGCTCGGTCTCAAACGAGACTTTGCCGATCGGTACGTGCAGGTTCGCCGTTCGATCCGCACGGAATTCTACCCGACCCGACTTGAGTTCGTCAATGACGCGCCCCAGGTCATCTTCCTGAACGACAGTTCCAGCTTTGGGGTTGGGCATCAAACCGCGCGGCCCCAGGACCCTACCGAGCCGTCCAACCTTGCCCATCATGTTGGGTGTGGCCACAGCCTGGTCGAATTCCATCCAACCATCCTGGATTTTCTGTATCAACTCATCGTCAGCGATGTAATCGGCGCCAGCTTGCTCCGCAGCACGGGCGGCGTCACCTTCTGCAAACACAACTACGCGAACGGATTTTCCGGTCCCGTGCGGGAGCATGACCGTATCGCGCACTTGTTGTTCGGAGTTGCGTGGGTCGATGCCCAGACGCAGGTGCACCTCGACTGTGCCATCGAACGATGTGTAGGATGTTTCCTGTGCGAGCTCGATCGCCGCTCGGGGGTCGTAGAGCTTGGAGCGATCGACTTTCTCTACTGCCTGAAGATACTTCTTACCGCGTTTCGTCATGAGCTACTCCTCGTGGTCCTGACGGGCTGTTCACCCTCCCACAAATTTAACCTTCGATCACAATCCCCATGTTGCGCGCCGTGCCTTCAATCTGGCGCATCGCACCTTCCATGTCGACTGCGTTAAGATCCTTCATCTTGATCTCTGCAATTTCACGGATCTGATCGCGTGTGACTTTTCCAACCTTCTCCCGGTTCGGTTCTGAAGAGCCCTTCTCAACACCGGCTGCCTTGCGCAGCAGGATCGCCGCCGGAGGGGTCTTAAGTACGAATGTAAACGAACCGTCGGTATAGACGCTGATTTCCGCCGGGATAATCTCGCCGGCCTTACTTGACGTGCGCGCATTGTATTCTTTGCAGAACGCCATCAAGTTGATGCCGTGGGGAGCCAATGCCGGACCGACTGGGGGAGCCGGATTTGCTTTTCCAGCTTCAATCTGAAGCTTAATTACCGCTTTTAATTTCTTTGCCACGATCTTCCTCCTGTGGTGTTGGCGGGTGTCCTACACCCTCCCACAAATATTCCTGTTTAGATATGTCTCAGGCTTTTTCAACCTGCAAGAAATCCAATTCGACGGGTGTTTCACGACCGAAGAACGATACCATCACGCGCACCTTCGCCCGGTCCATGTCGATCTCCGCGACCGTCCCAATAAAATCATTGAAGGGGCCATCGATGATGCGCACCTTCTGACCTTGCTTGTAAGTAACTTTGATACGCGGGGCTTCCGCCTCCATGCGCTTGACAATCGAACTGACCTCTTCGGGACGAAGCGGTGTAGGTTCATTGCCCATGCCTACAAAGCCCGTCACTCCGGGTGTGTTGCGCACTACGTACCAGGAATCTTCATCCATCAGCATCTGTACGAGGATGTAGCCAGGGAACACCCTGCGCTCCACCGTCCTGCGCTTGCCGTCTTTGACCTCCATCTCTTCCTCGGTCGGTACGACGACATCGAAGATCTTGTTTTTCATGCCCATCGTGTCGATGCGCTGCTCGAGGTTGTGACGAACCTTATTCTCATAACCCGAGTAGCAGTGAATGACGTACCACTTGCGATCATCGAGAGGGACTTCCTCGGCCTCTTCCTCCGGCTCTCCCTCTTGGGCTTTCTGCTCAGCAGCTTCCTTCTCAACCGCCGCTTGCTCAGCAGCTGCTTGCTCAGCGGCTGCTTCTTGTGCGGCTGCTGCTTGAGCCTCCCTGGCTTCGGCTGCGATCGCCTCAGCCGTCGACAACGCCTCGGCCAGTTCATCCCCGGCGCCTTGCTCCATCTCTAGATTTTCTTCTGGAATCCCGGCGTCCTCAGCAGCTTCTTCAATTTCAGTCTCCGGCTCAATCGCTTCTTCTGTTTCAACGAGCTCGCCCTGCTGCTCTGCGATATCCTCAATATCAACAGGGCTGGCTTCGCTCAGCGATTCCATACCTTCACCCTCATAAAGCTCATCAGGGTCCGGTTCGGATTCGGCCTGATCGATGACCGGGTTCACATCAAGTGGCTGCTCTGTCGTGGGCTCCTCTACCGCTGCCTCTTCGGCATCGTTATCGAGTTCCTCGATTTCGGCTTCCACCGGTTTCCCGTTTTCGTTTTCTTGTTTTTCACTCATAAGTTGTTACGTTCTACTTAGCCTAGCGAAACAATAAAGGCGATAAAGCGTGCGAAGACAAAATCCAGGAAGCCAAGCAATGCGCTCATAAACCCCACAACGATAAGCACGATGATGGTGAGTTGCGTTGCTTCCTCGCGCGTCGGCCAGTTGACCTTACGCAGCTCAACGAATGTCTCACGGAAATAGCGGGAGACTGGATTTCTACGTTTTTTTGCCGCAGCTTTTGACTTTGCCACGCTATCGCTCCTCAGATTAAGCGACGCCCATAATGCTCAGGCGTCGCAGGTCAGTAAGGCAGGCGAGGCAGGACTCGAACCCGCAACCCCCGGTTTTGGAGACCGGTGCTCTGCCAAATTGAGCTACTCGCCTGTATGGGGCCGTTGCTTTCTCGCCCCTTACTTCGTTTCTCGATGCAGTGTGTGCTTCTGACACCGCTTGCAATACTTATTCAACTCGATACGACCGGGATCATTACGTCGATTCTTCGACGTCGTGTAGTTTCGCTCCCGGCATTCTGTGCACTCCAGTGTAACCACTGGTCGGATGTCCTTCTTAGCCATAATCAGACGGTTTTGCGGCTTCGTTCTTGATCGAACTTCAGCACGCTACCAACTCCTAATCTAAAATCTCTGTGATCACGCCTGCGCCGACAGTCAAACCGCCCTCGCGGATCGCGAACT
>CBFDDM010000073.1:0-16877 GCA_965603565.1 uncultured Anaerolineales bacterium | reverse complement strand
CCTGGGGCATACCCATGCTGTCTTCCACATTCACCGTCACGGGTACAGCTACATCCAAAACGACGAAATTGCATCCAGGCACAGGACAGTGGTTCACAGCACCACTCCAGAATTGGGTCCCGTTGTAATCGGCGCGGAAACGGTAGCCCCCCTCCGGCAGCCGCAGGGGGAGATAGCCAAATTCATCCGTAATACCGTTGATACCTGTATAGACGCTTTCGTCGAAAGCATAGACAGGCACATCGGCGATCTGATTCCAGTCTGTATCCTGCACGAGGATGGTGACCTCGTCCGGGATGGTCACGAGCACGCTTGTGCACCCTGGGATGGCGCAATGATTGGTTTCACCGCTCCAGAACTGAATGCCATCTACATCAACGCGGAATCGATACTCACCTTCCGGCAATGTAATAGAAGCCTCACCGTTCACATCTGTGAGCTCGTTGAAGTTGGTGTACGTCCCACCATCGAAGACATAAACAGGCAGATCGGGCAGCGGGAAGCCGTATTCATCGGTAACAGATACTGTGACCGTAGGGCCTCCGCCCGGAGTTTGATAATACTCGACCACCTGCGTTCGATTTCCGACTGGATCATAGGCGTAGGTGAACGAGGAGAGTGTATCCGTTGCAGTGGCGTGGGTGATATCCAGGACCTGCCCGGCATCATCGTAGGTGTAGCTGGAGGTGACCCCGTTCGGGAGCGAGGTTGTAATCAGCCGGTTAACAACGTCGTATGCATAAGTCGTAGTCTGGTTGTCCCAATCAAGCACATCCGTCATGCGATTGGCAGCATCATAGGTATAACTCACAATCTTCCCATCCGGATAGGTGAGCGATTCCCGGTTACCCACCGCATCGTACTCGTACTCCACGATATCCCCGAAAGGATCATTGACCGATGTCACACGATTCAGTTCGTCATATTCCCAGGTTGTCGTACCCACACCATCGTTCATCCCAATGCGGTTTCCTGCTGCATCATAAGAGAAGGATACGGCGGGATCTGGTATGGGATAGATGATCCCTTCCAGGCGATTGGCGTCGTCGTAGTTATAAGTGGTCGTATACCCCTCGGCGTCGGTGAGCGAGGTGCGGTTTCCCACCCCATCGTAGGCATAGACCCACTCGTGGTTCAGGGCATCCGTCTCACGCACGAGACGGTTCACCGAGTCGTACACAAAGGTCGTGACATGGTCGTTTCCATCCAAGATTGTGAGCCGGTTGCCGACCGCATCGTAGGTGTATTCCGTGCGGACATTAACATCATTTCCTGGATCATCTCCGATGTCGTAGTTTTCCACCACGGCTGTGAGCCGGTTCAGGACGTCGTACTCGTAGCTCGTCACGATCCCGTTGGCGTCCGTCATCGAGGTGCGATTGCCCACATCGTCATAGGCATACGAAGTAGTATTCAGGAGCGGATCCGTAACGCCGATTTGCCGGTTGAGATCGTCATAAGCGAAGGTCGTTGTATTCCCGAGGTCGTCGGTGATGGAAACCGTATTCCCTACGTCGTCGTATACCGTTGTGGTGCTGTGTCCGAGCGGGTCGGTGACGATCTCTGGACGATTGAGTTCGTCATAGATCGTGGTCGTCGTATGGTTGTTGGCGTCTGTCACACTCGTCTGGTTGCCCACATCATCGTATTCGTATGAGGTCACACCAAGCAGCTCGTCTTCCACCGAGATCAGGCGGTTCAACGTATCGTACTCATAGATCGTCAGGTTGAAGTTGGGATCTTCCCGCTCAATGACATTCCCCAGGGCATCGTAGTAGGTGAAGCGCCAATTGGCCAGGGGATCACGCTCGGCGTTGAGGCGGGAAAGGGCATCATAGTAGTAGTTGGTGATATTTCCGTTGGCATCCGTGACCGAAGCGCGATTTCCCACATCGTCATAGGCATATGCCGTCGTATTCCCTAACGCATCCGTGACGGACTCCAATCGGTTCAGCTCATCATAGACATACGTGGTAGCGTGGTCCTTGGGGTCGATCGTTTGTACCCGGTTTCCCACCTCATCATAAAAGTGCTCCGTCTCGCCTCCAAGGGGATCGGTCTGCAGGATTAATCTGCCGAGCGCATCGTACGCAAAGGTCGTCGTGCGTCCTTCAGCGTCGGTGGTCGAGATCACGTTCCCAGCTTCGTCGTAGACTGTGGATGTTGAATGGCCCAACGGATCGGTCGTGGCGACCACGCGCTTGAGATCGTCGTAGGTGTAGCTTGTAATACGTCCCAGCGCATCTGTTGTGCTGTCGACGGTGCCATCGGGGTTGTAAGCCGTTGTGGTGTGGTTCCCGAGCGGATCGATCGTCTCCACCAACCGATTCAATTCGTCGTAGACGTAGGTCGTTACACGGTTGAGCGGATCAAGCGTGGAGACCAGGTTTCCAGCGAGATCGTAATAATTCGTCGTCGTGTTGCCCTGGGCGTCGATCGTCTGGAAAAGCCGGTTTGCGTCGTCGTAGATGTACTGCGTGCTGTTGCCATAGGTGTCGATCACCTCGGTCTGGTTGCCCGCTTCATCGTACACATACACTGTGAAGATGTTGTATTCATCAGCGAAATTCTGCGGGAGGCCTTGAAGGAAATTCCGCGTAACTTTGATGAGCCTCCCGGCGTTGTCGTATTCGTTGACCGTCACACGACCCAGTGGGTCCGTCGTATCGACCAGTCGTCCAAGGTCGTCGTAGGTGTAGGTCCAGGTGTTCAAGAGCGCATCGGTCATCGACGTGCGCTGGCCATAGGAGTCGTAGGTGTAGCTCGTGGTGTTGCCGCGTGCATCTGTGACCGATTCCAGGTACCCCTCCGGGGTATAGGTATAGGTCGTGGTGTTGTTCAGGGCATCTGTCATGCTCGTGAGTAATGTTCCATCGTAGGTGTAGGTCGTGAGATAGTTGCGCGGATCCACGACATCGGTCAGGTTGTTGAGCGCATCGTAGGTCAGATCCGTCTGGTTGCCTTCGGCGTCGATGACCTGCGTCAGGTTGGCCCCGTCCTCGCTCCAATCAAGTAGGGTTGTCGCGCCGGCTTCGTCCGTCAGCGTCGTAGGCCTGAAGTTGAGATCGTAGGCTCGATCCGTCGTTCCTCCCAGGGCGTCGGCTCCCCCTGTATGGGTCTTGCGAAAATCATACGAATCCGAGCGGGGATTCCCCAGCCCGTCCGTCACCGTGCTCGTGCCGTCCGGGTTGTAGGTGATCTCCAGTTCGAGCTCGCCCTCGCCGTTGTACTGCCGTACGGCGCGCCCTTCGGAGTCAAACTCGGTCCGCTCAACGGTGATTCCACGGGGGTCAATGACCTCGGCCAGGTTGTGATCGGCATCGTAGGTGTAGGTCCACAACTGCCCCAGGACATCGGTCGCGCCGACGAGATCCCCAGTGGCGTCGTAGCTGTAGCTCACAGATCGGTTCATGTGATCTTCGACGGTTTCGAGCCTGCCCTGCAGGTCATAATCGAAGAAGAGCCAGCGGTCCCTCGTATCGTCGGTGATCTGCTCCAGCCACCCCTCCGGCCAATAGGTATAGCTCCAAGAATGGTCTTGAGCATCCGAGCGGCTGAGAAGGACTCCGTTCTCGTCAAATACGTACGTGTTTTGAGCGGTATCGCTCACGATGTAGCGGACTGGAGGGCCGTCCACCCGGATCATCTCCCCGCAGACCCCCGGAGCTGTGGTGTAGGTCCCGTCCCCGTTGTCGATGTATTGAAATACGTTGGCCGATTCGGCCTTGAAGAGCACAACGCCTTCCTGTCCACCCGGCCCGCCAGGGAAGATCAGCTGCGAGGCGTGGTTGTGCGTCCAGCCAAATCCCATGGGGACGGTCTGTGTGCCCGTGGTAAAGGAGGCATAGCTGCGGCGCAAAGTAAGAGGACCCGCTGTCGTCTGGACGGTAAGGTCTTCGACGATGTAGTCGTAAGCGCCGGTGCGCGTGTTGATGGGCTTCTCTGTGGTTATTTGTGTTTCTTCTTCAGTTGTGAAGCACTCCGGATACGAACAAACGACGGCGCCGTCGGCGACAGCAAGCTTCACCGGGATCTGAGCGTAGATATCCCCATCCGTATTCCAGGTGAGGAGCCATGGAAATAGCTCGCTATCGGCTCCCGTTCGCGCGGAGGCGCGTACTTGAATGCCGAACAGGTCTGTGACCTGATACGGCGTGGAGATAATCTCGCCGTCCGCGGCGAGCAGGCGAATCGTAAGGTGGTTCGTCGAGGGTAGCCCGACCACCAGGAAATGCTCTGCGCTCTGGACGTACTCGACGTCGCCCTGCCCAACAGGATCCTCCGACTCCAGGATCGGGAAGTTGCCGCCCAGGAGCCCCCCGGTTCCTGCCTGGACCACCTGACCGTAGATATCAGGGATGTAGTTCCCGGGAACGACCGGTCGCGTATCTTCAAAGGTGATCAGGTATTGGTCTGTTGTTTCTGCGTACGCGATCCTCGTGTTCGACTGCCAGCCGACGGCGTTCCCGCTGATCCCGATGATGCCCCCACGGGCTGCAAGGGTATCCGGCTCGAGCCTCTGGGCATAGAGTTCATACCCCAGCGAGCCGTACACAGCGATATCGAAGGTGACGATGTACTCGTCGCTGGTTGTGCTGTATGCCGCCCTGACCGAGCCGACGAATCCCGTGAAGATCGCAACGGATGTGCCTAGAAGCGACCCTGACGCATCGATTCTCTGTCCGTAGAGGGTGTGAGGCTGATAGATGGATCCCCTGACGATGCCGGGGGGCATCTCCCAGGTTACGAGGTATTCATTGGCTGCGCTGTTGTACACAAGGTCATACGCCGTGCGAATATCAAAGAAGGTCTGCTGGTCTGTGATCAGTGCAGGAGAACCTGGGGCGGATCCGTCACTTTTAAGTCGCAGGGCATAGAGATTGTGCAGCTCCTGAACCAGCCCATAGTAGCTCACGAAGACGCCCGTGGGCTCAGACCAGAGCAGCATGTAGGTGTTGTCGGTTGGGTTGTATTCGAGCTCCGGCCGGGTGGGGGCGCCGATGCCTTCGGTAGCGATCGTGAACTCGGGCGTAGTCTCCTGCCCGGTCCGCCCCAGGATGTAGGCATGCAGGTGGTCGGGGTCGGCGTCGTCCATCCATACGATCAGATACTCTTCATCCATCGAGTTATAGGTTGACACTGGGTAGGTTTCGTCGGACGGGTCTCCGCTAATCAGTTGATCCCACGGACCTGGCATCTGTTCGCCACTCAGCGGTTCAGCGCCAAACGCCTGGGCCAGCATCCCCAGCCCTTCGAGGGATTCCCCAAGAGCAGGGAGCATGGGTGGCAAGGTTGGATTATCCGGGTCTGGAGTCGGCGTTGGGGTGGGTTCCAAGAGAGGTCTTTCCTGGTTTGACAGTTCCGGAAGGCTTGCCGCTCTCCCGATCCGGGGTTGTGGGCGTTCAAAGACCGGTGGCTGGTATTGTGGCGCATCCGGTTCAGGTATGGATGTCTCCAGCAGCTCATCGACTGGATTTGGAACCTCTCCAGCACTGGGAGCCGCTATGACGGAGGCGCCGGGAGTCACCATAGACAAAACGACCAGGGCATGTAACGCCCTGGTCAAGACTGATTTCGCTCATATTCCTTTTATCGAACGGTAGATCCCGGAAAGAATAAGTGCACTGTTTGCGGTATTGAACGGATCCATGTCGCCCCTCCTGCCGTCCACATCCCTTATTTTTAGCAGTCCATTCTTACCTGCCTGGTCATTCTCTTGCTTGAGCGCTTCTTTAGCATTCTTGTATGTTTTGACCAGTCTCCTGTTTCCCCACCAAAATAAGCGGCCTGAACAACTATTCCTTGGTCTAATATGTAAGATTCGCTCAATCCGCAGAAAACAAACAAGCCCGGCGAAAGACCAGGCTTGAGCTAAGGATTTTCTGCGATAGAACCCCCTTCCCCTTTCCTTCATTTATAGCTTAATCCCGGAATAAACTCTGGGATTTGCATCCATCTTACAAGCAAATCCAGGGGATTTCAACAGCTCTAATCTGACGATAATCCTGTGTAAATCATACTCTCATCCAGGAGACGGTTCTTTCAATCACCCTAAATTGAACGCTCCGGAAACGGACTAATAACCGCCAGATCGTGAGTTCTAATCGTAAATAAGGGGGCTTACGAAGAAAAAGGCACCCTTTCAGGTGCCTTTAGGTAGCGGGGCTGGGATTCCCTGGCCAAGCCCGCCAGACTGTCCTGGGACACTTCTTGCTGTCATTTTGGGTATCTCTTTGAACATCTTATGCCAGAAAGATGGGTAAAACGACAGTGAACTCCGTGTTAATAACTCAATTGAACACAGTCAATGTGATTGCACCTAGGAAGAACAGCGGTTCGAAACCCTAATGCTTGTCTAACGACGAAATCACGCTCTCGTCACACACAACCCCCTCAGATCCCGCTATTATTAATACGCAATTTCTTGGCTGACTGTGATGGCTGCCAAGGAAGCCGTACGAAAGTGATTTGTAGGCCGATCATGAAGACAGAGGATACGAAAAATGACCTGAAGATGAACCAAGGACCCTTCCCTGTAAAAGCTCTTGCAGGAAGGAACTCAACGAGGGCTTAAGCCTGACGGTCTATGATTCATAGGTAAGGACCCTGATAAGTCATGGACCCTTAACCGAAGATCGTCAGGCCATCCCTTTTCCGGAAGCCTGACGATCCAAGTTGGTGCTTAGGTAGCGGGGCTAGGATTCGAACCTAGGACCTTCAGGTTATGAGCCTGACGAGCTGCCACTGCTCCACCCCGCAACGTATTTTGCTGTTTCCCCCATCGGTTTGAAATTATAACACAGGGGAGGTGAGCGTCAAGGTTGAGCTTTACATAAATGGGGGTTTAGAAATCGAAATTTTGAATCAGGGATTGGTTATGGGGAATACGAAGCATCCTGTGCTTACCCATGTGCTTGGCCACCCAGTGAATGATCCCCACGATCGTCATTCTGAGGGACGCAGCCCCAAAGAAACTTGTTTGCCATCTAGCCGTTCCGCCGCTAACAAAAAACGAGATCCTCCGCGCAGCATAGAACGCTGGCTCTGGATGACACTTGCGGTTTGTGGAGTAATTGGGGATGCAATTATTGGGGATCATAGCACCCGGCCAACCTGCTTCCCCGAGCGTCGTTGTGAGCAAAGTCGAAGATCCCGCGTTCTTTGCGTGGCGAAGCAATGCCCGCGTTCCAAGAGGGGGATCGCCTTTACGTCGCCTTGGATGATTTTTCATAAAAAAAGAGGCGCATGGAACTGCGCCCTGACGAACGGATGAAATTTAATTCCCAAACAACAGCGCCCACCAGACCTGGAACCTGCTCGGTGGTTCGCCGCGCGTTGCCTCTCTCTGTGTTTGCAAAGAAATTGTGGAGCCGTCCGGTGCAACCGGGAAAACCAGTACTTCACCATCACGCACCAGTTTGGCATCAGCGTGCGCCCACTCGGCAATATGAGCTTCACTGGTAGCGCCAGCCACCCGCGTGGCCAAATCGACCTGATCTGTACTGAGCGCGGCGACCTCCGTAGCGAGCACCTGCGACTCGCGCTCCAGGCGGCGCGCATTCGCCATACGGCCGTTCAGATCTCCAATGATTAAGATGCCCAGGACCGTCAGTACGACGATGAACCAGGGCGACAATCTGCTGTTCTCCTGCGCTTCCTTCGACATATCCAAAGTCATCTTACTTCACCGCAATACATGGTGCAAGAAACATGCGATGAGTTAACTTCAACCCTTGCTTGGGGATTCTCAAGCAGTTCCGGATATTTTTAACCCCGTTGATCATGATTGATGAAATCGTTCTCTCGGATAGATATTCAAGCTTTTTACCCTGGATCCTATCGAAAAGTATCGAAAGGCGAAAATTCTTGATAAGATCAGTCCGATTACGCGATGCTCTCATGCGCTGATCCACATTACAGCTGAACATGTCCCAATAGGAGCGGTAAGATGAGCCAACCAGATAGCCGGCGGTGGACGACACTGGTGTTTTTGTCGATAGCGCTTGTCTTTTCTATCTCTACCTGGTTTTCTGCCACAGCTGTCATCCCTCAATTGCAAAGCATCTGGAGATTGTCTCCAGGTACTGCAGCCTGGTTAACTATCGCAGTACAAATCGGATTCGTGGTTGGCGCTGTGATTTCCAGTCTCTTCAACCTCGCTGATCTCCTGCCCTCACGATACACAATCATGATAAGTTCAACCGGCGCATCAATCGCCAATTTCTTACTTTTATTTGCCGGGGGCTCAGATTACGGAATTCCTCTAAGGTTCGCGACCGGTTTCTTCATCGCTGGTGTCTACCCTCCGGCCTTCAAGCTTCTCTCGACTTGGTTTCGTGAAAATCGCGGCCTAGCCTTAGGAATTCTGGCGGCGGCTTTGGTCACTGGTAATGGAACTCCTCACCTGATCAATGCGCTCGGTGGGTTGGATTGGAGGATTGTGATTTCAGTTACCTCTCTCCAAGCCCTGCTGGGTGGTTTGATTTGCGGGTTCCTCATCCAGGAGGGTCCCTACTCGTTTCCCAGAGCGGAAGCAGACCTACGCCAAGTTCGGTTTGCGATGGAGAATAGGGGCGTTCGGCTTGCGACATTGGGGTACGTCGGGCACATGTGGGAGTTATTTGCGATGTCCGCCTGGATTTTGATCTTTTTCGTCGATGTGTACGCCTACCACGATGTTCAGCTCGCATCCGCAGCTGCACTCACAACTTTTGGAATTTTTCTCTCAGGAGGGGTTGGCTCCTGGCTCGGCGGTTACCTTGGTGATCGGTGGGGTAGAACGAATACCACAATCCTTCTGATGGCTATTTCCGGGGCTTGTGCCGTTCTCATCGGACTAATCTATCGATCCAATGTATTTGTCACGCTGCTGATTGCTCTTATCTGGGGTGCAACAATTGTGGGGGATTCAGCACAATTCTCCACAATGGTGACGGAGACAGCTGATCAAGCTCATGTCGGAACGGCGCTGACGATTCAGCTTGCCGCAGGATTTGCCATTACCGTGGTCACCATATGGCTGCTCCCTTATCTGCGAGATTGGTTCAGCTGGCGATGGGCATTCGCACTCCTTGCTCCTGGCCCTTTAGTCGGCATCTGGGCCATGCTACGTTTGAAATCACTGCCTGAAGCAGCAAAGATTGGCAGCGGAAAAGGTTAAGGGCTAAAAGTGCTCGCTCTGCATCACAGATGAGCTCTCTGCTTACCCTCGAAGATAAACAAAACTGCTCAAGCTTACCTTGAGCAGTCTGATATGCCGAAGGTGGGAGTTGAACCCACATGAGCGTAAAGCTCACTACGCCCTGAACGTAGCGCGTCTGCCAGTTCCGCCACTTCGGCCTGCAGAGTTATTCTATCTTAAGGGGGGTGTAGGTCAAGGGATGGAGGATTTGGAATCAGGGATTTCGATTGGGAATGTATACGCAACTAGCCTCAGCCTCACCTCGTAGGAGCGACCGGCCGGTCGCCCTGTGTACCTTGAAACGTTTCCACTCCAGGGGAGATTCATGAATTTCCCGACCGATCATGCATGGATGGACCGATAGGTCCGCCAAGGACTGTAGCCGCATGCTTTAGCCTGTGCAGGGATCCGTCGCCGGTGCGGACCAACCTTTGGACCTACGGAACATTGTCACATCAAAGCACGGGCTGAAGCCCGTGACTACATTTTATTGAGGGTGCTTGCCCAGCTAACTACCCTGAATCATAGACCACGACGCCTTCGGCGCCTAGCAATGACATTATGTTCCCAGGTGCCCGGGTGCCTGAGTGCCAAATGTTAAGCCACCAACTCCTCTTCAACCTCATCCAACCTCAAACTGATCGTCTTGCTGGCCGAATCGGGACCCATGCTCACGCCGTACACGACCTGGGCAGCCTGCACCGTGAGTCGGTTGTGCGTGATCAGGATGAACTGCGTGTCCTGGCTGAGCTCGCTCAGCATATCCACAAAGCGCGCCACGTTGCTCTCATCAAGCATTGCGTCGACCTCATCCAGAACGCAGAACGGCGTGGGCGACACCTTCAGCAGCGCAAACACCAGCGCGCTGGCGGTCAGGCTGCGCTCCCCACCAGACAGCATCGCCAGGCTCTGCATGCGCCTGCCAGGCAGCTTGGCCTCGATGTCGATGCCGCTCAGGGTAAGATCGTCTGGATTGGTCAGTTCCAGCCGTGCAGACCCACCGCCGAACAACCTGGTGAAAGCCTCCTTGAACGCGATCGCCACGGCATCGAATGTCTTGCGGAACTCGCGCTCCATCAGAACGTCCAACTCGGCGATCACCTCATGAATCTGGCTTTCCGCCTTGCGCAGGTCATCGACCTGGCTGGTCAAGAAATCGACGCGCTCCTGCACCTCTTTAAACTCCCGGCGCGCCTCGGGATTGACCGGACCCATGCGCCGGAGCTGCAGCCGCAGGCGCTTCACCTGCTCTTCGACGTTCTCCGGCAGCGTTTCAACGCGGGGCAGATGCTCAACAATGCCTTCAAATGGCAGCGGTTCCTGACCCACCCCTTCTGCATCATCTTCAAACGCGACCAGCCCGAAATCATCTTCGATCCGTCGCCGCAGGCTCGCCACCTCTTCCTGCTTGCGAGCCAATTGAATCTGCGCCTGAGCGTGATCACGCTCTGCCGCTTGCAGGGCCAGGCGGGTCTCAGCCTCTTCCAGGTCGAGTTCTCGGCGCCTGGATTCCGTTTCCCGCAGCTCTTTGTCGACCGGCTCGACTTCGGCAGTGAGCGCTTCGATTCGCGCTTCCACCTCGCTCAGTGACGTTCGTGATCCCTTAATCGTCTCATCCAGTCTCTCACGTTCGACCTGGCTGCGATCGAGGCGCTCCATGCGCGTGGTGATATCCTGGCTGAGCAGATTCCGCCGCTCCTCCTGGCTGCGCAGGCGCGTTCGCGCCGTCTCGAGTTCCGCTCTAGCGGTCTCAAGGTTCGCTTCGATGCGCGCCATCTCAGTGCTTTCCTCGACCGCCTCTAGCGCCCGAATGGCGACGTCATATTGCTCTTTGACCTGGTCACGAATGGTACGTTGTTCAATCGTGCTTGCCTCGATCCGGCTGGAGTCGGACTCTATCTCAGCGACGATCTCCGCCTGGGAGGCCGCCTCGTACTTACGCGACTCGATATCCCGCTGCGTTGCCTGGATGTCAATCTCGATGGATTGCAGATCCTTGCGCAGTTTTTGTAGATCGCCTTCTGCCTGTTGGCGTGCCGATTCGGAGGCCTCAATTTGGCCCTCGGATTCCTTCCTCTGCACGGCCAGCTTCTCAAGCTGCTCCAGGATCACCTTTGTTTGACCTGAAATCTCCTTCTCAGCCGCCCGCAATTTGCGCAGTTCATCTTCCTCTCGCTGGAACTCTTGCCCCCGTCCCAGGATGACCGGACCGGCGGGGTCAAAAAGGTCACCGTCCAATGTGACAACCCGGGTTTCGGCATCAATGCGGTTCTGCAGCGATCGTGCCGTCCTGCGATCAGGGACGATAAACACATGGCCAAGAATGTTCTGAATCAGGTTCTGGAAACTTTCGGGAGCCTGCACAACATCGGCTGCGATCGCCAGGATGTGAACACCCTCCGGGTGCGCGGGTGTGGCGCGTTTCGGCTTCCCTCCGACCGGGAGCAGCACCGCCCTTCCCTGTTCGTCGTCCAGACTGAAGCGATCGAGTGCATTGAACAATTGTCTATCATCCTCGAAAGTCAGTCCGGTGCGCAGGTCCCCGAGCGCAGCGAGCACAGCCTGTTCATAGCCCGATTCGATCTTCAGCTGCGAGATCAATCGCCCGACTCGCCCCGGTATCTCACCTTGCTCGCTCGCCTGGACGAGCTTTTGGACCTTACCGCCCTGAAGCCCCATCGAAATTTCCATGGCTTCACGGCGCGCCTTCTGTCCGGCCAGACGGGATGAGACTTCGTTCAGCCTTGAGCGCAGCTCATATTCTTTTTCACGAAGCGTTTCCACAGCACCGCGCGCACTTTCAATCGACTGAATCGAGCTTGCTCTATTCTCTTCTGCTGATTGGATCTGAGTTTCCAACACAGCGTGCTCCCTCTTCAATTCACCCAGCTGCGTTTCCCTTGCGCCAATGCTATCCAGTACTTTTTGTCGCTCAGCGCTGCGCTCCTTCAGTTGGCGTTGATTTTCGTCAAGCCTTGTTTCCAGAACCGCAGTTTGTGCTGCGGCCTCATCAAGGTCTGCGCGCAGATGGTCGACTCGCTGTCGAGCTTTTTGCTTCTGGGCCGGGTCCACCTGCCCTTGCTCGATCAGTGATTGGCGCACCTCGAGCAGCTCTAATCTGCGCTGTTCGGCTGCCTCCACACGGTGCTCTGCCGCGCCGAGACCTTCCTCAACACGCTCCAGATGCTCATGCAGCGATTCAATTTCGGATTCGAACGTCTTTTCCTGTTCTTCGACCCACCGCAGGCGTTCTTCGGCGATTGCCAACTCCCGACCGACGATCTCGCGTCCGGTGTTGCCCTCGGAAAGTTTCCTGTTGGCTTCCTGAAGCTCCTTACGCAGATCCTCAGCCTTTGCACGGAGTGTTCGCATCTGCGCATCAAACGCCGATTCGCGTTCCCTAAGCTTGTCTCTTTTCAACTCGAGCAGCCGAGCCTGGTTTGTCTGTTCGTTGAGTGAGGCGATCGACTGGTACCACAGAAATCCATACCACGTGCGCAGGTGCTCATGCAAATCACTGCGAACCTGCTCGTAATCCTTCGAACGGGAAACCTGCCTCCTGAGACTGCGCAAACGCGGTCGGAGCTCCGCCAGGATATCCTGCACCCGTTCGAGGTTGCGCTTGGTCGTGTCCATTCTGCGCAAAGCCTCATCTCTTCGACTGCGGTACAGACCAATCCCAGCGGCCTCTTCGAAAAGCTCCCGGCGTTCGTCCGCCCGTAGGGACAGGGCGGCGTCAACCAATCCCTGACCGATGATCGTGTAGGTCCGTTCGGCCAGACCGCATTTCGCCAGCAATTCGTTGACATCGCGCAGTCGCACGCGTTGGCCGTTCAGTATGTACTCGTTGGTACCGTCCCGGTAGGCACGCCGGCCGATGCTTACCTCGCTGAAATCGATCGGGAGCCAGCCATCACTGTTGTCAAAAGTAATCGTCGCCGAGGCCATCGATGCGCGCGCACGCCCCTCCGAACCCGAGAAAATCATGTCCTCCGTGCGTTTGCCGCGCAGCAGGCTGAATGACTGCTCACCCAGCACCCAGCGGATGGCATCGGCGATGTTCGATTTGCCGGACCCATTGGGCCCGATGATCGCCGTGATCGTGGGTGAAAATTCAAATTCGGTCTTGCTGGCAAACGTTTTGTAACCCTGAAGCTCCAGGGCTTTCAAACGTGCAGACAGGTCATCCAATTGATGCCATCCTCATTACCGTCCCCAGATCTCGTTGGGGTGTACATTTCTGAGCGCCTCTGTGGCGGCGCGCTGCGCAGCCTCCTGCTTGCTGCGGCCCTGCCCTCGTGCGATGACGTTTTCACCAACCCGTACCTCAACGATAAACTCGCGTGCGTGATCAGGCCCAAACGCATCGATCGTCTCATATTTCGGCGTCACGCCAAGTTCACCCTGCGCCCACATCTGCAGCACGCTGCGCGCGTCGATGAGCGTCTCACTCTCAAGGATTTTCTTCGCCGACTCCGCCAACCGGGGCTTCATGAACTCGATCACAGTTTCAATACTTGAATCAAGATACATCGCGCCGATCAGCGCTTCGAACGTGGCGCACAGGATCGCAGGTCGCTCTCGCCCGCCCATGGCGACCTCGCCACGACCAAGCAGCAGCGCCTCGCCGAGACCAATATCGCCGGCGAACTCAGCCAACTGTTCAGTGCGGACCAGTGCCGAGCGCAACCGCGTGAGGGCGCCCTCGTCCATCTCCGGGTAGCGATTATACAGCCACCCGGCGGTCACAAAGTCTAATGCAGCGTCGCCCAGGAACTCGAGGCGTTCGTTATCCTCGACTGCTTCGGGATTCTCGTTGAGGTATGAGCGATGCGTCAGCGCACGTCGCAGCAGGCTGGGGTCTGCAAATGACAACCCCGACTGCCGGAGGAACTCTTCCGGTGTCACGATCTTTTTTCTCCAAGAACTTGGGGGACGCCGAGAACCCAGCTCACCTGAGATCCCTGCGTTCCACTGGTTCTACACTTTCGACTGAGTATATTTTAACTATGGAAGGCCTTAAACGCCAACACCGCGTTGTGTCCACCGAAACCGAACGCATTGGTGATGGCCGTCTCGATCGCCATCTGACGAGCCTCGCCCGGTATGTAATCTAGATCGCATTCAGGATCGGGATCGACCAGATTGATCGTCGGTGGAGCTGTGTCCGTATCGATAGCCTTCAGACAGATAATCGCCTCCAACGCACCGGTGGCGCCCATCATGTGGCCGGTCATCGATTTTGTCGACGAAATCGACACAGAGTAAGCGTGCTCACCAAACGCAGATTTTATGGCGCGCGTTTCGGCAATGTCATTGAGTTCCGTACCGGTTCCGTGCGCGTTGACATAGTCGACCTGATCCGCTGCAAGCCCCCCATCTTGCAGCGCAAGCCGTATGGCCTCAGCACCACCCTTCCCTGTCTCTGAAGGTGCTGTAACGTGATAAGCATCGGAAGTTGCGCCGTAGCCAACCAGTTCGCCCAGAATTTCAGCGCCACGGCCTTGAGCGTGCTCCAGCGACTCGAGCACAAGTACGGCCGCGCCTTCGCCCATGATGAAGCCGTCACGCTGGGCATCGAATGGTGCCGGCCTGGTCATATATTCCTCATTGCGGCGTGTCAAAGCTCCCAGGCGATCGAAGCAAGCGATGCCGACATGAGTGACGGTCGCCTCAGACGCGCCAGCGATGGCGGCATCGATGGACCCGTTTCGAATCAGTAACGCCGCCTGGCCGATCGAATCAACACCGGATGCACATGCCGAGGCGAGCGAAAAGGAAGGCCCGCGAGCACCGATATCAATGCCGATCATGCCGGAGGCACCGTTGGGCATGAACATCGGGATCGTGAAAGGGCTCACGCGCCGTGGACCCTTCTCTTCGATCGTACGAATACCCTCCTCCATCGAACCAAGCCCGCCGACAGCTGAGGAGACGATGACGCCGACCCGCAGTGCGTTTTGTTCGGCGACAGCCAACCCTGATTGTTCAAGCGCTTCCTGTGCCGCCGCGGAGGCCAGCTGTTCAAAACGGTCCCTGCGGCGCGCCTCACGCGCATCCATAAACTGCTCAGGATCGAAACCCTTAACTTCGCAGGCGACCTGGACCAGCAGATCAGACGGGTCGAATAACGTTACCGGACCCGCGCCAGAGACACCGCTCGTCAGCGCATCCCAAGAACTGCCCACATCTAATCCCAGGGGGTTGACCGTTCCCGTGCCGGTGACAACCACTCTTCGTGTCATGAATCCAATCTCCCAATGCTCGTTCCATTTACCTTGATCAGCCGATATATTGGAGGGTTGTTAGCTTTGCGGCTGCTAATTCGACTTCAACCCGCTTCCAGTGAGGATGGCGACGACTGGGTCAGGTCGATCCGCGAGTACCTGCTGGATTGCGGGCCAGACGACTGCCGATGTCGGCTCTACATATAACCCTTGACAGCCAAGATCGTCGCGGCCTTGACTGATTTCTTGCTCCTCGACGACGACCATTGTACCTGCGCTGTCCTCCACGACGCGGAGCACGGCGTCACCCCTCAGCGGCTGCATGATGCGGATCCCTTCTGCCTGGGTCTCGCCCTCGGAGATCCACGTCAGCCCGGCCGCTCCTCCATGGAAGACAGACCAGAGCGGCGCGCAGGCGCGCGCCTGGACGCCGATCATCTGCGGCAACCGATTGATCATACCGGCGCGCTCGAGCGCTTTGAAACCACGGTACACACCGAGCAGCAGCGTGCCCTGACCGACAGGCAGCACGACTGCGGAAGGCGCTTTGCCCAGCTGCTCGAAGATCTCGAAGGCGACCGTGGCAAAACCGGCGAGGACGTGCGGCAGATAGGCGTGGCTGGCATAAACAGCGCCTCTCTCTGCCTCGACAAGCGTCCGCTCCGTCGTCGCTGAGCGCGGCCCGAGGATGCGGATGACCTCCGCTCCATAGGATTCAATCTGGCGCCGCTTAGGACCGGAGGCGTAATCGGGGACAAATACGCGGGCTTTCATCCCGGCGCGACCCGCGTAGGCGGCGAACGCCGCGCCAGCGTTGCCGGACGAGTCTTCAATCGCCTCCGTTACGCCTTGAGCGGCGAGCGCACTCACCAGCACGGCTGCACCACGATCTTTGAACGAACCGGTGGGGTTCTGAAATTCACACTTGAAGAAGACGCTGCGATCATCAACTTTCACGGGAACAAGCGCTGTATCGCCTTCTCCCAGACTGTGCCAGACCTGCCCCGTCGAGAGCGGGAAGCCGGAGCGATAGCGGCCTATACCTTCACCTGGCTTCTGGGGGCCGGGCTGGTATTCAATGCTATTTTCAAAGTCATAGATGCCACCGCAGTGCGGACAGCGGTAGGGGATCCCGCTGGCCGGATAAGGCCGGCCGCAGTTTTGACACTTCAAAGGGAATGCGCGGATCTCGCCTGACTGGGCTGCCATCATCCTTCTTCCCGCTGATCATCCTCGGACGGCATATAGCTGCCTTGCACCCAGGTCTTCCCCCCGGGGCCGACCTCCTTTTTCCAGATGGGCACAATTTCCTTTAAACGATCGATCCCGTACCTGGCCGCCTCAAACACACCCGAATCACGGTGCGCGGCTGTGCAGGCGATCATCACCGTGGGGGTACCCGGCTCGAGCACCCCGATGCGCTGCACAATGGCGATGCCCTCTATCGATCGCCATTGTGCGCGGATCTC
>CBFDDM010000072.1:0-17445 GCA_965603565.1 uncultured Anaerolineales bacterium | reverse complement strand
AACGCTGCCTGGCGCCTGGTCTGGGCGTTGAATACACTCAAATCGCCGGATGAGAGCATCTTGCTGCCCGGTTTTTACGACAGAGTTAAGCCGCCTTCCGGTCGTGACATCGAACTTCTGGAAGCCCTGCCCGACATGTCGGATGCGTATCGTTCCATCTACGGTATTCAGGACTTTCTAAAAGGGCTTGAGGGTGGCGTCGAGTTCGAGCGTGAGGCCATCTTCAGCCCGACCTGCACGATCTGCGGCCTGACCTCCGGTTATCAAGGACCGGGTTCAAAGACCGTCCTGCCAGCCTACGCGAGCGCCAAGGTCGATTTCCGGCTCGTGCCAGACCAAGATCCGGATGAGGTCGTGCTCATGCTGCGCAATCACCTTGACGAGCGTGGCTTTCACGATATCGAGATCACCTATTTGGGAGGCGAGAAACCTGCTCGCACCGATCTGGACGATCCGTTTTTGCGCATGGTGATGGAAACCGCCGAGCCGGTTTATGGTCAGTCCCAGATGCTCATCCCGATGTCCGGCGGCTCTGGTCCCAACCATCCCTTCATTCATGACCTACGCCTGCCGGTAGCAACAGCAGGGCTTGGTTACCCGCAGGGCAACGTGCACGCGCCGAACGAGAACATCGTGATCGAGAACTTCGCCAAAGCCGCCGAACACACTGCCTTGATCCTGAATCGATTCGCAAGTATGGAAGGCTGACCTTGTTAGACCCCCCTCCCTGCGCTATAATCATCGGCGTTCGGGGCGTAGCGCAGTCCGGAAGCGCACTTGCATGGGGTGCAAGGGGTCGGCGGTTCAAATCCGCCCGCCCCGACAGCAGACCGCCAGAGAATTCTCTGGCGGTTTTTTTCTACTATACTTTCCGCATGCACGCACCGATCAGAACACATCCCTTCAAGTTCACTTCGACCGCAGCAATCAAGCGCCTGCTGGGTGCTGTTGCGCTTCTCATGGCATCCGCTTGTTCCCTGTCACCCAGTGACATTCAACCAAAATGGGCTCTCAATCAGAACTTAGACGCACCGCCCGGCAGCAGACTTGAGGTTGTACTCGATCGCGCTGAACTGAGCATCACCGGTACGAATGACAATGAGTTTGCGATCAGCGCCCAGGCGCAGGAGGGCACTCAAGAGGACCTCGTAATCGATAGTGAAAGTGGAGTCCTCAGGATTGAACAGCGTGGGGAGCGCGGCCGCGCCAGGATTCAGGTCGAACTGCTGGTGCCCCAGAACACGCTGATCGATCTACAGATCGCACAAGGATCCGTAATGTTAGAAAAATTGGCCGGGACGATCAACGTCCAAAGCACCTCCGCTGAAGTGGTCGCCGCTGACATCAACGGAGAGCTCTGGATCGTCACCCCGCGTGCCCGCGTAGAATTGGCGGATTCAACTGGCGAGTTCCACATCCTGGGTCAGGCTGGCGCAGTCAGCCTCTCCAACTTGCATGGTTCCACTTCCGCTACCACAATCATGGGTGAGATCGAATACCGGGGTCGTCCGCAAGGAGACGACCTGGTCAAGATTGAAAGCGACCATGCCGGGGTGCTGCTTAAGCTGGCGCCTGAAACCAGCGCGGATCTTGTGCTGGAAAGTGCGGGTGGGCAGATTATCTGCAGCCTGCCCGGATTGAATAAGACCGGTCGCGATTGCGCCGCGACGGTCGGCGGCGGCTCCGCCCTTATCGATGTCCGCACTGTAAGCGGAAAGATTCGCATTGAGCGCTGGACGCTCGAGCGGTGATCCGCTCTCTTTCTAACGAGGTGAACCACATTGACCCGCCAAAACCAACAACACGAAAATACTGACGCCAGGATGCGAGCGATCTATTATGAAGCACCCCGGCAGTTGGGCACGCACCAGGTGGATGTGCCCCAACCCGGGCCGGGTGAACTCGTGGTTAAGGTCAAGTGCGCGCTGACCTGCGGGACTGATTTAAAGACGTATTTGCGCGGTCACCCCAAATTCAAACCACCCACGCCATTTGGGCACGAATTTGCTGGCGATATCGTCGCCGTCGGTGATGGTGTGGATCGCTTTCGAACGGGTATGCGGGTCACTGCCAACGTCTTTGCCCCATGCGGGACGTGCTACTACTGCACACACGAACAAGGCAACTTATGTGAATCGATGATCTACAACCTGGGTGCGTTCGCCGAGTACTTCCGCATCCCCCCGGCAATTGTCCGTCATAATACTTTCGAGCTCCCGGATGGCTTCGATTACGCTCACGCCGCAACGCTTGAACCGCTGGTGTCGGTCGTCCATGGCCAGCACCGGGCTGCGATCCAACCCGGCGATCATGTGGCGATCTTCGGCGCGGGAGGCGCGATCGGCCTGATGCACCTCCAGATGGCGAAAGCGGCCGGAGCGGCTCAGATCTTCGCGGTAGATCTAAGCGATGATCGTCTGGAGGTCGCATCCAGACTGGGCGCAACACAAGTGCTGAACCCCGAGGCGGACGATCCAGTCCGCTACATTCGCGAGAAAACGGGCGGACGTGGAGCAGATGTCACCATCGAGTGCGCGGGAGCACTATCAGCATGGGAAGAGGCCGTCGCTTCGGTGCGCAAGGGCGGACGTGTGCTCTGGTTTGGCGGTCTTCCAGGCGGCACTGAGGTTCGCATCGACGCCGCCCGCGTTCACTACGACGAACTGAGCCTGCTCGGCACCCACGGCGGAACCCCGCTGGACGCTCATAGAGCTTTCGAGCTGTTGACCCATAACGTCGTCCGCGTCGATGAGCTCATATCGGATGTCATGCCGCTCGAGAAGACCGCCGAGGCGCTCGAGCGCATGGCCCGTTCCGAAGTGATCAAGATCGCTCTACAGCCCACATAAGACTGAGCCTCTCGGCGCTTTCTGGTCCAACGATCCGCACAGAATTCAACCTGATCTGCGACCTTCACGGGGCGAATATTTGATATTTTCTGTCGACTTTATCACGCTTGACTGCCGTCCCGCTTTCGTGCTATTCTTTTCACAGTTGTGAGCCGTCGTTCACATTTGTGAACCGATATTGCGGGAGATGAGCCAGTGTCAGATCTTTCGATGACGCCTAGAGAGCGGGTTGCCGCGGCGCTTGAGCACCGGGAACCCGACCGGGTACCTCTGGCGCTGGGTGGCTCAGCACAGCACTTGAGCGAGCAGCGCTACGAAATGCTCAGGGAACACTTCGAACTCGATCCACCCTCCCGCCGCACCCTCGTTGGTTTCTACACGACCCCTGATTACAACCCTCTGCTCGACAAACTTGGCACCGACATCCGCTACCTGCACATCCGACCACCCGAAGATTACATCAGCAACTCGATGCTCAAGACCGAGGAGTTCGAGGTGTTCACGGATGAATGGGGGATCACCCACAAGCTGCGTTCAGGCTACTACGAACTTGCCGGTGCACCGCTGGCCGACGATTTTTCCAAAGAAGGAATCGAACGCTTCGATTGGCCAGATCCCTACGACCCGGTACGCGTGGAGGGTTTGAAAGAAGAAGGTGAACAGCTCTATAACCAGACACAGTTCGCGCTGGCGCTCCACCGCCCTGTGTACGGGAATTTCTGGGAGATGGCGAAATTGCTTCTCGGCATGGAGAAGGCGCTCATGGCCTCTGCGCTCGAACCTGACCTGCTTCAGTACCTGTTTGAGAAGCTGGCTGAGGTGCAGTATGGCTTTTACGACGCCGCTTTGACCGAGGTCGGTGAGTATGTGCAGTTCACCGAGATGGCAGAAGACCTCGGTACCAATATCGGACCGATCTTCTCGCCCGACTTCTACCGTAAACACATGCTCCCTGTGCACAAGAATTTCATCAACGCGCTCAAAGAAAAAACGCCCCACCTGAAAGTCCTGCTCCACAACGACGGAGCCATTCGGGAGTTTGTCCCCGACATCATCGAGGCTGGTTTCGATCTGCTTAACCCGATTGAATCACATCTGCCCGGCATGGATCCGTCCGGCTTGAAGGCTGACTTCGGCGCCCAGTTGGTTTTCCAGGGTGGCGTCAACGTCAAGGAAGTTTTGCCGAAAGGCACCGAAGCGGAGATCCGTGCAGAGGTCAGGCTGCGCATCGAGCAAATGGGTCCTGGTGGCGGATACATTCTTGGGCCAACACATAACCTTGGAAACGACATCCCGCTGGAAAATATCCTCGCCTTTTTCAAGGCGGGGCACGAGTTGGGCCACTATCCACTGTAATTTTGTTCATTAAGGAGCGTCACCGTGTTGGCGGAAACACTTCGCAGCGAGGTACTCGAGACCGCAAAAGCACTCAAGAAGCATGGGCTGGTTTGGATGGCTGGGGGGACGGTCTGCGCACGTGAACCTGAAACGGGCCATGTCGTGGTGACGCCCAGCGGCATGTCCTATGACGACCTTTCACCCGCCGACATGATCGTCACGGATATCGATATGAACGTGCTGGACGGAGCGTGGCGGCCCTCCGTCGCCCACAATCTCTGGACAGGTTTTTTAAGAGCCAGGCCTGATATCCACGCGATCGTACACACCCACTCCACGCACGCCACCGCGTTTTCCGTGACGAATCAGCCGATCCCCATCGTCACTGAAACGATGGCAAATTGGCTGGGCGCTCCCGTGCCGGTTGTTCCCTACATCAGTGTTGAGGATCCGCAATTCGTGAGCAAGCCGGTGGAGGCGCTTGGCGATGGGTACGCTGTGCTGCTGGGAAGACACGGTCCGATCGTGGTGGGTGCCGACCTCGAGAAGGCGCTGGAACGTGCTGTGACGCTTGAAGAGGGCGCCAAGATCTACTTTGCGGCGAAGGTGCTCGGCGAACCCGAAGTCTTCCCTGCAGACCAGGCACGCGCTTCTTTCGATTTTTATACGCAGCGCTACGGGCAAAATACATAACACCGAGAGCTATGCAGGAGTCTAATCAATTGCTGGAAATCGATCCCAACTACATCCTTCTTGACCTCGAAGCGGGTGATGCGCATGATGCCATTGAATTGATGTGCGCCCCACTCCATGATCACGGTGCGGTGCGCGCAACCTACGCGGACGAAACGATCGAACGGGAACGCAAACACCCAACCGGCTTACCCACCCGCCCGTTTCCGATCGCGTTCCCCCATGCGGAAGCCGAAGGGGTCCACCGCTCTGCGCTGTCCGTAGCGACGTTGAGAAAACCGGTCGATTTTCGCAACATGGCTGAACCCGAAGAGGATCTACCGGTGGAAATTATCTTCTTACTGGCAAACCGTGAACCCGAAGAACAGGTTCAGGCGCTGCGGCGCCTTGCGCTCATTTTTGGTGAATCCGAGAAATTGGTCGCACTGCGTGAGATGCAGGACCCGGTACAAACCGCAAAATGGTTAACCAGCGAAATTCTCGCTGTCGATTAGCACGCCCAGCGGCCACAACTGGATCCGGAAGGAGGTGAACTATCAAAACGTAGCGGAATCGTAATTCGCAAATGGGGGGTTGGTATCGTTCGAGGAGGAAATCTATGGGAAAACTAATCGTGGTCGCATGTGGCGCGGGCATCAACACTTCCACCATCGCGGAGGACATGATCCGCGAACGCCTCCAGGCAGAAGGGATGGCGGATGTAGATGTAAAGCGCGTGCTCATGGCTGACATCCAGAAATATGTTGACAGCATGGATCTCATCGTTTCGATGATGAAAATCCATCAGGAATTCGATGTCCCCCAACTCAAGGGAATGCCGTTCCTGATCGGGACCAAAGAAGAGCAGCAGGCGCTCTTGGATGAGATCATCGAAAAGATCCGCGCTGCCTGACAAATTAGACAAACTCAAGTACCTCGGTAGGCAAAACTCACACCTGCCCGCCGGGAAAAGATTTGGAGTGAGGAGAATAAATCATGGAAGTAATTCAACAAGCAGTAGCCTGGTTTCTTGGATTAGGCTCAACGGTCCTTGTGCCGATCGTATTGATCGTACTGGGCCTGGTCTTCCGCGTGGGCTGGCAGAAGGCCGTTCGCGGCGGCGTGACAACTGGTGTGGGCCTTGCAGGCCTGTTCCTGATCGTCGCCCTGATCGTCGCCGCACTGCAGCCTGCCACACAGGCGCTTGCTGACCGCATGGGCGTCTCTCTTGCGCTCGTGGACGTCAACTGGGCCGACGCGGGTATCGCCTGGGGTTGGCCGGGAGTTGCTGCAGTAGTCCTGGGCATCCTGCTGGTCAATATCATCCTGGTCGTTCTGAAGCTACAGAAGACCATCTGGACCGATGTGTGGTCCTACTGGCACGGCTCAGCGCTGGGCGGCTTCATCTGGGCTCTGACCGGCAACGTCACCTACGGCGTTATCGGTGCAATCGTCTACCTGACGATCGGCGCCTGGTTGAGCGACCTGACCGCTAAGCGCTATCAGGAATTCAATGATATGCCCGGCATCGGGGTGCCTTGCGGCACGACCGTTCAGGCCAGCATCTTCGCCATCCCGGTTGTCTGGCTGCTCGACCGCATCCCCGGAATCAAGGACTGGGACGCATCACCCGAGGGCATCCGCAAGCGCTTCGGCCTTGTGGGCGAACCTGCCATCCTCGGGCTTCTCCTGGGCGTCATCATCGGCGTCGCTGCCGGTTACAACGTGCAGGGAATTCTCCTGCTCGGCATGCAGGTCGCTACGATGATGCTGATCCTGCCCCGCATGGTCTCGATCATCGCCGAGGGTCTCGTGCCGATCACGCAGTCCATCGTGCAATTCATGCGTGAGCGCTTCAAAGATCGCGAACTCTTCGTCGCCGTCGACTGCGCCGTGCTGCTCGGGCACCCCTCCGTGATGGCCTCGGCTGTGATCCTGTTCCCGGTGAGCGTGCTCATCGCCGCGCTGCTCCCCGGCGTCGAGATGCTCCCCATCGCCAGCCTGGCGGTCGTCCCGTTCTGGGCTGGCGCGATTGTGCCCTACACCAAGGGCAATGTCATCAAGACCGTGATCGTGTTGATCCTCTTCTCGATCCCGTTCATGTACTTCTCGACATTAACGGCTGCTGAACACACCCAGGCATACGCTATGATGGGTCAGTTCACAGAGCAGATCGAAGCCGGCACACAGTTGGCCAGCTGGGATATGGGCGGCGACCCGCTCGGATTCCTGATCCTGTCCATCTACAAGCTGCTCGGTCTGTCCGTGCTCTAAAGCAACCTATCTCCACAGGCTCTGCCGGTAATGGCAGAGCCTGTGGATACAATGGATATAGGGAAAGCAGGCAACTGGAGCATGGAGAGATGACCCAATCGCATGTCGTTCTCGCTGGCGGTTCTTGCGGCAACACACTCTACTTGATTGAGGATCAACTCAAAGAATCATTCAACGAATGGGGCTTTGACGTGCGCCTCACCACACAGAGCATCTGGCAGCGCTTTGACCTCCCTGAAGGTGTCGATCTGGTGCTGCAAACCCTTCCTGCATACAAACCGGTAGAGTTGGATTGTGAGGTTATCTCTGTCCGCCCGATGATCCGGGATCGTAAAGACCCGGAAACGCTCGAAAAAATCCGCGCTCAACTCAATGCAATCGCCTCTCAGTCAGGCCGAATTCATAACCCGGAGACCAGGGTTGGTGAGCTCCATGGCTGAGCGCGCCTATTTCGACTACTGCGCCACAACACCCCTGCATCCGCAGGTCCTTGAGACCGTGCTTGCGTGCCTCAAAACCCATTTTGGAAATCCGTCCAGCCTGCATGCCGAAGGCCGCCGCGCAGAGAAACTCTTGAATCACGCACGCGAGCAGGTTGCGCGTTCCCTCGGCGCTGCGCCTGACGAGATTATCTTCACCAGCGGGGCGACAGAGGCGAACAACCTGGCACTTCAGGGTGTGATGGCTCGTTCGGGCCCCGAAAAGAATCATCTGATCACATCCGCCATCGAACATCATGCTACCCTTCACACTGCCGAGGCGCTCGAGCGGGAAGGTTACAAGCTGACCATCCTGCCGGTGGATCCCAACGGCTATGTCGACCCGGAGAGCGTGCGAGACGGACTAAGGCCGGAGACCGCACTCATTTCGATCATGTATGTAAACAATGAGACCGGCGCGCTCCAGCCCATCGATGAGATCACTTCGATCGCGGCCCAGCACGGGGTTCCGCTACATACCGATGCTGTTCAGGCGGTTGGACTGTTCCCGATCAACGTGAAGGCAAGCGGGATCGATCTGCTCTCCTTGTCCGCTCACAAGATTTACGGGCCGAAAGGCGCCGGAGTGCTCTACATTCGTGGGGGCATGGAGTTGAGCCCGCTTCTTTACGGCGGCCCTCAAGAAGGGGGTCAACGTGCAGGCACCGAAAATGTGGCCGGGATCGCCGGATTAGGCGCAGCCATGCAGCTCGTACAGTCAAAGCGCGTTGAAGAGGCTGCTCGCTTGCAAAAGCTGCGCGAGCTTCTCGTCGACCGAATCAACGCCGCAATACCGGGGGCGATCGTCAATGGTGTGCCAGAGCGAACGGCCCCGCACGTGATCTCGGTCTCTTTCCCGCGAGCGGATGCAGAGATGATGCTCTTCCGCCTCGATCAAGAGGGCTTTGCCGCCTCAATGGGATCAGCGTGTAACGCCGAGTCCGTAGAGCCATCTCACGTGCTTCAGGCGATGGGCCTGCCCATGGATGACATCCAGGGGACACTGCGCATCTCAATCGGCTATCCAACTACGGGGGATGAGATCGATCGATTGATCGACGTGCTGCCGGGCATCGTTGAAGAGTGCAGCGTTGGCTGAGGCTGCTGCCTCGCGCGCCTCTTCGGGGTATAGGAGCGTGCCAGCATGAGCGAGATCATGCCCTCACCCAATCGGGTACGTCTCCTGGCGGATGTTGCCGAGATGTATTATCTGGAAGGGCTGAACCAGACCCAGATTGCGGAACGGGTCGGCGTCACGCGCTCGATGGTATCCAGAATGCTGGCGGATGCGCGCCAACGCGGCATCGTCGAATTCCGCATCCACCGACCGCTGACTTTCGATAACGAACTCGGCGAGCGTCTAAAAAATCGCTTCAATCTGCGGGCGGCCTGGGTCGTCGTACTCGACCGGACCGGTCAGGACCAGGTGCTGCGGCAGGTCGGTGCCGGCGCGGCCAGGGCGCTCGCAGGAATACTTGAGCCCAATACGATTTTCGGGCTTGCCTGGGGCACCTTCATCCGCGCAACCGTGGACGCCTTCGAATTACCGGCGCCGATGCCAAGCGTGCGCATCGTTCAACTGGTTGGCGCCGGCGACTCTCGCATCCGCGATTACGACGGCCACGCCCTTGTCGGGAGGATGGCACAAATGATCGGTGGTGAGGGCATTTATCTCAATGCACCCATCATGGTTGGCGACGCTGAAGGTGCCCAATCGCTGCTTGAGAGCAAGACCATCCGTGAGACGATCGCGCTGGCGCGCAAATCTGACATGGCGCTACTGGGCGTCGGAAGCACGCAGCCACGCTATTCGACCTTTTTCCACTCCGGGTATTTCTCGATGGAAGATCTGAACAAGCTCCACAAAGACGAAGCGATTGGAAATGTCTGTGGGATGCACTTCACGATCGAGGGGAAACCGACAAGTCTGGATTTCCAGCGCAGATTGGTGACGATCTCTCAGGATGAACTGTTCGCGATCAACAAACGCGTCGGTGTGGCTGGTGGCGTTGGCAAAGTGGAGCCCATGCTGGGCGCACTGCGCGGTGGTTATATCAATCTGCTCGTCACCGACAACCATGCTGCCGCTTCATTGCTGGAGCTGGCAGGATAAATTCCAGGAGGAATGAATGGACTACTCAGAAATGCACGCAGCTGTCCTGCGCGGGGATGCCCAGGCGGTTGCCGAAGGCGTGCAGGCCAGTTTGGATGCGGGTACGCCACCCGCAGAAATTCTCGATAGCGGGCTGGTACCACCGATGATCGAGATCGGAGAACTTTTTGAAGAAGGCGAAGTATACGTTCCCGAGATGCTCATCGCCGCGCATGCCATGAAAGCCGGAATGCAGATCCTGCGCCCCGAGCTCGTCAAAGCGGGCATCGAACCGATCGGAAAAGTCGCCATCGGCACCGTACAGGGCGACATCCACGACATCGGCAAGAACCTGGTTGCGATGATGATGGAGGGCGCCGGAATCGAGGTCGTCGACCTGGGAGTGGATGTCTCCTCAGAGGAATTCGT
The DNA here is from genome assembly GCA_965603565.1 of uncultured Anaerolineales bacterium. Classification (GTDB taxonomy): domain Bacteria; phylum Chloroflexota; class Anaerolineae; order Anaerolineales; family E44-bin32; genus E44-bin32. The sequence goes on along the minus strand of CBFDDM010000072.1, from coordinate 7,312 downwards.
GGAAGCGGTCAAGGGGGGCGTCGACGTGCTTTGCATGAGCGGCCTATTGACCACCACGATCCCGGCCATGCCGCGCGTCATCCAGGCGATCGAGGAAGCCGGCATCCGCGATCAGGTGAAGATCATGGTCGGCGGTGCGCCTGTCACCGAATCTTTCGCTGAGCAGATCGGCGCGGATGGATACGCCCCAGACGCCGCCTCCGCCGTGCGCGTCGCAAAAGGCTACCTAACCGGCTGACCCTGTACCGACATCATCAAAATATAAGCGCATAAGCCCTGCGGTCCGAAGCACGATCTTGCCGTGCGGAACTCGTGCGTCGAGAGGTCTTTTCACAAACGTGAAAATATTGTACAATTGTGTAAATAGAGATAGGTTTAGGTAGAATGACAGTGATGCAGCCGCCAGATATCGAAGGTCAGTGATGCCGCCGAACAACTCCGAAGCGCGTGACCTAGAAAATCTTGAATTCCTCGCCCGCGTGGCAGGTCTTTACTATGAGGACGGGCTCACCCAGCACCAGATTTCGGAAGAGCTCGGCTATTCACGTTCCGCGATCTCGCGCTTCCTCTCCAGGGCACGCGATATCGGCGTCGTTGAGATCCGCGTCAATCATCCACTTCAGCGCAGCACCGAGCTCGAAAATGCGCTGCGGAAGCGATTCCGGCTGAAAAGCGTGCGTGTGCTCAACAGACTCTCACTTGATTATGGTCGCACGCTCAGCCGCATCGGTTCGCTTGGAGCGCGATTGGTGGAGGAGCTGGTCAGCGATGGGACGAAACTGGGCGTATCCTGGGGCACCGCAGTCTACGAGGTCGCAAGCGCGCTGCGCTACGCCTATATGCCAGACGTCGTCGTCATCCAACTGATCGGCTCCCTAGGCACACCCGACCCGCTCATCGATGGTGTCGATCTGGCGCGCATATATGCAGCGGCCTTCGGCGGACGCTACCGCATCCTGCCCGCACCAGCGATCGTCGAATCGCCAGAGGTCCGCAATGCACTCCTGGGCGACCGCCCCATCCGCGAGACTCTTGAGCAAGCCCGGCAAGCAGATTGTGCCATCCTCGGGATCGGCACGACGGATCCCTCGATGTCCAGCCTTGTGCGTGCCGAATACCTCACCGAGAAAGAGATCAGCAGATTGGCCAAGGCCGGCGCCGTGGGTGACGTGTGCGCGATTCACTTCGATCGCGAGGGCAACATCCTGGATCTTCCGATCCAGCGCCGCGTGGTTGGCATCAGTGCCGAGGATTTGAAGAATATTCCCACGACGGTTGGCGTTGCTGCTGGCGAGATCAAAGCCGTCGCGATCATGGGCGCGCTGAAGGCAAGGCTGATCAACTCACTGGTTACCGATGACAGCGCCGCGCGCAGGATTCTTTCGCTAGCCGAATCTAAGAGTACTTAAACCTGATCACAGCAATTGATAGGAAAGGTTTTGTGGAATGAGCAAAAGCAAAACGAAATCTACCGACAATCAGAAGGCCATCCTGGAAGAATTGGGCCAGGAGACCGCCATCGAAATACTGGAGACGATGCTCACGATCCGGGCGTTCGAACAAAAAGCCGAGGAACTTTACATGCTCGGCAAGACGCACGGCACGATGCACCTCTCTATCGGGCAGGAAGCCTCGGCTTTGGGGGCTTCCTATGCCATGCAGCGTGGCGAAGACTTTCTGCTCAACCATCACCGCGGTCACGGGCACATCCTCGCCTGGGGGAGCGAACTAAATCCCATGATGGCCGAGTTTATGGGCAAAGAGACGGGTTATTGTCGCGGCCGCGGCGGTTCGATGCACATCGCCGATGTTGACCGCAACAACCTGGGCGCCAACGGCATCGTTGGCGGCGGTCTCCCCATCGCTGTCGGTGTCGGTCTGAGCATTAAACTGCGATCAACCGACCAGACTTGCCTGGTGCTTTTCGGCGACGGTGCCGCCAACGAAGGTGCTTTTCACGAATCACTCAACATGGCATCGATCTGGGACCTACCGGTGATCTATTTCTGTGAGAACAACCAATACGCCATGTCGATGGCGGTCGAAAAAGCCTTCAACATCGAACATATCAGCGACCGTGCGTGTGCTTATAACATCCATGGGGAAAGCTTCGACGGCAACGATTTCTTCGAGGTTTACGATGCGGTTTCACGCGCCGCAAAGCGGGCGCGCGCTGGCGATGGACCCTCACTGCTCGAAAGCCGCACGTACCGCTGGAAGGGTCATTCGCGCAGCGACAGCCAGGCCTACCGCACACGCGAAGAGATCAAGGAATGGCAGGAGATGGATCCGATCCCACGCTACGCCAACGCATTAAAGGAACACAAGATGCTGGACGACGACCGGTTTAAAGAACTCAAGGCGCAGGCTGACCAGCGGATTGAGGAAGCGCGTGAATTCGCCGAATCCAGCCCTGAACCGGATGTAGACACGATCATGGAAGGTTTATATGCCTGAAAAAAGGGAATTGACCTATACCGAAGCGCTGCGTGAAGGACTGCAGCAGGTGATGGAGAAGGACGAAAGCGTATTCCTGATTGGCGAGGACATCGGCGTGTACGGCGGCGCGTTTGGCGTAACGGCCGGACTCGTCGAAACATTCGGCTCAGAGCGCGTGCGCGACACACCGATTTCCGAGGCGGCCATCGCAGGCGCGTGTGTAGGTGCAGCCCTCACGGGCATGCGGCCAGTCGGCGAGATTCAGTTCATGGATTTCGTAACGCTATCCATGGAGCAGCTGGTGCTTCAGGCTGCCAAGGTGCGTTTCATGTTCGGTGGCAAAGCAAAAGCCCCATTTGTGCTGCGGATGCCCGCCGGATCAGGCACCGGAGCGGCCGCTCAACACAGTGAATCACTCGAAAACTGGTTTGTACATGTCCCCGGTCTCAAAGTCGTTATGCCTTCCAACGCATACGATGCGAAGGGCCTTTTGCTGGCCTCGATCTACGACGACAACCCGGTCATTTTTATCGAACACAAGCTGCTCTATAAAACTTCCGGGCATGTCCCTGAGGAGATGTACGAAGTTCCACTCTCACAAAGCAACGTCGTGCGCGAGGGAAATGATCTGACCATCATCGCTATCTCGATCATGGTCCAGCGAGCGTTGGAAGCCGCCGAGCAGCTCAAGGAAGAAGGTATCGATGTTGAGATCATCGATCCACGCACGCTCAATCCACTGGACCTTGACCCGATCACCGAATCGGTGTCAAAGACCGGCAAAGTTTTGATCGTGCATGAGGCCGTCGAAACCGGCGGATTCGGCGGGGAGCTCGCCGCCAGAATATCGGCAAGCGAGGCCTTCGATTATCTTGATGCGCCGATTCGGCGTCTCGCCGGACGGGATATTCCCATTCCTTACAACCGTAATCTGGAGTATCACGCTGTCCCGCAGGTTGAGAACATCGTCGAAGAAGCGCGCAATTTGGCGCAGGGAGCCTATTAGTCTCGGGTAAACCTGAGAATGACGGTTGTTATGCGCAGTTAATTTCCGCACATAGCTGCGTTGTGTAAGAAGGAGTGAATGTTGTGGCGAAACCAATCATCATGCCGCGCTTTGGGATGACTCAGGAAGAAGCGACGATCGTGCGTTGGCTGGTCAAGGAAGGCGACCACGTCGAGTACGACGATCCTGTCGCGGAGGTGACCACGGATAAGGTCAATATGGAAGTCCCGGCGCCTTCCGATGGCGTTGTCGGCGGGCTCCAATTCGAAGAGGGCGATACCGTTCCGGTCACACAGGTGATCGCCTTTGTGCTTGAAGAAGGGGAAGAAGCTCCGGACGTCGTGCCCAGCGCGCCTGCTGAACAGGAACCCACAGTGGAACAGATCACCTCGCCGCAAGCCGCTGCATCGGCAGTCGAAATGACTGGAAGCGCATCCCCGGTCGCACTGCGCATGGCCGCCAGCGAGGGTATTGACCTGAGCGAGGTGCCTGGCAGCGGACCCGACGGCAGGATCACCCGCAAGGATGTGGAGCAGTACTTATCTGCCGTCAAGCCTGGAGATCTTCCCGCCGGTAAGGTGCGCGCCACGCCGGCCGCGCGCCGGGTTGCGCGGGAGCGCGGCATGGAACTGCAGCGGATCGCCGGCAGCGGCCCACGCGGACGCGTCCAGGAGGTGGATGTGCTTGCGGCAGAATCGATCACGACCGGAGCAACAGCTCCATTTGCCGCTCGCCCTCAGGTCACGGGCGAGCCTGTAAGAGTCCCGCTCGAGGGATTGCGAAAGACGATCGCCGAACGCATGCAGCGCAGCGCCGCCGAGGCACCTCACATCACCTTCACGCTGGATGTGGACATGTCCCGCATGATCGCGTTGCGTCAATCGGTGAACGGGCGCGCCCCGGATGAAGCCTCCCGCGTTTCCATGACCGCCCTGCTGGCAAAGGTTACAGCGTGGGCATTGCGCCGACATCCGTATTTGAACGCCTATATGCAGGAGGACCATATTCTCCTGCTTCCCCAGATCAACATCGGCATCGCCGTCGCGATCCCCGACGGGCTGATTGTCCCGGTTGTGCGGGACGCCGACCTTAAAGGGCTCTACGATGTCGCTCGTGAGGTGCGAGAACTCTCAGAGCGAGCGCGAGAGGACTCGCTTAAGCCGGACGACGTTGTCGATGGTACGTTCACAATTTCAAATCTGGGGATGTTTGGTGTGGATCGGTTCACCGCCATCATCAACCCACCACAGGTCGCCATCCTTGCAGTCGGCAGTACCGAAGCACGCTTCGTTCCGGACGAGCAGGGCAACCCGGTCAGCAAACCGATGATGAGCATGACCCTTTCTGCAGACCACCGCGCCCTGGACGGAGTGATTGCCGCGCAGTTCCTGGACGATCTCCGCGCCGGATTCGAAGAGCCAGGCATGGTGCTTTTATAGTAAATTGGATCTGACAGACCACAAGATGCAGTTAGGCACGCCGGAGAGATAATGCAGGCAATTAAAGGAATCCCCGCTTCCCCCGGAATTGCGATCGGCCCGGTTTACCTGCTGGAACAAGCTGAACTAGAGGTGAATCGATTTGAAATCGAGGATCCGAGCGCTGAAATCGAGCGGCTCGACCAGGCACGACGGGAGGCCAGGGTACAAATTGAGGGCTTGCGTGTTAAGGCAGAGGAAGAAGCCACCGCCGAGGAGGCCGCCATCTTCGAGGCGCATGCCATGTTCCTGGACGACCCGGCGATCGTCGAGACCACCCGGAAGTTGATCGAGGAACAAAAAATTAACGCAGAGAGCGCACTGCTCGATGCCATCGAGAAAATGGCCACTCAACTGGAGGCCATGCAGGATGATTACTTCAGCGCCCGGGCCACCGATGTGCGCGATGTCGGCAATCGGGTTGTGCGGATCTTACTGGGTGTTGAGGAGACCGATCTTTCCTCCCTGGACCAGCCCTCGATCATCGTGGCGCGCGATCTGACACCCTCCGATACAGTCCGGCTCGACAAGAAACTTGTGCTGGGCTTCTGCACCGCTGAAGGAGGACCGACATCGCACACCACCATCCTGGCTAAGGCACTGTGCTTGCCGGCCGTGGTGGGGGCGAGTGGATGCGTTCTGGACATCGAATCCGGCGCGACGATGATCATCGATGGTACGACCGGGGAGGTCGTTCTAGAACCCGACGATGCGGAACTCAGGCTCAGAAAGGAAGCCCGCATTGATTATGAAGAGCGATCCCGTTTGGACTTGCTCGCGGCCACAGATCCGGCGATAACGCTGGATGGTCACCACGTTGAAATTGTCGCCAACGTTGGCAACCCCGAAGACACACAACTTGCTCTGGAGCGAGGTGCCGAGGGCATCGGATTGCTTCGCACCGAATTTCTATATTTGGAACGCAGCAGTTCACCGAATGAAGACGAACAGCTTGCCGCTTACAATGCCATTCTGGACGTGATGGAATCACGTCCTGTCGTAGTACGCACGCTCGATGTCGGAGGCGATAAAGAACTACCCTATCTGGACCTGGGCCAGGAAGCCAACCCGTTTCTTGGTTGGCGCGCGATTCGCATGTGTCTGGACGAACCCGAATTCTTCAAGATCCAATTGCGCGCCTTACTGCGCGCCAGCCCGGGACACGACCTGCGCATCATGTTCCCCATGATCGCCACACTGGATGAAGTTCGCCGCTCAAAGACCCTGCTTGATGAAGCGCGTGCAGAGGTTGTTGATGCCGGGCATCCGGTCTCAAAGCAGATCCAGGTCGGCATCATGGTCGAGATTCCCGCAGTCGCCGCGCTCGCCGATCTGTTCGCCCGGGAGGTGGACTTCTTCAGCATCGGCACAAATGATCTGACCCAGTACACGATGGCAGCCGAGCGCACCAACGAACGCGTGGCGCACCTGGGAGATGCAGCCCACCCTGCAATCCTCCGGCAGATAAGAGCGGTCATACAGGCCGCGCATGCCGAGGGGATCTGGGTCGGTTTGTGTGGTGAATTGGCTGGTGATCCCGATGCCATCCCGGTCCTGCTTGGACTGGGACTGGATGAGTTCAGCATGTCGCCGATCTCGATCCCACGTGCCAAGCAGATTATCCGCCGGTGGACGCGGTCCGACGCCCAACAGCTCGTCGAGCCGGTGCTCTCGCTTGATTCTGCTTCCGCCGTGCGTGACTACATTCGTCGTGAGCAAGAGAAACGCATTCCCGGCTGAACTTGATACATGCAAACCTAATCCTCTGATAGCTAGGAGATTAAATCGCCCCACTGCTGACAGGCAAGCGGGGCGATCTGGGTTTTTCAAACCTACGGTCTCGAGTTATGAACTCGGCTTATGATTTTCGACCCTGACCGGGGGGAGCTGCTCGCGATCAGGCAGCGGATAGACACCATATTCCCGGACCGTGTCGCACATCGAGATCAAGTTTTCGGGCGGCACATCTGCCTGCACATTATGCACCGGGGCGAGTATGAAACCACCACCGTGTCCGAGTGCATCGATACAGCGCAGGACGGATTGGCGCACCTGCTCCGGCGAACCGTGAGGCAAAATCTCCTGCGTGTCGACGCCGCCATGAAACACGATCTCCTCGCCGAAATCGTGCTTGAGTTCATATAGGTCCATCCCCGGCACGAACGGTTGGATCGGATCGAGGATATCCACGCCAGAAGCGATGATGTCCGGAATAAATGGCCGGATCGCTCCATCTGAGTGGAGCATGAGCTTCACATCGGGGGCAAATTCGTCCAACGCCGCACGCGCCGCGCTCCAGCGGCGCTGCATCGCCGGCAGCACAAGATCATTCCATACCTGCATCGAGAAAAGCGGTCGATCCTGCATGCCAAAATCCTCGCCGCTAAGC
>CBFDDM010000071.1:0-17478 GCA_965603565.1 uncultured Anaerolineales bacterium | reverse complement strand
CGATGATGCGGTCGAAGCATTCCGCCGCCAGGTTGAGGGTTTGGTTCAGGGGGAAGTAGACGTTCTGTGGGTCGAGACAATGTCAGATCTAGGTGAGGTGCGCGCGGCAGTTGAGGGGGCGCGTCGCGTGACGAATGATATCCCCATCGTGGCGACGATGACGTTTGATACGCATGGTCGCACGATGATGGGCGTGACCCCCGAAAAAGCCTTGCAGGAACTCTCCGAGCTGGGTCTGGCTGCGCTCGGAGCAAACTGTGGAAACGGGACAGAGGAAATCGAGATCGTTATCGAAAAGATGGTCGCGCTTGCCCCGCAGAAGCCGTTGGTGGCTAAAGCAAACGCTGGCATCCCCCATGTCGAGGACGGCGTGGTTGTTTATGATGCTACTCCCGAGATCATGGCTGGCTATGCTCAGAAGGTGTCCGAATTAGGCGCCACATTGATCGGCGGATGCTGTGGGAGCACTCCAGATCATCTGGCCGCGATGAAACGCGCTATGGAGAAATAGTCGCGCCAACTTTTCCTGGACGAAATCAGGTCTGCATCTACATTGACGCTCCGGACCCTCCGGAGCTTCAATTGTATCCAGGATCTTTTTCGGCAGAGAGAATTTCGTAATGGTTTTTTGGCAGAATCTACATACGGATTGATATGTACCTGATGCGATCCACTCGCGGGAAATAATTTCAGGGGGCTGCACTACTGACCAGACCGAGTTGCTGGTCTTCATAAGGTTATCAGCATGCAGGCAAGCGACGGATCGCCGCGGATTATTGACATGTCGCTGCAGTGAACAGGTGTGGAAGAAATGGAGAATAGAATAGATGGCATTCAAGGAGCAGCAGGTCTTCGAAGAGGGTGATTGGATCAAGCATCCTTATCACGGCGTCGGTCAAATCACGGACATTGAAGAAAAGACGCTTGGCGGTGATGATCGCAGGTTTTACCGTGTTGAGACGGATGACAAAACCTTCTGGATCCCAGTAGAGGAGGCCGATGAAAGCACCGCACGGCCAATCGCGACCGAAGAGACCCTCGAAGAAAGCCTAGAAATCCTATCGGATGAACCAGAGATAATGGCTGATCATTACCGAACGCGCAGGAGCCGCATTAACGAGGTGCGTGATTCGGGTCGCCTGCCGCGCATTGCCAAACTGCTTCGAGATCTAGCCGGTCGCCGCAGACGGAAATCGTTGAATTCAACCGAGCGCAGGGCGTATAGGGAATTCCGGCAGAGTTTAATCAGCGAGTGGTCGCGAGTGGAAGGAATACCGATTGAGAAGGCTGAGTCGAAACTGCGTAGATTTCTCGGGATGAGCCGTAAAAAGGAGAAGGGCGAGGAGGACACTGCGCTCGATCCGCTGGGCAAAAAGAAGTGAGGCTTAGGGATAGATAATTAGGATTAGGCAATTAGGGATTAGGCACTCGGGCGCCCGTTCACCCAGTCACTCGGCATAGCAGCCGTATTATTACGAAGGGCGTAGGGTCGACCCAAACGCTAATTTGTCCACAAATTCGTAGGTGCACATTGCGAAGCGCCCTGACGAATAAGTTGGGTTCAGTTCTTCCTAATCCCAGATCCCCGATCCCAAATACCTGATCACACATTTCCCTCGACCCTCCGCACTATCTCTTCAATCGCTTTTTCCTGGTCAGCGACCTCTTCTATATTCAAGACCTCGGCATCCGCCCAGCGTTCGAGCGCTTGGCTGAGTGAATGCGGACGGACGACGACGAGTGCAAGCGTATACTCGCCACTGTCGACTGCCTCTAATCCTGCGATAAATCCCTCGCCCTGCTCGAATTCTAGCGGGCCGATTTCGTCGATGACGAGTACAGCACATGGCGTCGCTGTGGAAAGCACAGTGTTGCACCAGGATATGATCCTGGGGTCGAATCTCCATCGTTTTGTGCTGATCGGGCCGTCATCCCCTTCGTTGGGTTCAGCAAGATTTTTATGTTCAAATGTCACCAGGTTGATAGCCTGGATACCGGCTTTCTTTCGTCGCCGCATCAATGCGGGCGAGAGAATCCCCCGAATGTCCATGCGCTGTAGATCGCCCTGGCGCAGCGCGTTGACCACTGCGGTGCAGAAGCGCGTTTTTCCTGAGCCAGATTCTCCAGTGATGATAATTTTCGATGTCATCTGCATCCCTCGGCGTTACGTAGAATGACTTTGTGACCTTCCACCTCATGGACAGTGATCGGGAGTTGATAGGCGTTGCTGAGATTCTCGCTGGTAAGCACCGATTGCATATCGCCACTTGCAATCGCCTGGCCCCCTCGCATGAGGACCGCATCAGTGGCGATTGAAAAAGCCACATCGGGATCGTGTGTTGTGAAAAGAACGGTCATCTCCTGCTCGGCCAGTCGGCAAAGCATTTGTAGCATATGCTCTTTGTTCGCCAGGTCAAGGTGAGCCGTAGGTTCATCGAGCAGCAAGATATCGGGCTCCTGAGCGAGCGAGCGGGCGATGCGGATAAGCTGTGCTTCACCACCGCTGAGTGCCTGGACGTTGCGGTCTGCCAGAGCGCTGATCCCCAGCATCTCGAGGATTCGATCCACCACCTGGTAGTCATGAGCCTGTGGGGCACCCAGCAATCCTAGATGGGGGGCGCGCCCCATTGCAGTGTAATCCACCACCTGGTATGGGAACGGGATCGATTCCAGCTGGGGCACGAGACCGATCATCCGGCTGACTTCCGTTCGTGGGATCGATGAAATCTCACGACCGTCGAGGCGGATTACGCCTGTTTGAGGCTCGAGCAAACCCAGCATTAAATACAGCAGCGTCGTTTTGCCGACGCCGTTAGGACCCAGAATAGCGGTAATGCTTCCGTGGTCGATTGAGGCGGAGAGTGATTCGAGAACCCAGCGGTGTTTGGCACCATAGCGGAAAGATATATCCGTCAGAGTAATTACCTGGGGTGAATTCATCGCTTCAGATGCACCCTGAATGTGGTCATGATCAACATAAAGACTCCTGCGCCAAGTAGTGAGGTCAGGATCCCCAGCGGGATCTCCCCGGCCGTCAGCGTGCGTGCGATGTCATCGCAGAGTAATGTGAAGGCGGCGCCAATGATCATCGCGCCTGGCAGGTGCAGTTGAGCATCGGCGCCGAATAGACGGCGGGCGATATGCGGAACGATCAAGCCAATCCAACCAACGATGCCGGCAATTGCGGTCAGCGCTGCGGTAGCGACAACTGCCCCGAGTAGCAACCACCAGCGTTCCTTTTCGGGCGAGGCTCCCAGGGACCAGGCGGTTTCATCATCCAGAGAGAGCAGGTTTAGCCGCCAGCGCAGTAGGAACACAAGCAGCAAACCAGGGATGACGAACGGAAGCACGTTGAGTACATCTTCCCATGTACCGGACCACAATCCACCTAGCAGCCAGAATGTGATTTCGGGCAGCTCGGTGAGCGGATCGGCAAGGTATTTTAGGACGCCGGTGCCAGCCGAAAACAGCGCGGAGACGGCGATGCCGGCGAGCACGAGTCTCAGGACCCAACCACCGAAGCGAAGCCGGCGGGCGAGAATATACGAGCCTACTAGCCCTGCCAGCGCAAATCCAATTGCCAATGTGTGCATCGGGAGTGAACCCGACCCAAAGGTAAGGATGCTCAGCGAGGCGCCGAAGGCTGCGCCCTGGGAAACACCCAGAAAACCGGGCTCGACGAGCGGGTTGCGGAAGAGCATCTGCATCACCGCACCTGCGGAGGCTAGAGAAGCGCCCAGCAGGAGCGCCAGCAGGATGCGCGGCAGCCGAAGCGTGAGCACCAGGCGCCGCGCGAGTGGGTCCTCAAGCATACGATCGACCGGCATCCAGTAAGGAGTCGGGTAGCGGCCGACGAAAAGCGACAGCGCGGTCAACAGCAGCAGTCCCAGGATCGATAAACCGAAGATGGTCTTATTGTTCCTGTGCTTCAAAGGATATCGACCTCACTCAGTCCATGGAGATAAACGTGGCAAAACCTCGGTCTCGATCGTCTCTTGGCTCAAACCATACATTTCCTGATAAAAAGCCACGACCTCGGTTTTGAGGTCAATAGATGTGGCTTCTTCTGGATGCAGTGTCTTTGTCAGCCACGACAATCCAAGAATCCAGCGTGGGTCCGGTTGGTCCCAGCTCAAGAAATCGCCGGGGAATGCATACAGCGCGTCATCCTGAGTTGCCTGAAGCTGCTGCCAGTTCGCATCCTCTTTCAGCGATTCGACGATTGGATTCGGGTCGCTGAAGTAGTAGATTACAAAGACGATCTCTGGGTCCCATGCTGCGATCTGCTCGAAACCGACGATCGTCCAACCGCCACCCTGAGCGGCTTCCAACCAGATCGGTTCCCCTCCAGCCAACTCTACCATGCTGGTTTGGAGCCATTCGCTGGAGGGCACGTTGAATGCGATCTCGCCGCCGCGATCGCTGTACTGCATCAAAAGTACTTCCGGGTATTCAGCTTCAGGGATGGGATCGATGATGGATGCAATTTGCTGGGTGCGGCTGTTGTAGTAAGAGACGATCTCATCAGCGCGGGCTGTATTTCCGAGCAACGTGCCAATTACGGCAATATCACGCTCGAACTGTTCCGGGGTCTCTAGATCAAGATAAATCACAGGAATCCCCAACTGCTCGATCGGATCGCCGAGCGATTCGGCCAGGTAGCTCTTCATTAAAACGACGTCCGGGTGGGAGGGGATGATTTGTTCCGGTCCGGCGTTGCGTTCGAGCAGCAGCATATCTTCTTCGAACGTTTGATCTACTACCCGATAGAATGAAAGGTCGCGCTGGACACGGTCTTCAAGCGCGACGAGACGGTTAATCGCTTCGGGAAACATATACACGGAATGGGCAATTAGCGCCGTCGCCCGTCCGGCAATTGCGATCCGTTCTGGAAGCTGTGCAAAGGTCGTTTCGTTACCCAACGCGTCGACAACCGTTATCGGCTCGGGAGCCATCGTTTCGGTCGGCGGAAGTTCGGTGGGCGCTTCCGTGGCAGGAGCGCGGGTGGGCGCAACCGTTGGTGCTTGTGTGACGGCAGGGCCACTGCATCCTACGATGATTAACGTGAGAATGAGGTTGATGATGATTGTGCGTGCGAATTTCATAACAAGCTCCATTCTGCTCTTACCCCTTGATCCATACGTGCTCGTATTCGGCCAGCCAACGCAAGAGTGATTGCAGTTGGCTGATCCGTAAACGCAGAGCCTGCCCGCTGATATTTCTAGATGGGTCGAGCTCAGCATGAGTTTGCTCTAAACCTGTGAGTCCTTTCTGAAGCGCCTCTTGCTGACGCAGAAAGAGTGGTTTAATTTCAACATCGGGAAGTCGTTGTGCGAGGTACAGTTTGCTCAAGAACGCGATCCGCACAGCGTGCACGCTGGCGCCGACCGGGGTTTCGAGCCATTGCTTGAACTGGCGTTCGCCTGCGGGAGTCAGCTGAAAGCGTTTTCGATCCGGTCTCTCATCTTGTTGCATGATCTTGCCCGTGATCATGCCCCTTTTTTCAAGCCGGTTTAACACGCTGTATACCTGACTCAAACTCAGGCGCCACACATAGCGCAGATCGCGTTCGATCTGCTGGTGTAGATCGTACCCGTGAGAGGGCGAGATCTTTAGCATGCCCAGCAATAAATATTCAGGCGATAGATGGCGCGTGAAAGGTTGACGTTCTTTCATATACTCACTCAGTGAGTATATTGCATTGGCGAGCTTTTTCACAGCGCCGATTGTCATTTCAAGAGATGGACGGAAATGACTTTTAATCGATTAGAGTCTTTATAGTTTCTACTACGGGGGCTGACGTCGAACAATCATGATGCGTTGAACATGTTCTGAGAGGCCACGATCTCAGCCATGATCGAAAGGGCGATTTCCTCCGGTGATTGGGCGCCGATGTTCAAACCAATTGGCGCGTGGAGCCGGGCTAATTGATCTTCATCGATGCCCGCTTGCCTGAGCCGTTCGACGCGCTTTGCGTGAGTCCGACGGCTTCCCAAGACACCGATGTAAAAAACGGGGGACCGCAGTGCGCCGATGATCGCCGGGTCATCGATTTTGGGGTCATGGGTCAGCACCGCGAGGGCTGTTGCAGAATCCAGGTTGATTCGCTCGTAAGCATCCTGGGGCCAGGAACGGATGAGCCGATCGACAGCAGGAAAGCGCTCCTCGCTTCCGAAGAGCTGTCGCGGATCGACAACGATTGTCTCAAACCCGAGCGTTTTAGCCATCTCCGCCAGCGCAATTGAAATGTGAACGCCGCCAATGATCACCAGTTTACGTGGCGGGGATATAACTTGAAGAAAAAAAGCCTTGTTTGTCGACTGACTCGAGTCCAGGCGTCCAGATTCGTTGCTGGACAACATACGCTGGAGCTGGTCGATCTTCACCTGGTCCACAACGGCAGGATCTCCTGCGATAGCATTCCCGCTGGCGTCTACAAGCGCCTGTTTTCCAAGATCATCTTGGGGATCTTCAATGCAGCTCAGCAGACCTATAGTCTCATTCTGCTCAATCCGTGCCGTCGTTTGAGAAAGCAGATTTTCGTACATTTTCTGGACAAAGATCTCGATCGATCCTCCGCAAGCTAACCCCACCTCCCAGGCGGTGTCATCGCTTACGCCGAAATCCAATAACTGGGGAGACTCCCCATCGATAACATTGAGTGCCTGCTCTACTACGGCGCCCTCCACACAGCCGCCGCTGACCGAGCCGACCATCGCGCCGTCGGCGCGCACGGCCATATTCGATCCCACCTTACGAGGCGAAGATCCCCATGTGGCCACAACTGTGGCGATTGCGAAAGGTTCGCCATTTCTAAGCCAATCTTGAAGCGTGTCGATGATGTCACGCATCCGAATTACCTCCGACTGCGGATCTCGGGAAAGGTCGTTCTTTAATGTCCTCAAGCAAGCCACCATGGCCGAGGCTTGTGATGTCTTCCTGCTCAACGCGCTCGCCACTGAGCAGACTTGGCAGGACCCAATCGACGACGTTCTCTTTGGAGCTGCGGGCACAGCCTGGCGCGCTTAGAACGGGAACATCGTCTAAATAGGCGATCATCAGCAAATTGCCCGGATCGACTGGCGCTCCTGTAATTTCCACCGATCCACCGGCGCGTTTAATCGCGGATGGAATGACGTCACGAGGATCCATTACGGCAGTCTCGCCGGCCATAATCAAGAGGTCGATTTCTTCTGTCGGCAGATCGACGAGTGCGCTCGAGATCTCTGATTCGGGGTGATCCATATCGGTTGCAACCCTGTGGATACCTTCTACGCTGGACCCAAGCGCAACTATGCGCGCTTCCAGCGCAGCTCTAAAATCGCTTTCTAGTTTGTCAAGAATCGCGGCGCCACCAAGGAACATGATATGGACCCTTCGGGGCTGAAGTGCGACCAAGGATACGATCGAACCCGGAACTGCGATAGATTCAATCGCCCGCATCGTCTCGGCCGTGATCGCGTAGGGAATGATTTTGATGCTGGCGACCATCTGTCGTTCAGGCACTACGCTGCGATCGCGCAGCGTGGCGAGCGTCACTCCAGGCAGCCGGTTGAGCGCGGTCAGTCGGTCGATATCGATCCGGAGCACGCCGGGTTTCTCCGCGAGCATATTTGTGCGGCCGGTGACGGCGCCTACAAGGCGGATATGGTCGCCACGGATCAATTCGGCGGTCTTACGTGCTGCCTCCGCTTCGCTGACATCGCCTTGCTCTAGTTCAGCGACATAAATAAATTCACGACCGAGCCCCTTGAGGGCTTCAAGCTCATCGTCTCCAATTTCAGTCCCTTTGCGCAGCACTCGCTTTCCCTCTCGATCGGAAATGTTATGCGCCAGGATGGATCCCTTGGTCTCAGCTAGTTGCCTTCTTTCAAACTTCATCGGCTAATCATAATCCTCACCAGCATTACAATCCGCTTCTATCACTCACACATGTATTCTATCTATTATGCTTGGATGTGCCGCTTGAGTAAAATGGGAAGGTCGTTTTTCAAACCGCGGCAAGTTTCCGCATGGAGGTTTTTCCGGATGCCAGATTACGTCGTCGCCATTGACCAGGGAACCACCAGCACACGCTGCATGCTGTTTGATCGGGATGGATTGCCTGCCGCTGTTTCCCAGCTTGAGCATGAACAAATCTATCCACGCCCCGGATGGGTGGAACACGATCCGCTCGAGATCTGGGAAAAAACCCAGAAGGTCATCCGTAAAGCCCTCGATACCGCCAGCCTGAAAGGCAGTGATATCGCTGCGGTTGGTATAACCAATCAGCGTGAGACTACTTTAGCCTGGAACCTTAAAACGGGAAAACCGTATGGCAACGCGATCGTATGGCAGGATACGCGCACGAAAGAGATTTGCGACCGCCTGGCGAGTGATGGGGGCGCAGACCGATTCCGCAGAAAGACCGGCCTGCCGATCGCGACCTATTTCTCCGGACCAAAGCTGAAATGGATGCTGGAGAACGTCGATGGATTGCGTGACGCGTCCGAGAACGGCGAGGCCGTATTCGGCACGATCGATACCTGGTTGATCTGGTGGTTGACCGGGGGCCCGGATGACGGTGAGTTAGTGACCGATGTGACCAACGCCAGCCGGACCTTGATGATGGATATCGCACGGCGCGAGTGGGACTTCGAAATGCTCGCGGTGCTGGATATCCCTCGGTCGATGCTGCCGCGCATCGTGCCCTCGGCGGACCCGGCGACATGGGGGACGACGCGCCCTGATGGCCCTTTTAAGTCAGAAATCCCTGTTTGCGGCGCGCTCGGCGACCAACAGGCGGCGTTGGTGGGGCAGGCATGCACACAAGTTGGCGAGGCGAAGAACACCTATGGGACCGGCTGCTTCATGCTTTTAAACACCGGTGAAGAACTGGTCGAATCGAGAAGTGGCCTGATCACCACAGTGGCGTATCAGTTTGGTGAATCTCCAGCCATTTATGCCCTGGAAGGTTCCATCGCTATCGCTGGTGCGCTGATACAGTGGTTGCGTGACAATCTGGAGATCATCGATTCCGCGCCTCAGAGTGAGGACCTGGCGCGCAGTGTAGAGGACAATGGCGGCATGTACATCGTGCCGGCTTTCTCAGGGCTATTTGCACCGTACTGGCGCTCGGATGCACGTGGTGTCATGGTGGGGCTCACGCGCTATATCAACAAAGCACACATGGCACGGGCGGCACTGGAAGCGACTGCATACCAGACCCGCGATGTGCTTGAGGCGATGGTCAAGGATTCGGGTGTCGAACTGGAAGTGCTCAAGGCTGATGGGGGCATGGTCTACAACAACCTGTTGATGCAGTTTCAAGCGGATATTCTGGATGCGCCCGTCGTCCGTCCTCAGGTTTCAGAGACGACCTCGCTTGGCGCAGCGTACGCTGCTGGTCTGGCGGTTGGCTTCTGGCAGAATCTGGAGGAACTGCGCGAGTATTGGCAGGAAGACCAGCGCTGGTCACCTTCGATGGAATCTGTCCATCGAGAAATGCTTTATTCAGATTGGAAAAAAGCCGTCGAACGCACATTCGATTGGGCATAGTCGGGGAGTAGCAGTGTCTCCTGATTGACTGGGTGACCCAGCGGCCTAGTTCCTGATACTTGGTCCATAATCCCTTGCGGTATAGTAAGTCCATGAAACTGACAACTCTCAATGACCAATGGATGAAACCCGGCCTGACGGCTGATCAATGCATTAAGTGCAACATCTGCAACACAGCCTGCCCTGTTATGGAGGTCACGGACAAATTCCTCGGTCCCAAAGCGGTTGGGCCGCAATTTGAGCGTTTTCGACATCCCCGGCTGCCCATCCCTGAAGACAGCGTGACATGGTGTTCAGCTTGTGGGACCTGTTCAAGAGTTTGCCCGCATGGCGTTTCAGTGGCTGAGATGAATATCCAGGCCAAGTCGCGTCTGGTCGAGCAACATGGCGCACCGCTGCGCGATCAACTGCTATCAAGGCCGGAACTGCTGGGTAGGCTGAACAGACCCTGGGCTGTGCTTGCCAACCGTGTACTTGGTAATCATGTCATCCGCTGGGCTCTTGAGGGAGCATTCGGGATCAGCAAACATGCTCCACTCCCATCCTTTTCAAATGTCACCTTCCGTGACCGGCATTCCGATCTTTGCAAAGATGAGCCGCCCGATGATACCGAGAATCTCGTGGCATATTTTCACGGATGCAGCGTAAACCATTATGAACCATACCTGGGCGACCTGGCGATCGACGTGCTGGAAGCACTCGGCTATCGTGTGGTCCTGCCACCCCAGAACTGCTGCGGTCTTCCACTTCAATCAAACGGTCTTTTTGGCGCGGCGAGGAAGCATGCACAATCCAACCTCGACAGCCTGCAGCCTTTCGTCGAGGCGGGCATACCTATCATCGGGAGCTCGACCTCATGCACATTACAATTGAAACATGAATACCGCTCTGTGCTGGGCTTGCGGGGCAACGGTTTCCGGGAACTGGCATTTTCGGTCATGGATTTATTTGAGTTTTTGCTCGACCATGCCTGGCGAGAAATAGAGAAACTTGCATTATCAGCGCTGCCGATGCGGGTACTTTACCATCCCCCTTGCCAGCTCAAAAGTCACTGGATCGGAACACCTGCATTAGAACTGATGAAGCGAATAACCGGGCTTGAAATTGTGCTTTCGCAGTCAGAGTGCTGCGGTGTTGCTGGCACGTATGGGGTTAAACAAGAGAAATACGATGTCGCCCGGGATGTGGGTGCATCACTCTTTGAGCAGGCTCGTGATGTGTCCATCGAAGTCATCGTCACTGACTCAGAGACCTGCCGATGGTGGATCAGCCACCATACCGATAAGGTGAGCGTTCACCCGCTGGAGATCCTCGCCATCGCCATGGGTATTCGCGATCAAATGATAGAAAACGCCCCTGTTTCCTGAAATACCATCTGGAGCTCAACGCTGATAAGTAAGGAGCGTTTCGTTTGAAGCGATCTCACGTGCCAGAAACCAACAGCGAAAAACTTGATTTCAAGCGCGTCGCACCGGTCTTCCTGGTTGTACTGGTTGACTTGCTCGGTTTGACGATCATCATTCCACTCATGCCGCTTTATGCGGCCTCATTCGGTGCGGATGCGTTTTTAATCGGACTGCTGGCAGCTGCGTACCCGATGATGCAGGTTGTCGGTGCGCCCTTGCTAGGCCGGTTGTCAGATCGCTACGGTCGTAAGCCAGTCCTGCTTGTCAGCCAGGTTGGGACTTTCCTCGGCTTTATCCTGCTTGGCTTTGCTGATCTCCTTTGGCTGCTCTTCCTGGCGCGCATCCTTGATGGATTATCCGGAGGTAATATTTCTACCGCCCAAGCGGTGATCAGCGATATTACAACTGAAGAGACGCGCACGCAGGGCTTTGGGCTTGTCGGCGCGGCTTTCGGAATTGGTTTCATCATCGGTCCCGTCATCGCGTTTATCTCTCTAGCGTTAAGCGGGAACAATTATCATGTCCCTGCCTTTGTGGCTGCGGGCTTTTCGGCTGTATCCATTCTGCTCACACTCTTCCTTTTAGAGGAGACATTAGATCGTTCGCAAGAACCTTCCCGGTTTGGAAATTCAAGCTTCTCCATTGAAAAGATGTTGAAGGTGTTCGCACTCCCTCAAGTGGGGATCTTACTTGTACTCATGTTCCTTCAGCAGCTTGCCTTTGGTGGTTTCGAGCAGCTACTGGCGCTTTTCACGTTGAGCCGGTTGGGGCTGAATGCCTCTGGAAATGCGATCGTTTTTGTATTTGTCGGCATCATTGTCGTGGTCGTGCAGGTCTATTTCATCGGACGCTGGAGCCGCAGATGGGGTGATCGCAACCTCGTTTACCTCGGCCTTGTCGCGCTAGCTCTTGGGCTCTCGTTAGTTGCAATTACCCCTCGAGAGCCCGTGCCGTGGTATGAACCCGAAGCGCTCCGGCAGGAGCTGGCTGCATCGGGAGATTTCAGAACGCACGAGAGCACCACCCTGGCTGTCGATATCCCTGCGACATCCGGAGAGAATTGGCTTGGTGTGGGCTGGATTTTGATCGCCTTGCTGCCGACATCGGTCGGCGGTGGCATTTTGAGGCCAAGTATAAACAGCCTGATTTCCAAGCGGGTCGTTCCCAGCGATGTGGGTGGTGTGTTGGGCTTGTCAACAGCCTTCAACAGCGCAGCGAACGCGGTGGCGCCGGTGCTTGGCGGGGCGATATTCCAGTTCCTGGGTTCAACGGCGCCTTTCCTTATCTACGGTCTGACGATGGCCGTTTTATTGTTTGTAGCCTTGCGAGGATTGCAGGACCCCGACCGAAGATATCGCGTCAATTTCATGGAGAAAAAGCAGGATTAAAATATATAAGAGAAGCTTATTTCGGGAAAGATTCATGAGGTAACGGCTTCCGCGGTAAGATTTCCTCAACATTTTTCGGACAGAATATTTGTTGTGGTCGATACGTCGATGATCCGTCAGTTACCTAACCGAGAGTCAAAGGAGAAAAGCTATGCCAATCAGAAAAGCTGAAGCAAAATGGGAAGGGAATCTAAAAAACGGAAACGGCAGCATGGCTTTTGGAAGTGGCGCATTCAAGGGGGCTTATTCTTTCTCGTCTAGATTCGAAGAAGGCGAAGGCACGAACCCTGAGGAGTTAATCGCCGCTGCTCATGCGGGTTGTTTCTCAATGGCATTCTCAAACGAGCTGGACCAGGCGGGCTTTCCCCCTGTAAGTGTTGAGACTGAAGCCGCGGTTAGCCTCGAGAATGTTGATGGCGGTTTTAAGATCACAAAAGTTGATCTGGCCACGATCGGCGTGGTCCCCGGCATCGACGAAGAGAAATTCAAAGAAATCGCGAAGAAGGCTTCCGAAGGTTGCCCGGTCTCTCAGGCTTTGAAAGCGATTGAGATCAATGTCCGCCCTGTGCTAAAGGGATAAATCTTCATTCAGGATCGATATGATATCAACACACACTGAATTCACCCCACCCGAAGTGGGGTGAATTATTTCTGGAACGCTCTCTGATCTGCGTCGGCATTGATATCTTCATCGGAACAGCATTGTCAGTCGAAAGACCCGGCCCGCAATCTGGTACGCACAACTTCCTTTACATACGATTTGGCGCTTTATGATATCTTATTGGGTGGCAAAGAGACTAAGGAATTTCGTCGTATGGAATATCGAAGGATCTTGCGGTTGGGCTTGTTTCAATTTGCAGCCGGTGGGCTGTCGGTCTTATTTTTAGGTGTGCTGAACCGGGTTATGAGGGTTGAGCTCGGGCTGGATCTACTTAGTGTCACCGTCCTGGTGGGCGGGGGGCATTACCTTGGAGCGCTGATCGCGATCCCGTTCGGCTACTATTCAGACCGGCATCCCGTTGGCGGCTACCGCCGGACGGTTTACATATTCATCGGGATTTTTATAGCCCTTCTCATCCTGATCAGCTCACCATGGGTCGTGCGCTGGGTCGCAGCGGAACCGAGTTCCGGACGAGTGCTCGCCGGTTTCATGTTTTTCTTGGCCGAAGGTATTTCCACCTATGTGGCAGGTACGGCCTATTTGTCGCTGATCACCGACCTGACCGATCGAAGCGAGCGCGGGCATGTCACCGGTTGGGTGTGGACGCTGCTGATGGTGGGCATCATTTTCACCGGGATCTCGAGCGGGTTTGTGCTCGATCCCTATTCCATTGAGCGGGTCATCCAACTGTTCTTTGCGGCCGCAGCGATCACAGCGGTGCTCTCGCTGGTGGCGCTTATCGGTCAGGAAGAAAGGTCCGGTAATGCAAACCAGGCATCGAACGAGAACTTGTCTGGGGCTTTCTCCACGATCCTTAAGAACCGGGAGGCACGCTGGTTTGGAGCGTTCTTGTTCTTGAGCATGTTCTCTTACTTCATGCAGGATGTTCTGCTTGAACCCTTTGGTGGCGATGTTTTCGGGTTGTCTCCAGCAGAGACGACTCGTTTCAACGCGTATATGGGTGTCGGTGTCGTTGCGGCTATGCTGTTCGGTGGTATGCGAATCATCCCGAGGAGAGGTAAGCCCTGGACAACATCGATCGGGATCGTGCTCATGGTGCTCTCGTTCGGAAGCCTGGCGCTGAGTTCACTGCTGGGCTACGCCATAGTCCTTCCTCTCATTATTCTTGTGCTGGGTGTCGGCGCTGGCTTCTTCACCGTTGGTGGCGTAGCCCTCATGATGGATATGACATCCACAGTACATACGGGGATGTTTGTTGGGGCCTGGACGCTGATTCAGGCGTTTGCTAAGGGGCCAACCGCAATTGTCGGCGGGGTGTTGTACACTGCATTTATCTCAATAGGTTTTACTGTCGGTCAGGCTTATGCGGGCGTTTTTCTCCTGGAAGCAACTGGTCTGGCAGTATCGCTCTTTTTCCTGCGCCAGGTGACTGTGGAGCAGTTCAAGCGCAGTCTGGATTCATTTGGTAGAGTCGCCGCTGAAGCACTTTAGTGATGCACTGTATATATTAATATTGAACTGTAGAAGCGGCTTGCTGCATACAAGCTGAAATTGAGATGTTGACCTTATGGATGATTACCAGGCTATTTCAAATCGACAGATCGCTTCAGGGATACTATTGCTCCTGATGCTGATGGCATCAATCCTCTTCGCAGGAAGCTCTGGAGCGGCACAGGCCCAGACCGAAATGCGATATGTGATCACAGGTCAGATCTTTAACGAGCAAGATCAACCTGTCGATGGCGCGCACATTCGCTTGGTGAGCGAGGGAACGAGTGACTCGATCGTGGAGACCGAAACTGGCGAGGATGGATCCTGGGGGCTGATCTTTGACTGGCTTCCGCAGGGACAACTCGAGCTGCTGGTTGAGCGACAGCATTACCGGAGTGAAGAGATCCTCATCGATCCCGACATGCACACACAGCTCGAAGAGCGTGGGGCATTAATTCTTGACGGGATCAAGTTGGAGCGTAGGGTCACGGGAGCCTTCTGGGCGGCGACGCTTATCTTCCTGGCTGTCTTGTTGGTGATCGCCTTCGAAAGGCTGCACAGCACGACGGCGGCGTTGGCCGGCTTGTCGGCCGTGTTTCTTTTCAGCGTGATTGGTGGGGCTTTCAACACGGATTTCTTCATATATGATTTCGAGAGAGCGCTGACGTACATAAATTGGGAAGTCATTTTCCTGATCATGGGAATGATGATCTTGATCGCGGTGATAGAAGGCACCGGTATTTTCCAATGGACGGCCTTTCAGGCGTATCGCTTGAGCAGGGGCCATGCATGGTTGCTGGTTTTGATCCTTATGGCGATTACGGCCGTAGCCTCCGCGCTGCTGGATAACTTCACCACGATGCTTTTGATGACGCCTATCAGCCTGCAGATTGGGTTGGCTCTAGGCATCAATCCGCTGGCGTTCATCATCCCGGAGGTGCTGGCTTCGAATGTGGGCGGCATAACCACGCTTATCGGCACGCCGACGAACATCCTGATCGGCGCTTATGCCGGGATCGGTTTTCAAGATTTCCTGATTAATCAAACCGTGGGTGTGCTCTTTGCGATGGCGGGGATGGCGGGTTATGTGATCTACCACTATCGCGACGAGTTAAGCAAACATCCCGCAGGCATTTCTGAGCGGCTGTACGCCCGTCTGGAAGCAAACGCTCGAATCCGCGATCCGCAAGCTCTTTGGAAGTCGGGGTTGGTGTTCGTGCTCGTATTGGTGGGCTTTATCGTCGGTGAGCGTTTCCATGTCGTGCCGGCTGTCCCGGCGATCGTCGGTGCTACGCTTCTGCTGGTCTGGCTGAGGCCGGATGTGCATGCCATGATCAGGGCTGTCGATTGGACCACGCTTGTGTTCTTCATGGCTCTTTTCATGGTGGTAGGAGCAGTCCAGGAGGTCGGATTCATCAGCACGATCGCAGTCACGATGGCTGAGCTGATCGGGGAGAATTTGATCCTGGGGATCGCGGTGATCGTGTTTGGTGTGGGGACATTGTCCACCGCCATCGCTAATATTCCACTGGCGGCATCGATGCTCCCGGTGGTAGAGTTTTTATCAGGGTCCATCCCGGGCGCCACCAGCAAGGTGCTCTATTATTCCCTTTCGATGGGTGCAGCGATGGGTGGTAACGGACTGTTAATCGGCGGCGAAGCGAACCTTGTTACTGCCGGGATCGCCTCGCAGGCGGGTTCGCCGATCTCGTTTAAGGAATTCCTGAAAGTCGGTTTGCCGGTAACGTATATCACTCTGGTAGCAGGCTTCCTATGGCTGTTGCTGCGCTTTGGAATATAAAACGCGAGGAGAATGGCTGCGATGAAAAAGATTCTGACACCGACACGCGGAGGTGAAGCGAGCCAGCCAAATCAAGATCGCGCGATCCAGATCGCCAGAGATAAGGACGCCGAGCTTTACTTTCTCTACATCGCTGACGTGAGTTTTCTCGACCGCCTGGCATCGCCTGTCCTGGTCGATATGGAAGCCGAGTTGTCCGAAATGGGCGAGTTTGTGCTGGCGATCGCGCAGGAGCGGGCCGAAAAGCAGGGCATCGAGGCGCAGGCGCTGGTTAGAAGCGGCAACTTCAGTGAAGTTCTCGCTGCGGTGATTGAGGAGTTCGGCATCGATACGCTCATTCTGGGCAGCCCTGAAGAAGAAACCGGCATCACCACACGAGACTATCTGACGGGATTGTCCGAGGAGTTGAGCGAACGCTTCGATCTTGAGATCTTACTGCTCTCGCGAGGTGAGGTCGTTGACGAGTACAGGATATAAAGACCTTGTCACTGCGAGTTGAATTCGGTAGAATTCGTGGCGCAAAAGAGCGCAACCTGGCGACGTAGCTCAGTGGTAGAGCAGGGGACTCATAAGCCCTTGGTCGCGTGTTCGAATCACGCCGTCGCCACCTACAGTTCCCACCTGGACCCGTAATACGGGCTCGTGGGTGTGATTACTCCCCACTTCGGACCTGTCCCAAAGGGCAGGTCCGTTCTATGGAAGATTTCCATGTCCCGGGCTGGAACATTTCACATCCGGGGTCTTTGACCCCGACCATTGCTGAAGCTTATCCACGATCCTTTCTCGGCCAGTTCAAACGTTCCGTTTCGCGGCATTTCTGGTTGAACCACCGATGATGGGTCGCAGCGGAATGCTATTCTCCCTCTATGGCAGCAGGCTCGTATAGAACTCGCTGGTCACACAGCCAATTTCATTCGTCTATATAAACATTAACTTCGACGGGAAGGGTGGATCCTGGCTGCCAACTGCTCAAATCCTGGAATCAACTGCAATGCAAGAATTGAGCAGGCTGGCCATCTAAAGAAATATTGATCGAGAAAGTCAGCTTACAAGAGCTAATCGCTAAATCCAATCAGGCCTGAAGATGCCGCAAGCTCGATCATTTCTCTCGTGATTGCATGGCGTCTGGCCGAGAGCACCATCTCATTAAGTTCCTCGATGAGACGATCCGCGTTCTGAGAAGCATCTTCCATGAGATGGAAACGCGTGGCGTGTTCTGCTTCTGCCGATTCA
>CBFDDM010000070.1:0-17489 GCA_965603565.1 uncultured Anaerolineales bacterium | reverse complement strand
TGCTGGATGACGTGCGCTAGCGCCCAGGCGACGGTGATCTGTTCGCCCGTGCGCGGGTGAGCGCGTGACTCGCTTAAAAGGTCGTCGGATAGTTGTCCCAACGCTGTGTGGACATAGTTGAGCGAGTCGTCCAGAATGCGGGAAAGAGATTCTTGCGGTACACCCCGGGTGGCGAACTCGGCCGGCCGCTCCCGGTTGGAGGGCTCTTCCATGATGCAGTCCCCGACCCAGTATTTCTCGGCGCCGGCGATGTGAACGGCGAGCGCGGCGATCGAGTTCTCGCCCTCGAACGGCCGCCAGTCTAGCTGTTCCGTGCTTAATCCAAGAAGTGTCTGTTTACATTCCTCATGGAGCATGTGGAGCATGTCGCAATACGAGTTGATCAAAGCATCCATATAAGCCTCATTAAGTAACAGTCAGCGTCACAAATCGATGTGTAATGACAGTAAGGAACTGATGGTGATCACCATTTGTATTGATCTTATCCGGGCTGTTGTTCAGCAGCAAACGTTTTCCAGGTGAAGACAAGGGGCAGTCCAGCAAGCACAACGGGCAGTGTGTTGAAGGCGGCATTGAAGTACACCCCGAAGTGGATTGATATCCCTGTGTCGAGCAGGTACCAGAGAGACAAGCCGCAGAGCAGTGCGTCGCGCGCCCAACGCTCCCGTCGCTGGAATGGATGCCGGGCGAGAAAGGCAGTGTCAGGCCCCAGCCGGCGACGGTCGCGCCCCAGACGCCGTACACCGACGTGCGAAAACTGAGCGCCGGGATGGGTTGGAGCCGGCTGGCCCAGAAGACCGGGTCGATTTGATCGTTAAAGAACTTAAAGATGGGGGTGTTATTGAAAATAGCCATGAACACGCCAAAAAGCGTCACCACGATACCCACGATAAGGAGCCAGCGCTGCCAGAATGAGAATGATCGCATGATGGATCCCATCCTTCCCCAACCGGTTGAGTGCGGCAGGCTCGCAATTTAACTTCTGGCTCGCGATGCTCCTTCTTGAAGGTCGCTGCGTGCGGCCTTTCAGGCATTGATCAGCGAGATCAGATCCTGTACCTCATCTTTCCACCCGTCGATGATGGCCAGGTTTTCTGCCAGTTTTTTCGGATCCTTCTCATATCCAATAGCGAGTTCTTTCATGTGTTTATAGTAGTCGGCTAATTGGATAAGAGGCGGAGTCGTCTCATTACCGCTTGCTTCGACCGCCAGCAGTTCGGATTCAAATCGTTCGAGCGCTTCAAGCCAGCGTTCCACTGGCATCCCGGCGTTCTTCTTGAAATCACGGAACATCCACTGCCGTTCGAAGAGGGGGCGATCCCGCCAGCCATCGGCCTGTTCAGCGAGCGTCGTGCGTACGCTTTGTGCGAGTTCGATTGCGTGCTGCCGGTCTTGATCCATGAGCGAGATCGGAGAGGTGGATCGTGATTCGCCCTCAAGCGCTATGCCAGCCTCGATCAAGGCCTGGCGGGAGCCAATCTCCTGCCCGCTGAATTTCTCGGCATAGGCGACCGCTGCAGCGTAGGCTGCGCCGGCGGCCTCGGCGGAGATGATCTGGTCCTCACTCATGGCGAAGAACGCTTCTACGGATTTTCCGTAGAGCGGCGCGAGCGCTTCGATGCCGGCCAGCGCGCCGGGCGTGCGCACCAGACCGGGACCGATCGTGAAGGCGTATACTCTGGTGCCCTCCAATTCGGCATCGATCGTATCGGCAAGATGCACTTGTGCGGCCTTGAAGGTCTCATAGGCGCCCATGTAAGCCTGACCTACCGAGGAAACGCATACGAACACACCTGAATCGCGCTCGATCATTGCGGGCAGGAAGGCTTGGCCTATTAAAACAGGTCCGCGGAGGTTGACATGGTAGCTGGTGTCCCAATCCTCGATGGGGACATCTTGCACCGCACCCATCGGGGTGATCGTGGCGTTGTTGATCACGATGTCGACCTGGCCGAAACGCTCAAGCGCAGCCATCTTCAGTGCCTGGATGGACTCAGGATCACCGACATCCGTCTGTACGAAGAGCAACCGGCTGGCGTCAAACTGCTCGCCCAAGCGCACAACAGCCTCGACCCCGGTTTGTTTGTCAATCTCTGCGATCACGACGTTCGCACCTAGCCAGAGCAGGGCACGCGCCGCTTCATAACCTATGCCACGGCCGGCGCCGGTGACGATCGCGGTCCGTCCTCCGAGTGAGTGTGGCGTCAAATTCCCTGTGCTGATCAACATTCTTTCCTCATCGGCATTGCTGTTCTGCGAATGATGCTGCCATTTTTTATGAAACTTGGTGATTCGTGTTGTGAATGGGATTGGAGGGAATTGTACATTTTTATGTATCTGCAGGACGTGTAGAAGAGAGAGGGTGTGATCAACAGGAGAACATCGGCTCTGGTAAAGCTCATGGATCATAGGCTTCAATCGAAAACCTTCGTCAGTCGTTTTGTGGCGAACGTTTTATGCAATCCCTCCTGTTCAAAGGTCTGCAGTAGATCCCAGCGGCTCTCCTGAGGGTCACAGGCAAACTCATATAGGAAGGGCGTGTCTTCATAGTCGAAGCGGAACACAATGCGATCGTCTTCGAGAACGCCGCGACCCACGACGCAGTCGACCGGGACTTCGGTGGTGTCTAATAGGTGCATGACGAAGAGACCTTCATCCGTGTTGTACCCGATGTGGTAAACGGCCTCATACTCTGCGGTCGGATTTTCCTCCGGTGCGGTTGACCTACAGTGCACCCACAGGTAGGTCTCGTTTAGTATCCAGCGCGCCAGGACATCCTGATGCAGATCGATATCACCCATCTTGCCGGTGAGCTGCCAGTGACCGACTAACTGGCTTAAAAATTCACGCTCAGTTTCCAAAGTCTACCCTCTCTACCCTCACCTCTATGCATTCTTAACACTTCGATGCTTGGCTTGCGCAGCCTTTCGCTGCGCAGCGCAGAACAATATGTTTTTTCTCCTCAAATGATCCCAGATTATTAACAGGATCGAAATCCTTCGTTACATCTTTGACTGTTGGTGCAGGACCAGCTTCCAGGTCTCGTGTTCGAATATGTATGTACTCGATATGAGCGCTTCGTAGAGTGAGTCGCCCACCCGACGTGCAGAAACCCGGTAGATGAGCGTCTTCGCGCCATCGGCCAAATCGATCACTTCGGGTTCTTGAATCTCGAAGCTCTCCCACGGTTGCGCGCCGAGCGACTCAAGGATCTGCTGTTTGCCCTGGATGCGCACGCCGCCCGGGAAGAGCATCACCGCATCATCGCACAAGATGTTTTCATAGAAATTCTCTCCAGCGTCGCTTCCGGCGGAGAGTGCTTCCCAACCATGCTGTTCAAGCTTAAGAATATCTTCCATCGTGTCCACCCTCTCGATATCTCTTGGCAAGTCTATATGAATTTTAACACTAGGATAGTTGGGGGCGCTCATATTCCTGGGTCAAACGATGCAATCTCATTGCGAGTCTCGAATTGGAAACAGCGATCAAGTCTGGAAGGACCATTATTTTTCTTGGACTTGGCTGCCTGGTTTGTCAACCTACCGGTTCTATAGTTCCGATTTTGACATAATAGAGATTTGCAGATATATTATTTGCTAGTTATATAACTAAAAGGTAATGTAGATTCGATGACCGATAAGAGTGACAGCCTCAGCCAAATTTTTTCCGCACTAGCCGACCCCACCCGCAGGGGAATGCTCGCCATGCTGGCGGAAGGCGAGAAGACGGTGACCGAGTTGGTCGAATCGTTCGATCTAAGCCAGCCGGCGATCTCCAAGCACCTCAAGGTGCTGGAGCAAGCCGGGCTGATCGAACGGGGTCGCGAGGCGCAGTGGCGTCCGGCGAGACTCCAGGCTGCGCCGCTCAAAGAAGCCTTCGCCTGGGTTGGACGGTACCGTCAGCACTGGGAGCAGAGCTTCGATCGACTGGATGAATACCTCCGCAGTGTTCAAACCGAAGAAAAAATTGATCGGAAAGAAGTAGGGCATAAAAGTAAAAAGCAGCCAGGACTGAAACCTCCCGAATGGAAGATGTTTTAATTCCATGCAGCTTTAGGGTTCGAATTTTGTTGGAAGAACTCAAAAGTGAGGTAGGTAGATGAATCAAACGTTCTCGGCGGCGATGCGCATGCGGCCCCGGAAAAGGCCCTCAAAATCCGGGCTGGCTTTTCCGGCGTTCCGGCGGCTGGCGGTAGTATCTGCAGTGGTCACGATCTCGATCCGTCAGAGCCCGAGACGGCTTCATCCGAAGAGTGCCACAAGCCCGAGGGCATACGCGGCATGTCCCCAATCCCGGCCAAGCATTGCTGTTCAACACAAAGTCCGTCAGGCGTCCCGGTACTTGCTCAGGAGATGACCCCGCTCATCTTAAAGAGGTCTTGACATCGAATAAAAGCGGGTGTATTATTTGAGCAAATAAGTTTGTAGTACAAACTTATTAACAACACCAATTAGTTCGTAACATGGAGGACTCTGATGCTCAATCAATTTGATCTTAATAAGGCTGAAAGGAAATTGTATCTGTCATATTTCGATGATGGTGTGGCAGACCTGCTCGCGGGGTTGCCGGTCATCCTATTTGGACTCGGTATGACCTTAGAGATGAAAGTTTTTTTCGTTTTCACCTTCCTGCCCATGATCCTGTACCTACCACTGAAGCAAGCAATCACGCTTCCCAGAATGGGTTATGTCAAATTTGCGCCTGAACGACGACGCCGGATCTCCAAGAATTTGATAGCGCTGCTCTTGGTGGGCTTGCTAGCCCTGCTGCTGATCATCGTGTTGTTCCAGGGAGTATTAGGGAGGGGACTGGATCTCAAGAGCATGACGAATGAGTATAACTTGCTTGTCGTTGGAGCCTTGATGGCTGCCCCATATGCACTGTTTTCAATCCTCTTCGGTTTGATGCGATTTTTTGGCTACGCGGCGCTTATTCTTGGTGGCTGGTTTATCGCTATCTATACAATCCCCTATGAGGGAATCCCAGTAGCCGTTGCAGGCACGCTGATCTCTCTCGTCGGGATGCTGCTACTGGCGAGATTTTTAGCTCGCACGCCGCCATCCTCAGAGTAGGATGAGGACATGACAAAGAAGCCAACCAGGGCAGAGGAAATTGTTGCAATCGATCGCCTCGACCGGCTGATACACGAACCCGCCCGTCTGAAGATCATGACACAGCTCTACATCGTCGAAAGCGGTGATTTCACCTACTTGATGCGTTCTACGGGACTTACCCGAGGTAATCTCTCATCCCATATGACCAGGCTCGAAAAAGCTGAGTACATCGAGGTCGTCAAGGAGTTTGTTGATCGCAAGCCTATGACGATTCTCAGATTGACCGAGATAGGTCGCCAAGCCTTTCTTGAGTACCGGGAGAACATTGCACAGGCTATAGAGGCGGCGCGAGACGCATAAGATCCGTTGCACCTGCCGTGGGGCGTAGTAGGTGCCACCTTATAAACGTTTGGATTTTTTCGACGTCAATCTCAATCTATACAGGAGATGGAGCATGTGGGGTTCGCATGCGCCGGTCCTGCACGGCTCAGGATCTTGATCTCCGTGCAACGACTCGACCAATATGGGAATAGGCAAACAGGGGTAGGGACCTTGGATTGCCAGACGCTTGGTAACCCGTCAACCAGGTTCCGGTGCACAGGTTCAGTTTGGAAATTGGCTCGCAGGATCGCGGCCGCAGCGCTCTATGACAACCCTTACTTCCTTTCAAGGTAGACATGGTGCGGCCGGTGCCGAGTTTCCGCATTTTGGCGGTGCCGTTGGCAATGGTCACAAGCTTGATTTAATGATTCTCGATATTCAGCCTGCACGTGTTGGCTATTTCAATAATTAGATCCGCAGTCGTCTGTCTGATTTGTGATTTCGATAAACTCTTCTTTTCCAGAGATATAGTTCCTATCCGGGAGCACTCCGAACTCGCCTTTGAAGTATGTATCAAAGATGATACGAAAAACATTCACCAGCGTGATGTTCTCAGAAAACAGTGATTCTCGCTCGGGAGTATAAAACGCAGCGAGTATTTTGACTGCATTATCGGTCCCTCCCCATGGCGTGCCATGATCTCCTGCAATGATAACGATCGGGGGTGGATCTGAATCTCTTATCAGGACTGGCAGGATTTCAGACATTCTCGTGTTTATGTAAGTCACGGCTGCTCTGTAGCCCTGTTTGTAGTTCTCTTCGGTATAGATATTACCTTCATCGGGATCGTATGGGATGCTAATCTTCTCTCCCTCGGGTCCAAAGACAAATGGAGGGTGAGGGATGATCAAGTGTGCAAAAACTAATTTGGGACCCTTTATTTTCGGCACCTTCTGGAGTTGTTCAAGAGCATACAGTGTATCAACGTAGTTGATGTAGTTGGGAAGCTGTAAATTCTCAACCTGCTGCAGATCCAGATAAACTCTAATCACAGTCGTCCTAAGAAGCATGTCTTCGAAGGGGTTCAGTAAACCGGTCGTGCTCGATTGGAAGAGAATATCGGCATCATCCCAAACAAATCGTTGCCATGGGTGATTAAATGCGATGGTCTTATATCCTAGACCAGCCAGTAATTCTCGAACGCGGTTCTCTTTAAACGCAGAGGTAAGCCATGTCTGATAATCAAAATTCTGCTCATGAGGGTCCAAAGCCTGAATATACTCCATGTTGAATGTCGAGGTGAGGGAGTGACGGGTTCTCGTGTAATTGCTCGTTGCACAATCGGAGATCTCGAATCCCATGGTCTGCAGAGAAGTGAGAAAGTTGGAATTATCGATCCCAAACTCATTCTCAAGCACATCACTCCGTGTATATGCATCCAAGACAATGTAGTAAATATCTGGGGGCATGGAGTCGTCGGGCAGTTGGATCCAAGATTCGCCGGCATTGCCCCTGGGAATTTCGGGAACCATTGAAGCTTGATATTGGAACCACAGGATCTGAAGCACTGGCAAACAAATCAAAACAGATGTGAAAATGTTCAAACCGATGGTGATTGCTGGGACAATTTTTGGTCTTTTCATCAGCCACACTGCGATGGCGAAGAGGATTAAGGACCAGAGCGGTAGGAGAAAGCGGTGTCTTCCGACCACGACATCTGCAATGCTGAAGGATTTTAGGGGTGCATAGAGCCGTCCGTAAATAAAAAACCAAATTAGAAAAAGGCTAGCCAATACACCAGTAATTTGCCAGTCCTTACCCATAAGCCTAAGCAGAAGGAGGAGAAGCGAAGCCGTGAGTATTGAGAGCATGAGCGATCGGGTAATGTCGTGTGGGAACACCTGATCGATATTGAACGCCAACAGACTAACCACTGGATAGGCGGCGAGAAAAACCACATATACCGGAGATTGGAGATAAAGAGTTTTTATTCGGTTCATAATAAGACTCACGTGAGCAAGCTGGAATATTGATTGCCGTAGCGCTCAAGGACAGCACGCACCTCTTCCAGCGTGGGCATGTTATGCCCCGTGCCGAGCTTCTGCACCTTGGCCGCGCCGGTGGCGTTGGCGAGCGTGCCGAGCGCATCCAGCCCCATCTCACGGAGGCAGCCGTGGATCACGGCCGCGTCCAGGCTGTCGCCGGCACCTGTAGCGTCGCGCGCCTCGACCGGAAAGCCGGGCGCGATCTGCACGCCCTCACGAGTGAATAATACACAGCCAGCCACGCCGCGCTTGATCACGATCAGGTCGGGACCGTGATCGAGCAGCGCCACCGCGGCGTTAAGCGGGTCGGATAGACCCGTCAAGCGTTTGGCCTCCGCTTCGGTCGCAAGCAGGACATCCACAAATTCCAGCGCATCGATATGCCATTGCACGTCGAATTCGGGGTTGCCCGGGCCGGGATCGAAGAACGTCCTGACGCCAGCCGCACGCGCGAGTTTGAAACCGCCTAAGATCAATTCCGGGACGGCTTCATGGTCTGCCCAACCATCGGCAAACAAGGCCGTTGAGGACTTGATGAAGGTGCGCCATTTGTCCGTAAGCTCCGTGATCACCAGGCTGCCACGGTAGCCGAGGTAGGCTGGCTCGCCAGCCTTGTCGACGACTACGCCTGCGACCGGCGTTTCCCCACCTTCGGTCACGACGATCTCGGAGTCGTCCACACCTTCCAATTGCAATCCCTCCCGAACGATCTCGCCGAACTCGTCGTCACCGGTCTCGCCAATACAGGCGACTTGCTCACCAAAACGGCGCAGCATGATGGCTACGTTGGCTGCACCTCCCGGGCCTACCTCTAGATAGTTCACGCGCGTCAGGTCACCCGCCTGGATCGGGAAAGATGGGATACGCAGGGTGAAATCGGCGATCAAATCGCCAAGGATGGTGATCAAGGGAAACTTCCTCTCTTTGCTTTGGCGGTTGCTTCGTTTGCCATGTATGGAAATTATACGTTGAGTGCGACGTAAAATGGGGGACGGAAGCGGGATTGGGGATCTGGGATCAAGGGACCCCGGTCACCCTTACACGCAGTCAAACATGAAAAACGGAACGTCAGACGCAGGTCCGGACCCGCGTGTCCGCGCCTTTGTAGCCGCAGGCTTTAGCCTATGCACGGATGATTCGCTGGGGCGGATCCTACTCTGGAATATTCGCTATGATCAACAACATAACTTGACGCTGCGTTGGATAGGGCGTTTGTTATAGTTAATGCGTGTTTAGGTAATTTGGAGGAGTATAACAATGAACAAGTTTAAGATCTTCGCCGTTATGGCGCTGACAATGACCTTGCTGCTCACGACATCCGTCGTGGCGTCGGCCGGTGGCCCTGTAGAGCAGACGCCTCCCGACAACATTGACTTGAACAGTTATGTCTCAAATTTAGTGACCACCAACGCTGATCGGGTGCAATCACAGATTCCGCAGCAGGCGGAAGGGCCGGCTCCGTGCCTGAACGTGGCAAGCCATGTTCCGGATATCGTGATTGGTCAACAGTACAAGTAGCGGCAGCAGGTTCGTTTAAAAAAACTGGGGCGCTCGAAACCTCGAGCGCCCCGTTGTTAACTTGCTGATCCTTATCCTCACCCGTTAAACAAGCGCAGGTATCACTTCCCACTGCAAAACCCCGTTCGCATCCTTATCGACCTCGATGCAAATCACCCCGGCGTTCCGCACGCTGACGACCTCTCGATCCGGGTCGCCGGTGAGGAGGCGCGCTGCCATCCTGCTCATGTAGGGCAAGTGACCAACGAGCATTAAATCGCCCTCCGAGCCAGCGGCCTTCTCGGCCCATATTGTCGTCTCGTCCAGCGGTCCTAAATCATCCGCTTGCTCGACGCCTGAAGCAGGTTCTAGATCTTGAGCGATGATCTCCGCCGTTTGCTGGGCACGCAGCTTACCGCTGTGGAGTATGCGTTCCAGTGCAACCTGGCCGCTATCTTTCAGCAGCGCGGCTACGCGACGCGTGTCTTCCACGCCATTCGCAGTAAGCGGCCGGTCAGGGTCACGTTCCTCAGACATCGCTTCGGCATGCTGTACCAGATAGAGCTTCATCATATAACCGGTCCTTCCATATTGACCAGGTGAGCGGGTCTAGGTGTCGTCGCGATCATCGATGCGGGCAGGTGGGTGCGTTACCTCGAT
The DNA here is from genome assembly GCA_965603565.1 of uncultured Anaerolineales bacterium. Classification (GTDB taxonomy): domain Bacteria; phylum Chloroflexota; class Anaerolineae; order Anaerolineales; family E44-bin32; genus E44-bin32. The sequence goes on along the minus strand of CBFDDM010000070.1, from coordinate 7,912 downwards.
CGCGGTAAGCGGTTCGTGAATGATGTAGCGATGGGGTGCATTTTCTGGGACAAGATATGAATCGCCTGCCTCAAGCTCGATGGTCGAGTTTTCAATCTCGAGCTCTGCGCGTCCGGCGATTACGAAACCGACAATTTCGTAAGGTCGGCTGCGTGATTCCTTTTCCTCACCTGCCGGTCTCTCTTCCCATAGGCGCATCGCCATCGAGACACCCGAAACGAGGTATTTCTGACCCATTTCACCCTTGGGAGAATGGGCTGAGTCAATCTTCTTTACGGTTGTGTCAGGCATTTTAAACCTCCATTTCGATGGTTCTCGTGATTTGCTCTCGATATGTACTATGTCGACCCTGTATCGTGTAATGGATGCAGTTGGATCGACGTATCGTGGATAAATGTAGTCGAAGGGTCTAACGAGATTCTTAAGGCGACGGTTGACTTCTCACAAGGTGGTGAGAGTTAGGGAAGAATCGATTAGTGATTTGTGATCAGGGGAACTCGGTCAATCTGTCACCCCGGCGCTCGGGAAAGGACCATCGCCATGAGCAGGGGCGGACGCGTGTATCCGCACCATATCTTGCCGCAGGCTTCAGCCTGCGCATGGGTGATTTGCCGGCATAGGACATTCTTTGGATCTCCCGTTATATTTGGGAATCTGATGGGCGCGCTAAACACATGGTTGCACCTAACTCAAGCGAACCCTCTTGCCGCCCAGGGGTGTCCTGTGAAGAAGAAATTCGTAAGGAGTCATCGCGATGCGCCCCTGCTCGAGGTCCGTTGCTAATTTCAGGTTTGGATATTCGTATGGAATGTCCCGTTTATCAATAACCGATCGAGTCAAGCCAATGGGCAACGACTGAGACAAGCTCCGGGGAAAATTCCGCCGTGCGGGCTTCTTCTGGGCTGGTGCAAAATGAACTGACGACCTTGAAGCGGTGATTGGCTCCCGATATGGTGATAAATGATAGGTTCTCGGGTAGGTCTGCACTGAATAGTTCCTGAATGCGGTTCTGGCTGCTCAGCGGCGGTACAAAGGGGTCGTATTCGCCGTATGCAAAAAGCCCGGGCTGCCGGACCGTTCGAAGTGCACCTTCTGGATCATACTCGATGATGGCGGCATCGAACCCGATCACACCAAAGGGAAGTGCCCTGCCGATCGCAGCACCGAGGTGGGTGAGGCGAAGTTGGTTCGTCACCCGCTTCTCTAGGTCCTCTCCCGAGGATCCCTCACAGGCGAAGACGTTCCGATAGGTATCCTGCATCTGCGTTTCAACCCGTGTCGTCGGTCCTGCGAGGCTGATGAAGAAAGCGACATCGTCGTGCTGGGCGGCGACGAGGTTGGCAATCCAACCGCCTTGACTGTGGCCCATGACGCCGATATTCTGCTTATCGATTTCGTCACGTTCTTGCAGGTAGCGGACAGCTGCATAAATGTCATCGGAACGGCCCTGAAAATTGTTATTGAGCCAGGATCCAGTCGATTGGCCCATGCCGCGTTTGTTGACCAGCAGAACGGCGATATCCCGAGGAGGGAATACGTCCAAGACAAAAGCCTCGATGAGACCGTTGCCGTAATTCTGGTAGAGTGCATCGCCCGAGCCTGTGATGAAGACGACAGCGGGTTTTGAATCCTTCCCGCCGTCAGGGACGAAAAGGTCCGCTTCCAATCGAGCTCCCGGTGTGGTCACGAAGAAGGTTTCATGCTTGACATCAGGACGATTGATTATTTCTTCCCAATTTTCCGAGGGTGATACGAAAGATGGTTGATCGGCCTGATATGCGACGATAGCGGATACTGCAAAAACGAGCATCAGCAATGCGATCAGGATATTGCGATTCGTGAGGATATGCATGTAATCAAGCTTTCCAAGGTTTGTAATTTCGTGGACTGGCTTGATTATACGACAAAAGCTGTCGGATTTAGGGTTTAGGAAACCAGGGATCGGGGATTTGGGATCAGGGGTACCTGTGTGCCCATGTATGGCCGCAGGCTTCAGCCTGCGTGAGGACGATCTGCCGGTTTTGAACATCCGCATTTCTACTCTCCCTCATCCACGACCTGAAGCAGGTGGTTAGGTCTTCAATACGCCATTCTCATCGGGGAAGGATCCGGTGTCTCCGATTCGTGCAAGCGCGACGCGAAGGCTCCATAGCGGGAACGATAAGTCCCCGGCACTTCGAAAGTGCCGGGGACTTTGCCTGCCAGAGCAACCCGATGGGCTGACATTACAGCATCGATGGCTGACGTCTCGTCAAACGGTCAGCGTAAGCGTTCAGCGCGGCATAATAGGGCTTGATGCTGGGGATGTAATGGCGCTCGTCGGCAGAATGTGGCCCGATCCCGGATTGACCCCAAACGACCCCCTGACCTCCTGGGGCAAAGCGAGCGCTCGTTCCGGGGAGTTTCCTGCCAATCTCGGGTTTTGTGCCAGTGGCTTGCTCAATGGAAGCAATCAGATCGACCAGGTAAGGGTTATTCCCATCGCAGGCGACACCTGGCTCGGCCGCGATGATCTTGCGTTCGATTTGATTTGCGGCGCAATAGTCCGTGATTGCAGCAACCAACTCATCCAGTTCATCTTCTGGAATGGGTCTCACCTCTAAACCGAGAAATGCCACCTCAGCGGTGACATTGAAGATACCCGGCTCACCTGTTTGAATGTAAGGAAAGCGAGCTTGAGACCTCCAACCGTCCGCACCATTCAGAGTGAGGTATGAATCCATGATCTCCGTAAGCTCAGTTTGTACCTTCATCAAGTGCCGACTTAAATCGGGGTGAGCACCACGCAGACCCGTGTGACTGCGTGACCCTTTTAGCTGGAACTCCATGCGAAGTAGCCCCCGGTTCTGAGGGCAAATCTGACCAACGCGTTCGTCGCCTTGTTCACCCGTCCGCTCACCGGCGATGAGCAGCTTGGGCGCGTAGTCGAGGCGCTTCTTGAGATCGGCGAGCACGTGCGGTGTGCCGAAAGGCTCGCCTTCACCGATTTCCTCGTTTCCGATCAACAGAAGACTGATCGGCGGTGATTTGTCTGCGGCTAATTGATCCTTCATCCACACCATCATCGTCGCCACGACAGTTTTCATGTCCGCCGCACCGCGCCCGAGCAGGTAATCACCTTCAATAATCGGTTCGAACTGGCTGTCGTCCGGCTCGGGCTCTACAACGTCGAAATGCCCGCTGAGCATCACTTCAGCGCACTCCCGTCCATTGAAGGTCGCAAATACCGCCGGGTATTGCCCCTGGTCATAGTAGGTGACCTTGCAGCCGGCATCGAGGAGATAGTCGTGGATCATCGTCGCGGCGTGATCTATATCATCATGCCTCTGGCGTTCGAAAGGGGCATTCGAAACCGAAGGGATGCGGATCAGTGACTGCGCAAGCTGAAGGATTTCATCGACCTTATCCTTTGAGGAAATCTCTATCTGGGTGCCTGACCGGGGCCGGAAGCGGATCGGCGCCTCATCGCTCTTGCGTGCTTCACTGCGCGATTTCCAGAGCAGTTCATCCAACTGGCCATTGGCAGGTTGTTTGTGGTTGCGCACCAGCTCGGCAATATTAGCGACATCGGCAGCGACTACTTCTTCATGGGCAACAGCGAGTTCTTCTATGACCTCCAGTGGAACCAGATCGCTATCACCGATCGTGGCGCGCACCTGTTCTCTAAGCTTTGCGGCCTGGTTCTTACCTCCGTGCGCCAATTCACGGAGCGGTTCAAGCAGCTCCGAATAACCGACACCTTCAGCGATAGGACTAATTTGCTCAAGCGTCCACTTCAGGAAAGAGCGCAATGGAGTTTCCTGACCGGTGAAAGGATGTTCGATTAGAGCTTCCATGCCCTCACATGCCGCGCGCCGTTCGTTGTTGCGAACACGCACTAAATCGACCCGATCATATTGAAAGTTGCTTCCAAAAGTCGCCTCGGCATAAGCCTGAATGAGGAGCAGCTCTTTCATTGCGAGATTTGCAATTTCCAGGTCCATTGGGAGGCCGCCATCATCCGTTCGGACCTCGACACGCGCCATGGGAATATCGATACGTGCCCGCAGATTCTGAATTTCGATCTGCTGCGCAAGCTCTTCCAGCGAGGATTTCGCTTCCTCCGCGTAGAGTCCATTTTCATAGACAGCCTGCAGTTCGCTGCTGGTCGATCCAATCACGCGCTCGACTGGTTCCGCAAAAGATCGTGCCCTGACCGGAGTCCAGTTATTGTTGCCGAAACGGATGCCTTTTTGGACCAGTTCGTATGAACGATCGATGTAGTCAGTGTGTGAGCGATAAAGCCGCGGCACATCGATGTTTTCCGGATTGGGGAAAGTAAGGTTGCGCAGCGAATCGATCTCGGTGATACGAATGACCGGATCCCCGTTTTCCCAATCGGCTTTGAATGGAGTGCTTGCGCCAGCGGCGATGAATATCGAAGCGAAAGCACGCAGGATCTTTGTCCCATGGATATAGACCCGGTTTTTGTATCCATCTAGATGTTCGCGCCTTTCATGGTCAGGGAGATGCATGAAGTCCCAGCTAAGCAGCGGCTCTGGGAGCGAGACGTTGGAGTGCGATCCTGCTGTTGCCAGTGTGGCGCCGTAAAGGTCGACACACCGCTCCAGGTATCTCCTCTTGGCCAGGTTCCAGCCGAGTGGGATCGATTCTTCGCTGACCTCCATTGGGAAGAGCAGATTGCCATGCCATGTGTACAGGCGCTGAAAATAGTCCGCGCCGGCTTCTGCCACGGCGTTTAGCAGGTTGGCTTCGAGCAGACGCGTCTCGTAGATGGTCGCAGCAGGCGAGTAGTATGGACGCGTGGCGAATTCGATCATCCAATGGAAGACTTCAAGTTGGTGACGGCTATCAAGCCAGGGTGGCAGATAGGTTTCCTGGAGCAGATCTGCGAACGAGCGCGCTTCCCGCCCGGCGCCTACAACCTGCAGTGGACGGAAGCGGCTGTCGAGCAGGTTCCACTCAACCTCCATCCCGCTCGTACCGCGCTCTGGAAGGTTGTTCCGGGCTTCCTCGCGGGCGAGATTGTATCGTTCGATAAAACGGTCCAGGTCAGCTGCTCTTGAGTGCATTCAATCCCTCCAACAGGCGTTCGGCTGCGCCTTGTGTCCGCGCTGGCGGTGTGGCGTATGAGAATCGGACCCAGTCACCGCCAAATTTTGAGAAAAAGGCGCCGGGTACGATCGCCACACCGTGTTCTTCTGCCAGATAAGCTCCCAGTGGCTCGCTATCCGACCATCCTGCCTCGTGCAGCCATTCGGCAACTTCGATGAAAGCGTAATAACCTTTGCCAAGGATGTACTTAAATCCGTTGTCCTCGAGGAATGTCCTGAGCACTTCACGGCTCGCGTTCGTCGGTTCGATGATCGTCCGACTGGCCTCGGCGTATCCCATCGTATAGGCAGCCTCGGCGACGGCAGTGCTGAAGTAAGCGGGGATGACGGTGTGCGAGGCGCGAGACACGATGTACTGGATGATGCCCTCCGAAGCGATCAGGTGGGCATTGCGGATATTGGAGGCACCAAGTGACTTGGTCAGGCCATCGAGGAAAAGCAACCGGGCTCGTTCCTCTTCTTCAAAATGGCTCAGGAACCGGTTGAGGTCCATCGGGTATTCGTCAGTGATGAAGTGATACATCCAATCGAAGAATACGTAGGGGATCTTGAGCGAAAATGCTTTCTTGGCGAGGGTGACCATGCGCTCTTCGGAAATCGTGTTGCCGGTCGGGTTATCCGGGGTGGTGATGACCACGGTGCTGATACGCCGTCCGCTTTTTTCGGCAAATTCCACCGATGCTTCGAAGGCCTCTGGCGTGTATGCCCATCCGTCGGAAGGATCGCCAGGGGCGAGCAGCACGTTTGCACCGACGCTGTAAGGACCCCAGTTATATGAAATCCAGGGAACCCGGCTGACGAGGATCATATCGCCGATGCGGCCGTGCCCCATGGCCAGAATAGCGTCATAAGCCTTCATCAACGCATCACGCCCGCCTACCGTTGCGACGACATTTTTCGGACCGACTCCGGAAGAGGCATCCATCTCCCAGTAGTCCTCAACAACCGCTTTGCGGAATTCATCAGTTCCAAAGGGCATGTCATAGGATGTTCCACGCTTCAACTGCAGCTCAAAAGCTCTCTCAAGAATCGCGTCAGGGACACCCGGCAAACTGGCACCGCCATCTCCTTGGGATGCGTCGAAAGTTAGTCTCTCAGGTTGCTTCTCTCGGAATGTGGTCAAGCCCTGTTTGATCAGGAACATGCGGGAGGGCGGAATCGCAGCACGATTACGCAGGAAGTCATTGACGGGTATAAGCGCTTGCTCACCCACAACTGTCGCCGGTGTTTGTTGGTCTACGGTCATTTTCTTTTCCTCCTGCTTGAAATAGGTTGCTGGAATGAAAAAACCCCAGCCTTTGAGCTGGGGTTGGAAAACGAAAGGATGTCTTCTGCCGCGCTAACCCGTCCCAAAGGCGATTAAGTGCCCGTGGTCATTATTAGGATTAGCGTCGACGTCAAGAATTTGCCAGTTCATTAGGGTGCAGTTTAGCATAAAAAACCCTGAGCTTCAACAATCAAAATTTGTGCAAGATCGCTGGCGATCTGACTTCATTACCAGTTCAGCCTGGTACGGAGCAAGATACAGGATCGCTGTAGAGGTTATTCGATCGATTGAAGGTAGCTAATCAAGTCGTTGAGCTGCTCGTCGGTCATTTCCCAACGTGGCATCATCCAATGGAGTTCTTCTCCAGAGGGGTCCACGCCCTCGCTGACGGCGCGCTTGAAACTCGCAACCGTGTAAGCAGGGTGATCCTCGCCCTCACCTTCATGGTGCTCTTCCTCGACCAGGTGCTCCCAGCGGATGTCTGGCGCTTCGACCGACGTCATCATCATGCGCACGGTCCCTCCGCTTCCATCGAGCCCGTGACATGTGGCGCAGCTCATCTCGTCTCTGCGCATGCGGTGCATACCCTGCATTTGTGCCCTGATGGGGGGGCCACTCGCACTCGTTCCGGTGAGATAGATACGCTCACCGTTTGTTGAATAACTGAGGGAATTTTGAGATATGGAGATTGTATTGCCTCGGGTTGGGACAGTAAACCATCCAGCGATGAGGAACGTTCCCAAGATCAGGATTGTACCTGCAGCTAAGAGGATGAGCACGATCAGGATCGCCTTCGTCGATTGTGTCATCTTAGCCCTCCTGTGTTGCCTGACAAGTCACTGATATCACCTTATTCGAGATTCTGCTTGATCTCAAGGAACTCGTCGCGAGAGATATCACCACGAGCGTATCGCTCCATGGCAATCTTGAGAGGCTCATCCTGAACACCTGGAGGAAGTTCCTTTTTTTCACTCCCGGATCCCAAAATGGCTCGGATCGCAACAACCGTGATGGCGACCAAGCCGCCCCAGAAGATGAGCATGACCAACCCGCCCAGCAGCATCCCGCCCCATCCAACATTACCCATGTGTCCAAACCACATTAGATACCTCCCTAAATTTCTTCGCTAAAAGTAATCCGCTTGTATTCCAATTATATGACAGTGGCTTTCCCCGAGCCGGATCAGGGGTTGACGGGCGGCAGGAATGGCTTAGGATACATGTTGATGCGATGGTACCGAATCCAGTGAGGGAGGTCCCGGCATGAGGACTTCGTTTGAAGATCTGCTTAAAAAAGAAAGGCCAATACTTCTCGATGGCGCCATGGGCACGATGTTGTTTGCAAGCGGCCTGGAGCATGGGGGTGCACCGGAGCTGTGGAATGTTGATGCACCGGACAAGATTAGGGCAGTTCACGGAGCGTACATTGAGGTAGGGTCACAGGTTATCCTCACAAACACCTTCGGGGGGACACCGCTGCGTCTGCAAATGCATGGTCTCGATGACCGTGCTGAGGAATTGAACCGTGCCGG
>CBFDDM010000069.1:0-17643 GCA_965603565.1 uncultured Anaerolineales bacterium | reverse complement strand
TGAACCCGCCCATATCTACCCGCATCGTGCTGCCGATCGTCAGCCAGTCGGCCTCATCAAGAACGTCCTCGTTGATCACCACACCAATGGTGTCACTGGACCTCAGCCAGCGTCCTCGCGTCACAAATGGATCGATGGTCTGGTCGTTGTATGGCACGCCGACCAACCGCAGTTCACTTTCGCCAACACCGTCTGGCTGCTGGAGACGGCCGCGTATGTTTATGCGGCTCTCCACAATCTCCACACCATCAAGCCGCATCGCCTCGCGTTCGGCAGTGTGCCGGTTAGTTTGACCCGACACTCCGATGGCGACGTCATAGAGCAGATAGCGCGCCACCTCGTCAATCTGCAAACCCATCGATTCGCGCGTACTGAAGACGGCGATGAACATCGCCCCGGCCAGGGTTAATGTCGCCAGCGTAAATACCAGACGGGCCATACGCCGGAAGGTGTTGCGCACTGCCAGGAGCACAGGACGGCTCAAACCCCGCACGCGGCTGACCCAGCGCGTCAACGAACCTGAAATTCGATCCCTGCTGACACCATACTGGTAGATTGCGTCGTACACAGATATCCGTGTACCGCTCAGGATCGGCAGTAGTCCGGCTGCAACCGGGATGAGCAGCCCGATGCCAACCTGCAGCAGCACGATCTCGAGCGGGAGCGACACGGTGACAATGTCGAAGTTCATGATGTCACCGACAAACGCAGCCAGCCACCAGGCACCAATCAGCCCTCCGGGGATCGCCAGCGTCAGCGCAATCAGGCTGTAAATCAAGACATTGATCACATACAGGGTCACAACCTGACGGCGGCTCGCGCCCACCGAACGCATCATCCCGATTTGCTTGATCTGCTGGGTCAGGATCGCTGAAATCGTATTGATGACCAGGCCAGAACTGAGCAGTATGGAAACGACGCTCATGGTATGGAACACAACCGCCATCCCATCGAGCTGACGCGCTGCCCAATATTGCTCCGGCGCGGATGACGCGAATGGCCCGAAGGTTACTCCGTAAACCTGGTACCCAGCCGGTTCCAGAACCCGCTCGCGCACGTCTGCAGCAACCCCGAGCACGTACTCGTTGTCCTTACCGCTGTCTGAAACGATCAGATCGAGACGATTGTAGTACGGAGCGAAACCCATCCAGATCATGGTTTCCATGTTGAGATATCCCTGGGAGATATCAAAGAAACGAGGGGCGACGATGTTCAGATCGTGAACGACGCCGCTGACCTCCATTTCATACTCATCACCATCGCGCACCTCAACCGTGACCCGCTCGCCCGGCTGTACTCCCAGCAATTCAGCGGTCATCCTCTCCAACATGATTTGACGCCGGCCTGGCAGCGAGCCCTGCTCGAGGGTGAAATCGTTGACTCGAATATCATTAAAGTCAGGTACCACCTGAAGGCTGATCTGCTCTTCGGAGGAGCTTTCCGAAAAGATCACTTCCTCTTCGATCCGCCGCGCCTCCGCCCGGTCGATCTCGGGCATCGCGTGCACAGCATTCAGGACAGCTTCGTCAAACGGCGAGACATTAATCTGTACGCTGTGTGGATGAGCGCGTTCAAAAGGTCCGTAGAGGTCGCGCTGGATCATGAGCCATGCATTCGAAACCATCCCGACCGCGGTGACCCCTACAGCGATCGACAGCACTACCAGGATGGTGCGAGGCTTATTCGCCCACATATCATTTAGGATCTTGCGCCAGCGCGCCTCTAAGTGAAGCATGTCCATCCCCGAGAAGTGTCAAGCATGATCATGGGCTACATCATCGAGAGGATGACGCCATCCGACATCTCGATCGTGCGTGAAGCCCGGCCGGCCAGGTCCTCATCGTGCGTGACCACCAGCAGCGTCTTGCCTGCCTCCACCAGCGTTTCGAAGAGTCGGAAGATGGCATCGCCCGTCTTCGAGTCGAGATTGCCTGTAGGTTCGTCCGCGGCGAGGATAGGAGGGTCGTTCGCCAGGGCTCTGGCGATGGCGGCGCGCTGCTGTTGTCCGCCCGAGATCTCAGAAGGTAATTTATCAGCGTGTTCCGCGATGTCGACCAACTCTAGCAAATGCAGGGCGCGATCATACCGTTCACGCTGCGGGAATGTGCTGCAGAAATCCATTGGGATCATCACATTGTCCGCGATGGATAATGTCGGCAGCAGTTGGAAGAACTGGAAAATCACGCCCAGATTCCGACCGCGCCACTGGGCCATGCGGTCTTCATTCAACTCATGCACCGGGACCCCGCCAACGAAGATCTTCCCGGATGTCGGTCGGTCGATGCCGGTAATCATGTTGATCAACGTCGTCTTCCCGCAACCCGATTTGCCCACGACGCTGACAAACTCGCCGGCATCCAGATTCAACGTAATCCCATTAAGCGCCGGGAATCGCCCGGCTGGATTGACGTACACTTTCTCTAATTCAACAAGCTCGATCAAGCAGCGCTCGGAATCGTTTTCTGTTGCTTGCATGAGTGATTTCCTTGTATCCCGGGTTGTTACTTACCCACGATACTACGCTTTTAGGGTTGAAACATGTGCGAAAGATCGTCCTTCTGGATGAAAATCGATCTTGAGTCACGTCGAACGGCCCGGCAAAATATCGTTGCAAAGATTGGTGAAATAGAAACTCAATATTATGCGGTGTACAATCGATGAGGAGCATGCACCGCCGCTTGAAAGGAGTTCTGCGATGGCAGAGGGAGAACGCATCGGTGAGGTCACCCACTACTTCAACAAGATCAACGTCGCCGTGATCGAGCTTAAACAATCGCTGCACAAGGGCGACCGGCTTCACTTTCTGGGCGCACACACTGATTTCCCACAGGTGATCGAGTCGATTCAAGTAGAGCACGAGGACGTTGAAGAGGTTGATGCCGGTGGGGAGGCCGCGGTTAAGGTCGACAAACGCGTTCGCCGAGGAGATTCGGTCTTTCGCTTGCTCGAGTGAGCCGAGCGCTAGACACTCAGCGGCACCGCCAGCGTGAATGTGGCTCCTTTATCGGCACCTTCACTCTCTACCCAGATGCGACCACCATGCGCCTCGGCGATTGCCTTCACGATGGCCAACCCCAATCCCAAACCACCATGCCGCCGGGTCAGGTGATCTTCCACCTGGTAAAACAGATCGAACACGGTGTCCAGTTGATCTTCGGGAATGCCGGCGCCATCATCACGCACCCGGATCCAGGCCTCGCGCCCGTGTGTCTCGAGCCGGAGTTCGATCCTGCCTTCGCTGTCCGTGAAACGAATGGCGTTGTTGAGCAGATGTGCGATAGCCATGCTCAGCTTAGGAGCATCGACCATCGCCCGGATATCCCCATCCGGCAAGTGCAAATCTAATCCCTGCCCTTTGGCGCGAACCAGGTCGATGACCGCATCGTGCGCCGATCCGACGACGTCATTAAGCGGTTTGAGCGTCATCATGACTTCAGCAGAGGCCATCTGAAGCATGTTCATGTTGGTCATCTCTTCAACCAGTCTGCGCATGCGCTCGGCAGAACTCAAGACCGCCTCGGCGTACTCCTTGCCTTCTTCGTCGGCGTGATCCTTAAGCATTGCGGCGTTCCCAAGGATCAACCCGAGCGGCGTGCGCAGTTCGTGGGAGGCGATGGCGATGAAATCGCTTTTGAGTTTCTCCACCTTTCCCAACTCTTCATAGGCACGGTTGAGTGCCTGCACCTGGCGGGCGTTATCGATCGCCACAGCCGCCAGCGAGGCCACGTTGGTCAGGACCTGCAGGTCGGTTTCATCGTAAATCCCTTCGTGTTTGTTGACCGCCTCCAGCACGCCTGTCACGCGGTCCTTGATGCGCAGGGGTACGCCGATCAATGTGCGCACTTCACCGCGCAGCGGTGTGCCCACCTCGCGGAATCCTCTTTCGCCACCGACGACATCATTGAGGATCAAGGGTCGGTCCTCCCGCAGTATCGTCCCCGCGATCGAGCCGTCGCGCGGCACGGGCACCCGAGGGAGTTCTTCCGGGCTCACATCCGTCGCCGCTGCAACGTAAAGGTCCTGCGTATTATCATCAACCATCAAGATGGAGGCGGCCCGGCTGTCCACCAAATCGGCTGCAGAGTGCGTGATGAACTGCAGCAACCGGGTCAGATCCAGCGTGGAGTTCAACGTGACGCTGATCTCCACCAACCGGGAGAGCTGCACAACCATCCGTCGGAGTTGAGCGATCTCTTCTTGAGTGTGGTTTTCCATCACGTCCCAAGTTTAAGTCCGGACCGCTTGCTTGTCCACTGATAATTGTAGATGACCCCTTCTCGTTGTATACTTCATGATCACAATCCCAATATTTCTGAAGGAATGTGCTCTAATGAAGGTCTCCTGCTTGCAAGAGAATCTATCCCGTGGCTTGAGCACTGTTGCGCGCGCCGTCGCGCCACGCAGCACGCTGCCCGTCCTTGGCAACATCCTCGTCGCCACGGACAACGGTCGGCTGCGCCTTTCGGCGACGAATCTTGAGATGGGCATCAGCTATTGGATCGGTGCCAAGATCGAGGAACAGGGACAGACAACCGTCCCGGCGCGCACCTTTGTCGATCTGGTAAACACGCTTCCCAACGACACCGTCATGATGGATCTCACCATCCGCAACCAGACATTAAACGTGCGCTGCGGAGCGTTTAACAACGACATCCGCTGCATCGACGCCGAGGAGTTTCCTCCTTTGCCTCCCGCCGATCTTGAAGATGGCATCACGTTGAATGTCGAAGACTTGAAATCGATGATCCACCAATCGACATTTGCAGCCTCCATGGACGACGCGCGTCCGGTCTTGACCGGAGTTCTGTTTGAGATCGAGGATTCGAAGGTCACGCTAGCAGCCGCCGACGGTTTCCGCCTCTCCGTGCGCACCGCCAACCTCTCGTCCAATGAAGCACGCCCTTTCAAGGCCATCATCCCGGCACGCGCTCTCACCGAACTGGCCCGCGTGATCGACGCCAGTGAGGAGACGATCGAGATGACCCTCCCGGCGAACCGCAGCCAGGTGATTTTCAGAGCGAAGGATGTCGAGTTGGTATCACAGCTCATCGATGGCACCTTCCCCGATTACGGCGGCATCATTCCGACCGGTCATTCAACACGCAGCGTGCTTTCGACCTCGGCATTCCTGAAAGCTTGCAAAGCCGCGGATATTTTCGCCCGCGAATCGGCCCACTCGGCCCGATTGCGCATCACCCCGGGCAGCGAACTCGAACCGGGTACTGTCGAAGTCTCGGCGACCGCGGCCGAGACGGGCTCGAACGAGACGATCGTCGATGCCACCATCGAAGGTGATCCGATCGAGATCGCGTTCAACGTGCGCTTCCTCGTCGACGTGCTCGGGGTCGTCGACACCCCCAATGTCTCGCTTGAGACTTCTTCAGCCTCTTCGCCCGGCGTGATCAAACCTGTCGGGCGCGATGATTTCCTGCACGTGATTATGCCAATGCATCTGGGGCGATAGCCATCCGTTCTGAAATTTCATTCTGTATCGTCCGCAGGGGCGGGGTGATCCCGCCCCTGCGATGTTTAACGCTTGATCTATCCTGCTCCCACGGTAGAATGATCTCAAATCTCAGCACGACGCCGAACAGGAGTGAGAAATGACCGTCGATTCGGGCGGTTTTCCAAAGGTGCTCACGCTCTACCTGGCGATTAGCCAGTATCCGATCCTTGGCCCGAAAATCAGGGAGCGGATGCGCCAGGAACTCTTCAAGCGCGGCGTGATCTCGCCGGAGGACTTCGAGGCCGAGGCGCGCGAAAAAGCGATTCAATCACAGATCCGTGAAGGTCTGGCTGATTCGCTCGGTCATGAGCCAATCGATTCCTGGCGTCAACGCCTGGGGATCATCCGCGACAACCTGACCGATTTTTATTTTGCCTATAACCTGCCCTTTCAGCAGTTTGAAGAGATCCTCAGGGAGGTCCTCGCTGGACGGATGCCAACCGAGGACGTCGTGTTGACCATCCACCCCGAACTGGCCCCCTGGGATATGCTCTTCGCTCAGGGGGAGATGTATGAGCACTCACCCCCCGAGAAGCGCGAGAGCGTCAAGCACCACCTTAAGGAGATCAAGGTCGTGCTCATCAAGTCGATGATCAGCGATCACCTGCCGTATCTTGCGATCGCGCGTGAGTGGTTCGACATCTCCGATCTAAAGATGATCCGGGAACACCGCATCGGTCGCGGCAAGATCGGCGGTAAGGCGGCCGGGGTGATGCTGGCAGATACCGTAGTGCGCAAATCTGCCGAATCCGAATTGAAGCGGTTCCTGGATGTTCCGCCGTCCTGGTTCCTGGGGGCGGACGTCTTCTACCAATTCTCACAGCTCAACGGCTTGCTGCGCTTCGCTAACCAGAAATACCGCACCGAGCAGGAAATACGCACCGATTATCCCTCGATCGAGGGCGCCTTCCTGGACGGTCAGTTTCCGACAGATATCGTTGAGAGCGTGGGAGGTTTGCTGGAAGCCGTCGATGGCGTGCCTTTGATCGTGCGCTCCTCGAGCCTGTTGGAGGATTCTTACGGGACCTCCTTCGCAGGAAAATATGAAAGTTATTTCTGCGCCAATCAGGGCAATGCGGATGAGAACCTCGTTGATCTGCTGGAGGCCGTCAAGAAGATCTATGCCTCCGTCTATAACCCGGATGTGCTGCTCTACAGACGCAAGGTTGGTCTGATCGACTACGACGAACGCATGGCAGTGCTCATTCAGGAAGTGCAGGGAAACAGACGCGGCCGCTATTTCCTCCCCGATGCAGCCGGAGTCGCCTTCTCGCGCAATGAATTTCGTTGGAGCCCGCGCATCGATCGCGAGGTCGGATTCTTGCGCCTGGTGTGGGGGTTGGGCACGCGTGCCGTGGAACACCTGGGCAACGATTACCCCCGGCTTGTCGCCCTCAGCCATCCCAGCCTGCGGCCGGAGGTCTCACCTCGCGATATCTTGAGGTATTCGCAGCACGAGGTGGACCTCATCGATATGGTCGACAACGAATTTCGAACAGTACCCGTACAGGAGGCTTTAAAAGCTCCCAATCCGAACCTGCGCTGGATCGCCCAGCGTCATGAACAGGGCTCCCTGGAAGAACTGATGCGCACACCGACAGCCCCCGACGCCGAGGATCTCGTCATCACATTTGAGTCGCTCTTGAGCAGGTCCGCGCTGCCTGAACGCATGCGCCAGCTGCTGCGAACGCTGGAAGCCGCATACCATGGACCCGTGGATACCGAATTTACGATTGACCTTGTGCGCGAAGAGAATGGCAAACCTGAAGCGTATATTCATCTTCTCCAGTGCCGGCCGCAGAGCCACCTGCAGGACATGAACGTCGAGCTACCCCAGGATGTCCCCGACGAACGGGTGCTCTTCACAGCGCATCGTATGGTTCCGGATGGCAAAGTCTCGGATATTGAATTCGTCGTCTATGTGTGCCCAAAACCCTACAATGACCTGGCCACCCCGGCACAGAAGACACAGATCGCACGCCTCATCGGACGGATTAACCAACGCCTGGAGGATGCGCGTTTCATCCTCATCGGCCCGGGCCGCTGGGGCAGCAACAATCCGGATATCGGCATCCCGGTCGGGTATGGGGACATATACCACGCCCGCGCTCTGATCGAAGTCGCCGAGGACGAACACGCCCCCGAACCTTCCTATGGGACGCACTTCTTTCAGGATCTGGTCGAAGCGCACATCTTTCCGCTGGCGCTGACAGCTGCCGACCGGAATTCGACGTTCAACCGCTCTTTCTTTGAAGATGCCCAAAACAGTCTGGTGGAGCTGCTGCCCGAAGAATCAGATTGGCAGACTTATGTCCACTTGATTGATATTGGCAGTGAAGCGCCGGGACATAAACTACATTTAATCATGGATGGAGAGGCCGGCGAGGCGATCGCCTACCTGGAACCAACAGAGACGGATTAACTCCAGTTGAACGCGCTGCCGCCGTCTTCCGGCCAGGCGTGCTTTCCGATCAGCGGAACAAAAGCCACCGGCGTCACGCGCTCGGAGACCATCCGATCACCCTCACGACGCCAGAGTTCCAGCACCTGTCCCAGGCGACCACCTACGGGTAGCACAAGCCTGCCGTCATCGGCCAGCTGGTTTTCGAGCGGTGGTGGCAGCCGCGGCGCCGCAGCCGTGACCAGGATCGCCTCGTAAGGAGCGTGCTCGGGCAGGCCGGCGGTTCCGTCGCGCCTGACGACCTCAACATTTTCATACCCGAGCCGTTCCAGGCGAGCCTGCGCCTGCTCCGCTAATCTCTCTACGCGCTCCAGTGTGTAGACTTTCCCTGCGAGCCGGGCCAGGATTGCCGCCTGGTAACCTGAACCGGTGCCAACCTCTAAGACAGTCTCTTCGCCGCTCAGCTCCAACAGCGAGGTCATCAACGCCACGATGTACGGCTGAGAGATCGTCTGGCTGTCACCGATCGGTAATGGCGCGTCGATGTAAGCCGAACGCTGCTGATCGGGCGGCACAAATTCGTGACGGGGCACCTCGCGCAACGCCTCCAGCAGCCGCTGGTCTTTAATCCCCCGGCGTTCGATCTGGTCGGTCACCATTTGGTGGCGCAGCTCGCGGAATTCGTCGTCTGAGGTTTTCATCCAACTGTGATTATAGGCTCTGGCATCACAGAATCAAAAACCCCCGATGTAATGGCGGGGGCAGTAGTGGAGAAGCGTCTTTAAGCTACCGTCCGACGACGCGCTGCTCCTTCCACACATCGGCTTCGTTATGGTATCCGGCTTGTTCCCAGAACCCGAGCCTGTCTTCGCTCATGAACTCAAGCTCGCGCAGCCACTTCCCGCCCTTCCATAAGTAGATATCTTTGAACTGCTCTTCCCCCGGGATAGCGCCCACCATGCCGCGCAGCGGATAGCCGTGCTCGGGCGTCAGAGGTTGACCGTTGAAGTGCGTCGCCAGCAGGAAATTGTCTGCCAGAGCGATGTCCAGAGGGATGTTCGTGGTGTAGTTGTATTCGCAGTGCTGCATGACGTACGCCGCCGAGGCTTTGGGCTGAATGATGCCTTCGTCGACAAGCGTGCGCAGCGCAACCCCTTCCCAGGTCGTGTTGAACTTGCTCCAGCGCGTGACGCAGTGAATATCCATCTTCACGCTGGTGCGCGGCAGTTGGTTGAAGGTTTCCCAATCCCAGCGCGCTTCCTTTTCGACCTCACCCCACACGCGTAGATCCCACGACGCTGGATCGAACGGTGGCACGGGCCCATAATGCAGGACCGGAAACTTCAGCGTCAGCGATTGGCCGGGGGGCAGGCGCCCCTCGGATTGCATTTCTCGCTCGATTTTACGGCGATCAGGTTCGCTCATGGGTTCATCACTCCTGTGATGATGCGATTATATCAAGCTGTCGGAGACGGCCTGCCTAAGGAACTCGGCACTACTGTATCTCTGATTATATCTTTGTGCTTGCAAAGATATATGGCAGATCACCCGGGGGCGTCATAACATCAAAATGTACTTATTAACGCGGATGCGTCGAATAGCGCATCCCTCACAAATGAGGAGGCGAGATGTTTTCCACGATACTGATTATTCTACTGGTCCTATTTCTGATCGGTGCGCTGCCGACCTGGGGCTACAGCCGCGGCTGGGGTTACGGACCCTCGGGGATCCTCGGATTCCTGCTGCTCCTGTTCATCATCGCTTTGTTGGTGGGCTGGATCTAAACGCGCAGAACTGCCGAGCGCGCTACGGAACACGTTATCCGTCGTCCGCTCGGGGAAATCATTCGACTTATTAATCTTGAGGAGGGATAACCATGGAACTGCTTGAATGGGCACTTGGTGCACTGATCGTCGCTGTTATCGCGGCAGTGCTGGGTTTTGGAGGAATCGCTCGAGGCGCAGCATCGATAGCCAGGGTACTCTTCGGGATCTTCATCCTGGGGGCAGTGATTCTATTCATTCTGGCATTGCTAGGTGTCGGCGTAGTAGTCTAGCGTTGCGCCATCAGAACAGAAAGGCAGGTCCAGTTTGGGCATCATAGAGGACCTGCCTTTCTGGGTCATATCAATAATCCGGGAGAACATAATTACAAATGACCGAATCCGAACAATCGACACAAACAAAGACGCGTTGGATCTTGCTTGCGATCGTGTTGATCATAGTGCTTCTGATGGGAGCCTTCATACTGGCCGAGCCTGAAGGAAACGGCTCATCGGATGAGCGCGAAGAGTTTACGGCTGAGGTCGAAGCCCAGCTTGAAACCTGGCGCACCGATCTGGCGGACTTTCGAGCACGCGCAGGTGCTGAAGGCGAAGCTGAAATCGATCTGAGCGACGAGATCGATGCGCTCGAAGGCCAGGTTGACGAGCTTGAAACTCTTTTGGCGCGGAGTCGCGAAGCAGGAGCCGATGCGTGGCAGGACCTCCAGCCCGAGATGCGGACGTTGATGGCGGAGATCGGCAGCGCCTTTCGGCAATTCCTCGACCGTCTGCCTATTCCCGAGGAGATCACGTAGTGAAATCACAACCGCATCAAATGATACGCACCTATGGCTGCCCCCCGATAAGGTCATGCCATGCGCGTGTCGGGGGGCCGCAGTATGGACGCTGATACTCAGGAACACAGAGAAAACAATACTCCGGATTCAACACAGGAGAAGATCATCGAGGTGCGCGGAGTCTCCAAGCGTTTCGGCGACGAATCGGCCGTACGCCAGGCCAATTTTTATGTGCCGCGCGGCACAATCTTCGGCCTCATCGGCCCGAGTGGGGCGGGCAAAACGACGCTCATTCGTATGCTCACCGGTGTCTATACAGCGGATGAGGGCGAGATGACCGTGCTCGATAAGGACCCGCTCCAATTCAGCGGGACCCAGCGAATGGCCATCGGCTACATGCCGCAGCTTTTTGTGCTCTACCCACGCCTGACCGTCCGCGAGAATCTCCATTTCGTCGCTTCCATGTATGGTCTCGGCACGAGTCGTTTCAAACGCATCCGTGAAACGCTTGAATTTGTCGAGCTCGAAGGAGACATGGGCAAGCAGGCTCGCAAGCTATCCGGCGGTATGCAGCGGCGACTGAGCCTATCCACCGCGTTGGTCCACGATCCCGAACTGGTCTTCCTGGACGAGCCGACCGCGGGCATAGATCCCGTATTGCGCCAGAAGATCTGGGATGGTTTCATCGATCTGCGCGAGCAGGGCAAGACGCTCTTCGTCACCACGCAGTATGTGAGCGAAGCCGCCAACTGCGATTTAGTGGCTGTCCTTTCAGAAGGTGAAATCAAAATCGTGGATACGCCGGAAGGCTTGAGGCGGGCAGCTTACGGCGGCGAGGTCCTGCTCGTGGATATCTCCCGACCGCTTTCGCCGGATGATTACGGGGACCTGCAGAAACTGAGTTTTGTGAAATCAGATATCATCGTTCACAGTGGCACAATGCTGCGCATTGTCGTCGACGATGCCAAGTCCTCGATCCCTAAAATTATGGGTTGGCTCGGAGAACGAGGAATCGAGGCCGAATCAGTGGAGATCGATCACCCGCCTTTTGACGATGTTTTCGTCGAGCTCGTAGAAGGCCCTAAGGATCTCCATCATGCGTAGATCGATTGTCCGCATCAGTTCGTATGTGACCAAAGAACTCTTTGAGTTAATCCGTCAGCCGCGCCTGCTCTTTGGTCTGATCCTGACACCGTTCCTGATCCTTTTCCTCGTAGGCATCGGATTCCGTGATGAGCCTCATGAATTCAAAACTCTGTTCGTCGTGCCGGAAAATGAAACCCTCCGGGATTTCGTCACCGAAGAAGCGAAGAACGTCAGCCCCCAGCTAATTTATGAGGGCATGACCGCCGATCTCACTCAGGCTCTGGGGCGTTTGAAGCAGGGGGAAGTCGATCTGGTCATCTCCGTTCAGGGTAATCCCCAGGAAAACATCGAGCAGGACGAAAAGACCTGGATGGTTTTCTACCACGACGAGATCGAACCACAGCTCATCAACTATATGCCTTTCTTTTCGCGGGTCGTGGTGGACGAGGTCAACAAGCGCTTGCTCACTCAGGTCCTTGAGCAGGAGCAGGATCGCTCAGCCTCGCTAAAGGTCACCCTGGAGACCGCTGTAGCCAGCGCCGATGCGCTCGAGGATTCGCTGCGGGCCGCAGACCGTGTGCAGGCGCAGCGCGAGCAGGAGCGCCTATCCCAATCGCTCAGCACGCTCGACCTTTTGCTCCTGGCCGCACAGCCGCTTGGCGCCTCGGGCGAGGATAGTCTGCCCGATATTAGCGGGCTGGAATCGACCGCGCAGGGTGTCGAGCCCGACGCCCCCGAGCAGGATCTTGAAGACCAGGCCGATGAGATTGCAGATGTGCGCCGCGACCTGGAGGAACTCCGCACGCAAATGGATCAATTTCAATCCATAACCCCACGTTTGCTGGTGAGTCCGTTCAGCGGCCAGGCGCGCAACGTGGCGGATTACATCCCCTCCATGACGGACTACTTTGTCGGTCCCGTCATCGCACTTCTTCTGCAGCACCTGGCGATCACCTTTGCGGGACTAACATACGTGCGCGATCGGCAGCTTGGAGTCACGGAATTGATTAGGGTGTCCCCCTTGAAACCGCTCGAACTCATGCTCGGCAAATACATCAGCCACTTTCTACTCTCGAGCGTGATCGCCGCCGTGTTGACCTACCTGGCGGTCACGCTGCTCGACGCGCCGCTGACCGGAAGTTGGTTGAACTACAGCTACGTCGCCGCCGCACTTATCTTCACATCGATCGGTCTCGGCTTTGTGCTATCACTGCTCTCGGAAAGCGACAGCCATGCCGTCCAGTACGCGATGATGATGCTGCTCGCCAGCGTATTTTTCACCGGCTTCTTCTTCCCATTGGATACGCTCTGGTGGCCGGTTCGATCGGTGTCCTGGCTGATCCCCTCGACCTATGGGATCCTGATGTTTCACGACGTGATGTTGAGAGGCCTCGCACCGCAAGCAGTGCAGTTGATCATCCTGGCAGGGATGGGGGTAGTCTTCTTCCTGCTCACATGGTTGATCCTTGTCCAGAAGTTGCAAACCCAAGAATCGCTCTAGTGAGGAGCGAATAAATGACCCGGAGAAAGGGACTTCTCTATGACTGTAAACAAATCTTCTGTGTTCTTCGTTTTTGTGCTGATGGCTCTGTTGCTAACAGCCTGTTCGCCGGATACAACCTCCGCTCTCTTTCCGCCGGAAGCATCCACTGCGATCGAGAATGCCCGCCAGGAAGTTCAAGAACAAGCCGGCATCGAATTGAGTGATATTCAGGTCACCGAGGTCGAGCAAGTCGAATGGGCTGATGCCTGCTTAGAACTGCCCGAGCCCGATGAATCCTGCGCCCAGGTGATCACGCCCGGTTGGCTGATCAGTGTCCGCGTTGAATCCATCGACGAACAGGTTGAGGCCCACACAGACGAGACCGGCTCGCAGATCCGCATCGCAGGATTGCCGGAAGGCGCGCTGCCCCCGGCAGCCGTATTGGAGGCCCGGCGTTTCTTGTCGAATGAGTTAGGGGTTCCTATCGACCAGATTCAATTGATCGCCTCAGAACAGGTGGACTGGTCCGACAACTGCCTGGGACTGGGCGGGATCGCCGAATCCTGCCTGGCGGAAGAAACACCCGGATGGAGGGTCACGCTCGAAGTCGACGGCCAGCAATACTAGCTGCGCACCGATGAGCAGGGAACCGGGATTCGCCTGGCTGAGTGAACCTTTTCCGGCCGGAAACAAATCCGATGGCAGCAAGGGCCCGGACAGAGGATCAAACTCTGCATCCGGTCCCCCTATGCGTAAGAAGACCGCAGATATATCCAATATGTATCCCCCGATTGAGCAGGGATGGATAGAAACACTGCGACGGGATGCGTATCATGGATCTGTACTGTTCAGGGGTGCAAACATCTCTGCACGCCCAGAGTAAGCGATGTCTCTTAACATTTTGAAACCAACACTTCGAAAACGGAGGTAACCATGTCCACCCGTGACCAGAGAGTATTCACGTTCAAACTTACCCACCTTATTTGGTGGTTCTTTGGAGTTATTGAAGGGCTGATTGGTCTGCGCGTATTGCTGAAGCTGCTAGGCGCAAACCAGGGCAGCCCCTTCACGCAGTTCATCTACAACATCACCGCGCCTTTCCTGTGGCCGTTCCAGGCGCTCACTGCAACGCCTTCGGTTGGCAATATTGTGTTCGAGATCCCGGCGATCATCGCCATGATCGTCTACGCGCTGATTGCCTGGGCGCTCGCCAAGGTGGTCGTGATCTTGTTTTACACACCACCCGAGCCCCAGCCGGAGACCGACGACAGCACCACTAGGGTTGAGATCAAGGAATACGAGACATAGAGTTCGTTCCATTACCACCAGCAAAGGAGTCTTCACGTGAATATCGATACGCAACCACCGAAGGAAGTCACGCTTGTCATCGCCGCGGTTTTATGGGTGCTTGGATTCGCCGACGTGCTGCTCGGTGCAGTCACACTCGGCGGGGATTTCGGGGTCTGGGCGTTAGCGCTGTCCGGCCTGCTGCTGATCATCGGATCCCTTGTGAGCGGAATCTAAACTGCCGCAGAGCTGGAATATCCAGAATCGAAACAAAGGAGAATCGTACGCATGACCGGTCAAGAATTACTTGTCATTATTATCGTCGGTGGGATCGCCGGCGCGCTCGCAGATTACTTTGTGGAAGGCCTTTCGCTAGGCATTATTGGGGCAATCCTGGCAGGGATCGTGGGAGCCTTCATCGGCGCCTGGCTGTTCGCCACGCTGGGCATCACCGTGGGCAGCGGCATCGTTGGCGCCATCATCACGGCGTTCGTCGGCGCGCTGATCTTACTGTTGATCATACGGGCTCTCCGATAGGCAAGCCATCAAGATGCCGGCAAGGCATCCCTGGCTAACCTATGTCAGCACATTCTGCTGTCGCCCGCGTGCTCGATCAACACAAAGGTGAACACCTGCTCGTCGCTTTACAGGATTTCCCTGATTCGGACGATATTGCCTCGCTGGCTGTTCACCAGCGTGTCAGCAAGCAGCTTTCCATCCGCACGACCGTGATGTGTGCGGGAGAGATCAGCAAAGAGATGGGGCTGAGGCTCAGCGAATTATTCGGGATGGAAATTCAGCATGCCCGAGCTCTGCCCAATACCGCCGATTTCGACGGTGTCATCTTTTTAGGCTCTCCCAAGAACACCGCCGAGGGGTTCCTCGATCAACTGCGCGCCTCCGGGATACCCACCGTGATGGCGATTGCATCTGAAGTCGAACAATCGACCCTGGGAGCCGAAGCGTTCATTCTCAACGAGGGCCGCTCGACTTCTTCAATCTACGCGCGGGTGCTCCAGCAGGATCTTCCGCGCAGCGAGCTCAGTTCGACTCGCTATCGACAACTGGCCACAGCGCTCATCCTGGGTATTGCCACAGCCACTGCAGACCTGGCGCGTGCCGGACAGGCCGACTTCAGGGCGATGTCCCAGTTAGCCGATCAATTCGATCCGGAGCTGGCCCACGATGTTAGTGATCCGGAGCTGTCCACGGCGACCTTTGAGGTGCTCCGCAGGGCGCTCACGACACGCGCTTCGCTGCACGGTTTCTCCACCGCCGGGATTGGTTATCTCGCCAGCCACGATCTGGGTGCGCTGACCTTTGCCGCCGAGTTTCTCCTGAAGGAAGAAACCATTCACACCGCGATCGCCTTTGCCATCGTCCGGGATCATGAATCAACGGAAACACTCTTTGGAAGGCTGGTCACCAACCGACCTTCCTTTGACGCCGAAAGCTTCTTGAGACAGGCCTTCCAGGAGGATGAAGCGATGCGCATTGTCCCGCACCCGCCCCATGAATTTATCTTCGAGTATCCACTGGGAGGCTCTTCCCGCGATCTTCCGAAGGAAAATCAGCTCGTGCAGTGGGCTTACTACGAAATTGTGATTCTGGAACGCTTCGCTCAGGCGATCCTTAAAGAGCACTTCGCCTAGCTGGCGAGCAACCACTTTTTACCGACCGATTGATCCAACGTTTGTGAATTGGAGATAGCATGCTCGAAACCATTCTGATTATCGTGATCATCCTGATCCTGCTCGGCGTCATTCAGCCCGGAGGCCGACGCTTCCGCTGGCCGGGAGGCATCCTCGGGACGCTGCTGCTCATTCTGCTTATCCTACTGCTGCTCGATGTGATTTGAGAGAACCAAAGAAGGGCGATGAGATCGATCTCATCGCCCTTCTTCTCTTGAGGCGTCGAAACTTATACCTCTGATATCTCCTTTTCAACCTCATCGAGGTAGTTGTTTACTTCCTCTTCGGCCTTGGATCGCTCGTAGCCATAGCGCTCCTGGACCGCGCCGACCAATCGATCCCAGTTTCCCTCCATGCGATCGACTTCGTCGTCGGTCAGCTTACCCCACTGCTGCTTAACTTTGCCCTTCAATTGCTTCCAATTTCCAGCAAGGACATCTTTATTCATCTTGCGTTTCCTCCTTGATACGATTTATCAGTTAAACTGTTTGTACATAAGAGCGCACTCACGTGCGTCATCTTCAGCACCTATAAAAATTATGGCATATGCATCTTGATAAATTCTCAAGATGAGAGCCTGTTTCTCTCTTTGTGCACCACCACAGAGACACCTGCGTTCTTGATTGTCTTCAGCATAGCCAACCGTCAGACTGGCCTCAATGTGCATCCGATCCAGATGGGATACAGTTTCGGTGTGACCATGCTATAATGGGGCGGTCCCAAAGTCTCCGTTTCACACGCTTCCTTCTATGTTATGGTGCTTGACGCGGCGATCTGACACATCCGGGTCAATGCTTTTTTCAGCATAAGTCGAGGAGGAATCAGGGTGAATTGGAATCGACCCTGGCTCGGCGGCAGTCTGATCCGAGCGATACTGCTTTTGATCATCGTGGCTTCCATATCTGCTGCCACGATTTTCCTTTTATTCCCGCGCACGCCCGTTCCCGCCGAGTTCAAGAATTCACCCCTATTGGCCGTGTTGGGGCCCGCACTGCTGGCTGCATTGATCAGTGTTTTTGCGGACTGGCTGTCGATGCTGTCCAAACGTGAGCGCTGGCGCAATGCGCGCATTCAACAACTGGGAGAAGAATACTACCGTCAGATGGTCGCGGGAATTGCAGATTACGCCATCTACATGCTCGATCCTGAAGGCTATATCATCAGCTGGAATGAAGGCGCGGCTCGCATCAAAGGCTACCGTGAACAGGAGATCCTCGGCCTACATTATTCCATCTTCTATCCACCTGATGCTAAAAAGGCTAACCTGCCCACAATTCATCTCCAGAAAGCCCGTGAAGAAGGCCGCACCCGCAGCGAAGGTTGGCGTGTGCGCAAGGACGGCAGCCGCTTCTGGGCGGATCTGCTGATTGTGCCCATCGAGGATGATCATGGTGATTTGATTGGGTATACCAAGATCACTAGGGATATCACCCGCTGGCACGAGACGGTTGAGGCGCTGGCCCTCAGCAAAACCCGTCTTGCGGAAGCACAGCGCGTCGCCCACGTCGGCAGCTGGGAATATAATCTCCGAACAGAAGAGCTCGTGTGGTCCGATGAACTCTACCGTATTCTCGGACTCGATCCAGTCAGTTTTATTCCAACCACGGACCGGTTTTTAGGAATTGTTCCC
>CBFDDM010000068.1:0-18263 GCA_965603565.1 uncultured Anaerolineales bacterium | reverse complement strand
CACAGTTTAGTGATCGAGAGCGGGGAAGCCTGGACGGAGGCGATGGACAAGGTTGAAGCGTTCTGCAAGACAGGAAACGCGCTGCACAAGCTCCCGGCAGCGATTAAATTCTGGGAGGCAGCCGCTAAGATTCAGGACGCCGGCAACCGCTTCTGGCTGTTATTGATGTCCGAAGGCGTGGAGGCATGGGTCCAGAGATAGCGATCAATTCAGGCAACAAATAAGGGCCAGCAGAACGATGACCACCAAAAGCGACCAGGGATATCTAAACGACATGCATGAATGGCGGAGAGCGCTAGAACAACGCCTCCGCGCCGAGAACGGTTGGCTCGCGCTGGCAGGCTTGATCTGGTTGCACGAAGGTCAGCAGCGCGTTGGTAAGTTGAAGAATAGCAATCATACTTTAGCGATTGAGGCTGCTCCGGATGATTTAGGCCAATTCGCCCTGGAAAACGGAAGGGTGCACTTCCAGCCAAACCCTGATCTCAGGATCAACATCAACGATCAACCTGCCTCGCAGAAATGGTTGGCAGCGGAAACCGATCCTCACCCTGATTTCATCGCCATCGGGGATCTCCGCATCGTCGTCGTCCAACGTGGTGGTCGGTTTGGATTGCGAATCTGGGATAACAGCCGTCCAGAACGTGTGGAATTCCCGGGAAGGAGCTGGTACCCCATTGAGCCAGGGTTCCGGCTTAGAGCTCGTTTTATCCCGGCCGATTCGGACCGTAAGGTTGTGATCCCAGATGTGCTCGGCAACTTTTCAGAGGAGCAAATTCTCGGAGAGCTGCTTGTCGAATACTCCGGTGAGATGCTGAGGCTCCAGGTGCTTGATGCGGCTGAGCGAAAGGCTTTCCTGATATTTGCTGACCGAACCAATGGGGAAACCACCTACCCCGGCGGTCGATTTATGGTCGTCGAACTGGGAGCATCTGAAGAAATCGAGCTTGATTTCAACAGGGCATACAACCCGCCATGCGCATTTACGCCCTATGCGACGTGCCCATTGCCTCCTGATCCCAACCGGCTGTCGATCCGTATCGAAGCCGGCGAGCGCTTTGACAGCAGCGCAACTTCGCATTGATTGATGAGATCTACTCAGAATCCAGTCCGTCACCTTGATCCAAACAGCTCATGAATCATCGGATGGATCAGTGACCAATGGGGATCGAGCACCTGGGCTCCTTGGTCGGTGATGAAACCCGTCGTCATTTCGCGTGTGATCTGACGGCTGATGAGCCCTTTCGGGCCAACCCTGACAAGGGTAAATCCAAACCTCAGGGCCTCAAGCGGATTCAGGCTGGTTTCGATATTCCGGGAAAGTTGAAAGAGTGCCAGCGGAATACGCGGCCAGGTTGAGGGCTGGGACATCCGCTTCATAACCGCCTGGATAAACATACGACCGTGTTCCATCCGGAAGAAGTCATCTGTCCCGCTGCGGTCACGCACGTATGCAAGCGCCTGCTCCCCGCTAAGGACATATTCACCAGCGCCTAGTTTCCCCACCGGTGATTCCAGAGATATCGGGACGCCACCCAGCGCGTCGACGAATCGGACCAAACCGTCAAACTCGAGCCTTATGTATTCATTTATATCGATACCGAAATTGTGCTCGATAGTTGAGATCGCGGCGGCAGGACCGCTGCCTGTGCGAGTTCCTTCGGCAAAGAAATGTGCGGTGTTGATGCGGTTGTAACCCACCCCGGGGATTTCGACCCACAGATCGCGGGGGATCGACAGCATCGCCGCATACGGCCTGTGGGGTTGGACGCTGGTCAGGATCAACGTGTCGCTGCGCGCCACAGAGGTTCCTTCCGGGGCGCGATCCAGGCCGATGATCAGCACGTTCATCCGACCCGGGGAGAGCAGCAGCCCCAAAAACAAGGCCAAAACAAGCACCAAAAGGGTTAAATACCTCCGGCCACGTTTCTTCTTTCTGGAGGAGACCCTTATCGGGCGTGTGTCCGCAAGGTACGTATCGGGGATATGAGGTTGGGTTTCAGATGAATCAAGGTTGGAAAACATAGCTGCGCATTTTACCATTGAAGATAGGCCCTTGATCCAGCTCATGGAACAATTGTGTTATCTTTATGCGAACGCAATTTTTTCCGGCGGAAAGACGTAAATGAGCATCCCAGTTCGTTATCTCACACCTCAGGGCGACCTTGTCGAACCACCCTTTGACGCCGATTCGCTCGACGAAGTAGGGGCGCACGAGCCGGATGGTGTTTACACGATTACGCGCACCTACCAGTCCGATCAAGCGGTCATGCTTGACGCCCATATGGACCGCCTTGAACAGTCGGCGCGATTGGAGGGGATCAAATTAGACCTGGACCGCTCCTGGCTTCGTTCGGGCTTGAGACGTCTCATCCATCAAGCCGGCTATGAGGAATCGCGTTTCCGCATCACGATACCCAGGCACGAACCAGATACCGCCTTGTTGGCTGTTGAGCCGCTCGCACTGGTCAGCCCGCAAATGCGTGCAGATGGCGTTCCAGCGGCCACGGTTTGCATCGAGCGCCCCAATCCACAGGCAAAATCCAACCGCTGGATCCGGCATCGGGAGATGGCGCGCAAGCGCCTGCCAGCATGGGCCTATGAGGGGCTTGTTTGTAACAAAGAGGGCGTGATCCTGGAAGGCTTCTCGAGCAATTTCTACGCTGTTTTGGGTGGAAAACTTCGTACCGCTGAAAGAACCGTGCTTTCAGGTATCGGTCGCATGATCCTGCTGAATGTGGCTGAAGGTTTGATCAACGTTGAGTATGAACCGGTGGAGCTCGGCGAACTACCTGAGTTAAATGAGGCGATGCTCACCTCGAGCAGCCGCGGCATTCTTCCGATCGTCAAAATCGACGAACACACCATCGGAAGCGGGAGCCCTGGTCCGATCACCCGGGAACTGTGGAGGCGCTACCAGGGTTGGGTTGAGGCACATTTGGAGGAGATATGAGGTTTGGGAGCAGAAATGGGGATTAGGGTTTTGGAATTGGGTGATAGGGCATCCGGATATCTGGCGAGGGTTATCAACAGATATGGTGGCGGAGCCGTAAATCCACTCGAATTGAACCTCTGTGTACCCTCATTGTAAGGGCGGGGTTGCCCCACCCCTACGTTTATTATTGCTCAGCGACTCTCTCGACTTGTGACTGAGGCCAGTGCTTGCCAATGTATGAAAAAGCCGCCCCTCGAAGCTTGGGGCGGCTTTTGAATCTTCCAGCAATGATCTATTGCAGCGTCTTGGTGCCGGATACCTGCAGAAACTCGTCGACAAAATTTCTAAGCATAGGCTCTGGCAGCGCGCCGACCTGCTCACGCATGAGTTCCCCATTTGCAAACGCCAGCATCGTCGGAATGCCCTGTACACCGAACTGCATGGCCCATTCGGGATTCTCATCTGTGTTGACCTTAGCGATGACAAGCTGCTCGCCGTATTCACCGGCGAGCTTATCCAGGATTGGAGCCACCATCCTGCATGGCCCACACCACGGCGCCCAGAAATCAACCAACACTGGCAAGGATGAGTTTAAAACCTTCTCTTCAAACTCGTTGTCGCTAACATGGATCGGTTCGTTGTTCACAGTCAATACCTCCTGGATAATATCTTGCTTACGTGACGATTGTATCTAGTTTTCTCTTCGTTAATGTACAGATTGCTCCAGGCGAAAGATTCTTACCCGGATTATCTGCATTGGACCGGATGAATCAAAAGCCCCGGGTTATTGCCCGGGGCTTTTGGGAGGAGGAGAAGAGAAGTGTTGTTCGCCTTCACCCGTTCAGATGACCTGGTCGCCAGATTTCTTACCCGGATTCTGAACTGGTTTGTGGACAACTATCTTTCCATAAAAAATAGCCAGCCAAAATGGCCGGCTCGAAATAAAGTACTGCGAAACGCTATTATGATTCGCTGGCCTCAAGAACCCGCATCAGCGCCTCATATTCTTCCATACAATCTTTGCACATTTCGAGATGGTGCTTGACCATTGGAAGTGCTTCAGATACATCTTCGCCGCGTTCCGACATTTCGGCGTAGACGTCGATGACTTCATAGACTTGTTGGCAGTCCAACTCGTCTTTATGAGTATGGACCAAACTCTCTAACAATCCCTTGAGCACTTTATCCGACTCTTTCATCGCCTTGCTTCCTGCTTAATGACGCTTCGGGACACGCAAAACTTACCTTTATTCAAACGATTCAAGTACTTCCTCCGCACTAATCCCCTCCAGATCCAGGCGCGCCTTTAAGCGAACCCGAGCGTCATGCATCAACTTGTAAAGCGCGTTGCGCTTCATATCCATGCGCCGTGCGACCTCCGTGACTGGCATACCATGCACCCCAATCGCGAGCAGCGCCTGTCGCTGGCGATCGGTAAGTTCTTCATCGATGATGCGGCGAACATGTTCAGCCATATCTCGCTGCTCCGTGATCTGTTCCGGATTTTTACCCTCAGCTTCCATCAAACTCAGGTTCGAGGGCGCTTCCGAAGATTCGAGTATCTCATCCAACGAAACGTCCTCCCAGCGTTTTCTGCGCAGTTCCGTGAGGGCAACGCGAACAGCAATCTTATGGACCCACGTAGTAAATTTGCTGCGCCCCTCAAACGTCTCTAAATGATCGAGTGCTCGGAGCAGTGTGTCCTGCACGACCTCGTCGGCAAGTGCATCGAACTGCGGATCGCCTGGTGAAAGGTACTTTGACAATGAGTAGGGCAAACCTGAACGAATGATCTGGCGCAGATCCGCCAATGCTTCTTCGCGCCGGGACCCACTGGCTGTCAGATCATCGATCCATTCTTCGTTGCTTCGGTGCATGGAAAATTCTCACATTGCGTTGCTACGGTGGCAGCCCGCTCAATTCTCTATGTTAGGATGAGTATACACAAACCTGCTCGATCATCAATTGATAGCATCCCTTGACAGGTTTAGATTGAATCAGCCAGCTGTCACTTTTAGCGAATCGATTGCCACCATTGATTAGCCAAGTGAGTAATTAATTGGGTCTTGAGATCATCGGATAGTCTGGGTCGCAAAACGACTCCGCTAGAAAGAGATAACGTCCAATCGATCAAAGTCATACGGCGGCCACATTCAATAAGGAGCACCAAACATGCAGGACATTTTCGGATTTCTAAATGCCAATCAATGGCTCGCAATACTACGCATTGCAGTCGGACTCTGGTGGATCAAGAGCGTACTCCATAAGCCGCTGCGTGAGTTTGTCGAGGGGCAGATGGCGGATTGGGCTCTGTCGCTCGCCGATAACCATCCGATCCCCTTTATCGGCTCAATCATGCGCAGGTTGATCGCACCCAACCGCAGCTGGTTCCCTTATCTAGTCGTCCTCGGTGAGGCAGCAGTCGGCATCGGACTAACGCTCGGGTTTCTCACACCAATCGCATTGCTGGTTGGCATCTTTATGAATCTGAATTACCTGCTGCTTGCAGGCGTGAAACCGCGCGACCGCTCGGTCAACCCGGCGTACCAGTGTGAGCAGGGTCAGAACCTGAATATGATCGCTGCTGAGGTGGTCCTTTTCGTCCTCGCGGCATGGTCCACCTGGTCAATCGACAGTCTGCTGGGGATCTTCTAGCTACATATCGAAGATAAGAAGGAGATTTGTATGAATGTAAACAAGAATTGGCCTTCGCTTGAAGGCTGGGAAGATACGCGAGACTCGCTGCATGCATACGCTCGGGTAGCCGGGGCACCCCCCAGGGTGTTGGCCGAACCGCATCCGAAGTGGTGGCATGTCAGTTTGAATGTGGGACCAGAGGGGCTATTGAGTGAGACGATGTCACATGCCGCTATCGGCGATGGTGTGCTGCAGATGCATCTAAACTTGCGCACGCATGCGCTGGAGCTGCTCCTCGATGGCGAAGTCGAGAGCCGTTTCGACCTGAGCGTTGGAAAAACTGCGACGGAAATGGGCAGCGAATTGCAAGCAGCCCTGGCAAATTTAGGCATTGAGGTCCAGCTTCCTGAAGAAAAGTACGCTGATGACAACCCCAGGCCCTACGATCGCGAGTTCGCCGAAAAATACCTCGCTGTGGTCAAGTCGGTCAGCGATACGATGAAGACATTGCGAGAGCAACTCGATGGCGAGCGCAGCCCGGTTCAGCTCTGGCCGCACCATTTCGATCTTGCTTTCGAGTGGTTCGGCACGAAGGTCGTGACCTACGAAGAGAATGGCGAGGAGAGCGAATATTCCGCTCAGTTGAACTTCGGTTTCGCCCCGGGCGACAGCAGTTATCCCGACCCCTACTTTTACTCCAATCCATGGCCGTTCGACGAAGACCTGACCGGTGAGCCTCTGCCGCACGATGCGCGCTGGTTCACGGAGGGGTTTGAAGGCACGCTGCTGCCATATAAGCACCTGGCGGATGATGAAAATGCACCCGAAAAGCTGTTGGCTTTTTACAGGAAGGTGTTTGAGTTGGCGAAGCCGACATTGATGGAATAAATCTCTCGGGGCAATCCGTGATCTGCCCTGCGATATTTCAATGTGCCAATCTATGCCCAAGAAATGAACGATGGAAACGGGCTTCAGCCCGTGCATGGGCAAATCAATCACCCGTATGATCCAGAGGTAATTTCCATGATGTCACACGCACGGGCAGATGAAGGTTTGATCCTATGCTTGCCGGCGCTTAGGCCGCGGTGGCCGGGTGCCGGAGTGCCCGGCCGCCCGGGCACTTCTATCATTGATTGCTGCTCACTGATCCCATCTTTTCCCCATTACCCCAGAACCATTTGACAACAGACCTGATCTCATCTATCATAAAGGTAATTACAATATGCAAATTAGTAATTACATCATATCTTCTTGGGACAAAGGCTGATTTTTGTGGCACGCACAGCTACGTCACTGCGCAATCGGATCGACCGAGATTCTTCGATCCCCTATTACGTCCAACTTAAGGACGCTTTGATCGATCAGATCGAAGCGAAGCGCTGGCAGCCCGGCGACCAGCTCCCGCCTGAGCAGGAACTATGCTCGCTCTTTGGAGTGAGCCGGACGGTCGTGCGTCAGGCCTTGCAGCAGCTTGAGTTTGAGGGCATGGTCGTCCGTGAACGCGGACGAGGCACATTCGTCGCCGAACCCAAGATCAGCAGTACCAGCCTGGTGCACTCCTTGATGGGTTTCTACGAGGACATGGAGAAACGTGGCATCGAGATGGTGAGTGACATGCTCGAGCAGAACATGCAGCCTGCCGGGTCGCATGTCGCCGCTTATCTGGATCTGGAATCGGTCACACCGGTGATCAAACTCCACCGCCTGCGTTCTATCGAGAGCGAACCGATCGTGCTCGTCACCTCCTACCTCCCATATGATCTATGTCCGGAGGTATTGAACGAGGATTTCACGCAGCAATCGCTTTACCTTTATCTTGAAGAGGCCTGTGGTCTGAAAGTCGCGCGCGGTCGCCGGCGCATCGAGGCCGTCGCCGCTAACCGCACCGAAGCAGAACTGCTTCAGATCGCCGAGGGTGCGCCCCTGATCAAGATGGAGAGCGTGAGCTACCTGCGCGATGGCACGCCGATCGAATATTTCAACGGTTTGTTCCGCGGCGATCGATCATGCTTCGAGATGGAAGTAGCCCGTTTTATGGGTCGCGGGCCGTTGGGAGAGGTTATGGGCGCTGAGCCGGAAAGCGACTGGCTCGCGAAGTAGCAATGCAGAACGGGTTTTCAAGCGAACTAGGGCATCACTGGAGGTTCGGGACGTGCCGCAAGAACAAAAGGTAAGGCAGCTGGTCCGCAAAGTCGTCTACCGCACACTGGGTCTATCCGACACAGGCAGCCGGCGCGGTCGGCCGATTGTCAATGAATTGGACATCCGCGACCTCCCGCCTGGCTCAAGCTACGAAATTCCTGAAGGCGCGATCGTCACGCCGCTTGCCCGACAGATCGCCATGGATCGCAATATCGAGCTGGTAGAGGGACGAAACCCTTCCACGAAAACCGCGGCAAAATCACCGCTGGCACGCCCGACAAATGCACCCTCCAAGGGCGAAATCATTGCAATTGGCGCAGATCACGGCGGTTACGCGATGAAAGAGATGCTCATCAGCATGCTTGAGTCCGCCGGATACCAGATGATCGATTGCGGCACCGACAGCGCCGATTCGGTCGATTACCCCGATTTTGCCTTTGCGGTTGCGCAGCTGGTATCCCAGGGCAAAGCCGGCCGCGGCGTGATCATCGATGGCGCCGGCATTGGGTCATGCATGACCGCCAACAAAGTGCCGGGTGTGCGCGCGGCGATGTGTTATGACCAGGCTACGGCGTTTAACAGCCGGGAGCACAACGATGCCAATGTGCTCACGCTTGGCGCCGGCCTGCTTGGCGATACTCTCGCCAAACAGATCCTGGAAACCTGGTTGAACACCGACTTCGCCGGTGGCCGACACGCCCGGCGGGTCGACAAGATCATGGACATTGAACGACGCTACTCGAAGAAATGATCGTAGAGATCAAGTATCTCGATCAGGACAGCAATTATTAAGTTAGTTATCAGGAAGTAGGAACTGAACGAATGAAAGCATTGAAAGAAGAAC
The DNA here is from genome assembly GCA_965603565.1 of uncultured Anaerolineales bacterium. Classification (GTDB taxonomy): domain Bacteria; phylum Chloroflexota; class Anaerolineae; order Anaerolineales; family E44-bin32; genus E44-bin32. The sequence continues at coordinate 9,705 of CBFDDM010000068.1, read as the reverse complement.
AAATTGAACGAATCATCGAAGAGATCACTCGGCAGGTGCTGATTTACCTGCAGGAAGAGCCGGGCGGAAACGGGAACGGCAATGGCAAGCACGCTCCGCTCTCTTCGAACAACTTCACCGACCAGGTCAGCCCGGTCGTCGACGCCGGCGCGGATCGCATCGCCAGCACCCTGGGGGTCTTTCCCACGGATGGACAACTGGCGCATATGATCGACCATACGATCCTCAAGCCGGACGCCACTCAGGATGAGATCGCCCAGCTTTGCTACGAAGCGCGGAAACACAACTTCGCTTCCGTATGCGTGAACCCCAGCTACGTCAAGCTCTGCAACGACCTGCTGGAAGGCAGCGATGTCCTGGTTTGCACGGTGGTGGGTTTCCCGCTCGGCGCTACACCGACCGAAGTCAAAGTCTTCGAAACTCAGCAGGCCGTCCGAGAAGGCGCCGACGAGGTTGACATGGTGATCAACGTCGGGGCCTTGAAGTCCCGGGATTACGAGCTGGTCGAGCGTGACATCGCCTCGATCGCCCGCGCATGCCACGCTGGCAACGCGATCCTCAAAGTGATTATCGAAGCGGCGCTGCTGACCGATGAAGAGAAAGTGGCGGCATGTCAGCTGGCAAAGGTTGCCGGCGCGGATTTCGTCAAGACCTCCACCGGGTTCGGACCCGGCGGAGCGACAGCCGAAGACGTCGCCCTCATGCGCCACGTCGTCGGCTCCGCCATGGGCGTCAAAGCCGCTGGCGGCATCCGCACATACGAGGACGCCAAGAAAATGATCGCCGCCGGTGCCTCACGCATCGGCGCCAGCGCCAGCGTCAAGATCATGCAAGGTGCTGAACACGCGAACTAAGGAGTTATGCGATGACCGTAGACCTTCGTACGTATGTTTTCCTGGACAATCTGCAGCTGCAGCACGCAGGTTATCTGGGCACGGTGGCCAAAGGGTTCCTGCCCCTCCCCGGCGATACCTCCCTCTGGGTTGAGATTTCGCCTGGCATTGAGATCAACCGCATCACCGATATCGCCTTGAAATCCACCCGCGTGCGGCCCGGCATGCAGATCGTCGAGCGCCTGTTCGGGCTGCTCGAGGTACACCATGAGGATCAGGCCGAAGTGCGCGCCGCCGGGGCTGCGATCCTCGATGCGCTCGAATTAGAGGAGTCGGATCGCTTCAAGCCGCGCGTCGTTTCCAGCCAGATTATCAGGCACGTCGACGCCCACCAGGTGCAGCTAATCAACCGCATGCGTTACGGTCACATGCTGCTCGCCGGCCAGACGCTATACGTGCTCGAGGTTGAGCCGGCAGGCTATGCTGCTCTAGCGGCGAACGAAGCCGAAAAAGCGGCGAATATCAACATTCTCGATGTGCGCGCCTTCGGCAGCTTCGGGCGCGTGTATCTCGGCGGCGAGGAGCGTGACATCATGGCAGGTTACGGCGCGGCCGTCTCGGCAATCGAGAGCATCAGCGGCCGTGACATGGAAAAATCCAGGCGAGAGTAGTTTGCTCGCTTCTCGATGGAGGTCGTTATCGGACAAATTTCGCCTGAACACGTCGAACAATCTGAATCCGTATCTCTTTCCCAAACAAGAATTCGGAATTTGCACAGGAGGTCAGCATGACTGAAGCCGAATATGGAGCCATCCAAGCATTAGGTATGATCGAGACCCGGAGCTATCCGGCGATGGTCGAAGCCGCAGATGCGATGGTCAAGGCTGCCAAAGTGGAACTCGTTAGCTACGAAAAGACCGGCGGAGGGTTCGTTACCGCGGTCGTGCGTGGCGACGTCGCCGCTGTGAAAGCCGCTGTCGAAGCTGGCGCGCGCGGCGCCGAGAAGGTCGGCGAGCTCGTGGCAATCCACGTGATCCCGCGCCCGCACGCAAACGTTGACGTTACACTGCCTTTGGGACGACAACCTTCGGAGTAACCGGGTCCGTCGAAACCAAAGTGTAGGTACGGACATCTCCGCTGCGTGGGCTTACGTGGATCGCGCTGAACGCCTGAATATATGAGGCATTCAAGCGCCTGGCATACAGCCGACAGCCCAAGATTCCCGCAAGTTCACGCGGCGGCTGGAATGGAGAGTCCCCTATGCTCTTAGGCAAAGTCGTGGGTACGCTCGTAGCCACACGCAAAGAGGAAAGCCTCGAGGGTCTAAAATTCCTTGTCCTGAAGCAGCTGGACATGGAAGGCAATGAGACCGGAGGCTACCGGGTGGCTGCTGACGCGGTCGGTGCCGGATTGGGCGAAGTTGTGCTCTATGCCACCGGCAGCGCCGCCCGGCAGACGAAATACACCCATCAACGCCCGTGCGACGGCGTCATCATGGCCATCGTCGATCAGCTTGAAGTCGAGGGCGAGATTACATATGACAAAGCTGAGGCGGTGTGATCTTGGATAACGAGCGGATCGAACAAATCGTACAGAACGTCATGGCCGAGCTGCGCCAGGGGTCGCGCGTCCGTTCCGGACCACAGCCCGAGCCCCTGGCCAGTGTCGAGCCGCCGCCACCTGCAACGCGCCTCCAGCACGCAGACAATCTTTTCCCGGACGTGGACAGCGCCGTTGCAGCCGCTCGAGAAGCATTTGAGCAGCTTAACGACCTGCCGCTTGAGCTGCGCGAGCATATGATCGCTCACATCCGGCGCACCATGCGCGAAAACGCCCAGGTGATCGCTCACGAGGCGTGGCAGGAGACGGGCATGGGGCGTTATGAGGATAAAACCCAGAAGAACCTGCTCAACTCCAACAAGGCACCTGGGACAGAAGTGCTGGATCCCAAAGCCTGGACCGGCGACAATGGTCTCACGTTGGTCGAGTTCGCTCCGTACGGGGTGATCGGATCGATCATCCCAAGCACGAATCCAACCTCGACCGTGATCTGCAACAGCATCTCGATGGTCGCCGCCGGCAATGCGGTCGTCTTCAACGCCCACCCCGGAGCGCGCAACTGCTCGAACCACACGGTGCAGCTGATCAACGAAGCGATCATCGAGGCGGGAGGTCCGGCTAACCTGGTCAGCGCGATCGATAACCCGACCATCGAAACCGCACAGCAGATCATGTCGCACAAAGATATCCGCCTGCTGACCGTGACGGGTGGCATCGCGGTGGTACGCGAAGCGATGAAGAGCGGAAAACGTTCTATCTCCGCCGGACCCGGCAACCCGCCGGTGGTCGTCGATGAAACCGCCGACCTCGAGCAAGCCGGCCGCGACATCGTGCGCGGCGCATCCTTCGATAACAACGTCATCTGCACGGACGAAAAGGGCGTCTTTGCGGTCGCCTCGATCGTGGATGAACTCAAGCAGCATATGTTGAATCACGGTGCCTACGAGATTGATTCCGGTCAGCTGGAGCGATTGCTCAAAGTGCTTTTCACCGATAGCCCCCCTCCGGGTCGTCACGGAACGATGAATAAAGCTTTCATCGGCAAGAACGCGAACGTGCTGCTCAAGGAAATCGGCATCGAGGTTGGCGATGAAATCCGACTCGTTATCGCCGAGGTCCCGGCAGAACACCCGCTGGTCTGGTCCGAACAGATGATGCCGATCATGCCGATCGTGCGTATGCGCGACGCCTATGAAGCCATCGACCTGGCCAAGCGCTCCGAGCATGGCTTCCGCCACACGGCGGTGATGCATTCCAAGAATCTTGATCACCTTGACCGAATGGCGCGCGTGATGGACTGCAGCATCTTCGTCAAGAACGCCCCCTCATTTGCCGGGATTGGTTACGGTGGTGAGGGATTCTGCTCGATGACGATCGCCAGCCCGACGGGCGAAGGCATAACCAATCCAGTCAGTTTCAGCCGCATTCGCCGCTGTACGCTGAAAGATTCGTTCCGGATCGTATGAGCGGTGAAATGAAGATGTGGACATGAGCAAGATCGAACCAGCACTAGCACTTCTCGAATTCTCGAGCATCGCCACCGGCATCAATGCTGCCGACGCGATGGTCAAACGCGCCCCGATCTACGTGCTCAAGACCGGCACGGTTCAACCCGGCAAATACCTGGTGCTTATTGGTGGCGAAGTCGCGGATGTAGAAGAATCTCTCGCCGCTGGCAGGGACACAGGCGCGAGCGATGAAGTTGATTTCGTATACCTGCCTCAGGTGCATCCCGATGTGGTCGCTGCGATCGGAGGCGGGCGCGTCCCAGGACCGGACGATGCGCTCGGGATCATCGAAACCACGACCGTCGCCGCCGCGATCCACTCGGCTGATGCTGGCCTGAAAGGTGCCGATGTTCGCCTGCTTGAAATTCGACTCGCGGATGGGCTCGGCGGCAAAGGCATCGTGTTTTTCTCCGGGATTGTCCACGACGTCGAGGCAGCAATCGAGATTGGAACCGGAGTGCTCTCCAACCCGAATCTCCTTTTGCGCCAGGTCGTGATCCCACAGCTGCACAGCGAAATGTGGGAGAACCTGGGTGGCGCAACCCGTTTCAGTGACAGGGTGACGGGCCAGCTATGAAATTCGGAAGAGTAATTGGCACGGTTGTCGCGACGAGAAAATACGAGGATCTTGACGGGGTTAAGTTCCTTGTCGTCCAGCCGCTGACGGAGGATCGCAGCAAGCCGATGGGTGATCCTGTAATCGCCGCTGATGCGACCGCTCAGGCGGGTCCGGGCATGCTGGTCTTTATGGTTGCGAGCCGTGAGGGCGCGCAGGCAATGCCGGAGACGTTTGTCCCGGTGGATCTGGCCATCACCGGGATCGTCGACGAGGTCGATGTAGATGAAACTGCACGACGATCACAGCCAACGGCATACTGGCGCCGCATCGGTCAGGGTGAATGACGCATGTATATCGGTAGAGTCATCGGCACGGTCGTTTCGACGATCAAGATCGACCATCTGCAAGACCATAAACTGCTGCTCGTCGATCAACTTGATCTCGACGGCAATGAGACCGGTGATTACGACATTGCGGTCGACGTCGCCCAGGCAGGACCCGGCGACACCGTTCTGGTCATCGATGAAGGCAACGGGGCCCGTCAGGTCCTGAACCTCGACCCGGGTGCGGTACGAGCGGTGATCGTCGGCATCGTGGATGAGGTCGCGATCTTGTCGGATTGATAATCCCATAAACGAAACAACTCATGCGATACAAAAGGGCCGACCCGGTGGGTCACCCCTGCCCGTTATGTCATCGTGAAGTGCCAGTATGCCCGAGTGCCGTATCCCCCAATCTTCAATCCCTAATTCCTGATCCCTTTTAACTTAACCCCCCACCGCCCTCAACACCAGATCCGCAAACGAGGGCTTCAGGGATGCGCCGCCAACGAGGGCGCCGTCGATCTCGGCCATCGCCATGAAATCGGCGATGTTCTCCGGATTGACGCTGCCCCCGTATTGGACACGCACGGACTGGGCGACATTTTCTCCCCACACCTCGGCGATCGTGCCGCGTATCGTGAGCGCGATGACGCGATTCGCTTCCGCCGGTGAAGCAGCTTCGCCCGTGCCGATCGCCCAGATCGGTTCGTAAGCGAGCACGCATTGCCCCACCTGCTCCCCCGACAAACCGTGCAGACCAACCCCAACCTGCTCAGCAATAACGGCGTTAGTCTGGTCGGACGCGCGTTCGTCCTGCGTCTCGCCTACACACAAGATCGGTGTAAGATCGGCCGCCAGCGCTGCGGATACTTTCTTCTGAATAGCTTCGTTGGTCTCCTCAGCAGACCCGGTTGCGCGCCGCTCTGAATGCCCGATGATGACGAAGGCGCATAAATCAGAGAGCATACTCGCTGAGATCTCGCCGGTATGGGGCCCATGCGATTCCCAGTGCATATTCTGCGCGCCCAGCGCCATGCGGCTCTGCTTCAGGATCTCAGCTAATGAATTCAGAACCGTGTATGGTGGGCAGAGAACAACTTCGACCTCCTTCAATGATCCTATGCGTGGTCGCAGCTTGCGCACCAACCCAATCGCTTCCTCCACCGTGCCCAAGTTCAGCTTCCAATTGCCGGCTATGATTGGTTTTCTGCTGCTCATGAACTGGCCTCTCCCGTACTTGTCGAGTAGGTGCATGCCTTCACTATCGGACACCATGATAACCTATGCCGACGACTCCATTGCGATAAAATAGCAGAGAGATTGGGTCCAGATTTTCCAGCCCACCGCTCACAATTGTTCACGGATAGGCACGAAAAGGAGATATGTATTGCGATTCGCCTCGTGTATGGCGCCCAACGCCGAGAACTTCTTCATCGAAACCGTAGAGTACCTCGCCGATCGATTGGGTATCGATGCCCTCGTCGCGCACGACGCAGACTGGGAGTTGCGCGAACGCGATCTGGACTCAGGCAACATCGAGATCGGTTGGATTTGTGGACTACCTTACGTTTGGAAGGCCGATCTTCGTTCGCCCGGTGTTGAACTGCTTGCAGCACCAGTCATGCGCGCGAAACGCTATGGGGACCAGCCGGTCTATTTTTCCGATGTCATGGTGCGCACCAACAGCAAGTTCAAGTCATTCAGAGAACTCGAAGGCGCCCGCTGGGCCTACAACGAACCGCGCTCACACTCAGGCTCCAATGTGGTCAAGGCTCACCTCTACGATCTTGGCTATAAGGACGGTTTCTTCGGGTCGGTTAGCATGGCGGGCAGCCACGAGACCGCGCTGCAGATGATCCTCGATGGATCCGTGGACTCCGCCGCGATTGACACGACCGTATACGAAACCATGCTGCGTAAAGTTCCATCATGGGAAAATGAACTCAGGGTAATCCAAACCCTGGGGCCGAGCCCGATGCCACCCTGGGTGATCTCAACACGCGTGGATCCGTCACGGCGCCGAAACTACAGGCGGACACTTGCCGAAATGCATAAGGATGCGCACGGTGTGCGCATCCTGGAGCGCTACGCTGTCTCCCGCTATGAACTTGTAGGTGATGCATTTTACGATCCGATCAGGATCATGGATCGCAAAGCCCGGGAAGTGAAGCCGGGTCCCGAACGCCACATGGGATGATTCAAGCGGTCGGATCGCTTTGCGCTCACAATGGATCTCGTAAGATTCAGAGCGCTGGCGCGGTCATAAGACTAACGTTCATCCAATAAACACAAGGGTATCTTCATGACAACCATAACCTCCGACGAACGAACCAAGCGCAAGATCCTCGATACCGCCAGAACGATCGCGGTCGTGGGTTTGAGCGCGAACCGAACAAAGGCGGGTTTCACCGTGCCCGCTTATCTACAGCGTGCCGGTTACCGCATCATCCCTGTCAATCCCTATCTGGAGCAAGCGCTGGGTGAGAAAGCCTATCCCGACCTGCTCTCGATCCCGGAGCCGGTCGACGGCGTGGTCATCTTCCGCCGACCTGAGCACATCGCCCCGATCGTCGAAGAGGCGATTGATGTTGGTGTGGAGTTCGTATGGATGCAGCTGGGTATCGTAAATGAACAAGCGGCTGATCTAGCCAGAAAGGCGGGGCTGGATGTGGTCATGGACGCGTGTATGCTGGTCGAGCACAGGCGTATGAGCAGCGGTGGGCAGGGGTTGGAGCACGAGTAATCCAGGATCCAGAAGGAGCGATCGACAGATCAGATGGGATCGGCGAAGACCTTCTCACCCGCACAAATAGACACATCAAGCCAGTTTTCGCGCGGTGCCAGAGGGCAATGCCAGCGAACGTTATACGCGCAGGATGGATTGTAGGAATAATTGAAATCGATTACCCACTCATCCATTTCTCTGCCAAGATCGGCGCCCTTAATCGTGTCTAAAAGATAGCGCCCACCCCCATAGCTCATATCTCCGGCTGTCGCATCACGAAATGGCAAAAAAACTCCCCCGCCATATCCGAGGATCCAATAAAGAGTCAGGGATTGCATTTGCCCATCGATTTCGAACTTCACCTTACCGAATGGCTGCAGACGGGTCAGCCCATCGGCCTCCAATTTCACCTCGATCACTTCCGCCCCACGAAGCCCTTCCAAACAAATTTTAAAGCGTAAATCAGGATCATATTCAAAATAGGGCAAACCTTTAAACCGTTTTTGCTGCTCTGCATTCAACGCGGACTGCGGGTGATGGCGGAAAAGCTCTTCGCGCGTGGCACGATACCGCTCCCAGGTGTGCCGCCCTCCTGAACCTGACCTAATAACCTCGGCGTACAGGTCGCGCACACGACGTCGGTAATCACTCAGCTGAATAAGATCTTCGCTGCTCTTCATCATGATCTTCAATCAGTCCAGCTCGATTTTAGGGTCAAGCGCGGCATACAACAGATCCGCGAGCAGATTTGCGAGCGTATAGCTGACGACCGTCACCATCGTGACCGCCTGCAGCATCGGCAGGTCCCGACGGTCGATTGCAAAAACCATGAGCCGTCCCAGACCAGGATAGTTAAACACATTCTCGATCACGATCAATCCACTCATCATCCAGCCGAAACTGATGGCGACGACCGTGATGGTTGGCATCAAGGCGTTCCGCAATACATGCTTAAAGGTAACCTGTCGCCAGGCAAGACCTTTGAGCACGGCTGTGCGGACGTAGGATAAATCCAGTTCTTCGATCACTCCCGCGCGTGTTAGTCGTGCCAGATAGGCCAGCAAAACTAATGTCGCCGTTACAGCCGGGAGGATGAGCATGGGAAGCGCTTCGAGGAATCCAGCCTGGAGCGCGATTGTCGAATTTGCTGGAAGCAAACGAAGTTGAAATGCGAATATCTCGATTAAGATCAGGCCGGTGACAAACTCGGGCAGCCCCACCACAGATAACGCGCCGATGCTGATGACGTTGTCGATGAATGAACCTTCATTCAGCCCAGAAAGCACACCGAGGATAATCGCTGTTGGCACGGACAAAACGAGGATGATACCGGTGAGCATGGCAGAGTTCCTCAAGCGCTGCATGACGACCTCAAATATCGGCTGGCGCGTGCTGAACGATTGCCCCCAATCACCGGTGAAGAAATCTGTCAGCCAGCGAAAATATTGAATATGTAAGGGAGCGTTTAATCCCAGTTCTCTGCGCAACTCCTGCAAGGCCTGCTCGCCGGCTTCCCGCCCGAGAATAACTCGAGCGACATCGCCGGGCAGCAGCTGTGTGATGCCGAAAACGATCAGCGAGGTCACCAGAATCGTGAGAACCAGGAAAGCCAGGCGGCGCAGCAAATAGCGACCCATCTACCCGGCCTCCCCGGATGAATCAAATCGGAAGACGCGCGTTTGCATATCCATTAAATCTTCAATCGGATGATGGCAATAAACCCACCCCCCTGACTCCGTCTCACGCCAGGGTGGTTGCTCCTCGACACAGATGTCACCGATATATCGCGGACATCTTGTATGAAACGGGCAGCCTGAGGGGACATCTTCGGGCGTGGGGACTTCGTCACCCAACCGGATGCGTTCTTGAAATGCCTGCGGATCCATCAACGGAATCGCAGATAGGAGCGCTTCCGTGTAAGGGTGATAAGGTGGGTTGAAAAGTGCCCTGGAATCTGCAATTTCCATCAGCCGTCCGAGATAAATAACGGCAATCTTATCCGCGAGGAATCCGACAACTGCAAGATCGTGCGAAATAAAAAAGGTCGCGCTACCCCGTTCTTCCTGCAGTTCATTAAGCAGGTTCAAGATCGAAGCTTGAACAGACACATCCAATGATGAAACCGCTTCATCGGCAATCATTAACTCCGGGCTGGTTGCGAAGGCACGCGCCACCGCCACCCGCTGCTGCTCCCCTC
>CBFDDM010000067.1:0-18345 GCA_965603565.1 uncultured Anaerolineales bacterium | reverse complement strand
GCCGAGCGTGAGCGCCGCGCCAAGATCATCGCCGCCGAGGGCGAGAAACAGGCGGCTATTCTTAAGGCAGAGGGCGAGAAGCGGGCGAACATCCTCGTCGCCGAAGGTGAGCGTGAAGCTCAACTCCTGCGTGCGGAAGGTTTTTCCTCGGCATTGGATAAGATCTACGGGGTTGCCCAGACCGTCGATCAGAAGACAATGACGCTTCAGTATTTCGACACGCTTAAAGAGATGGGCATGAGCCCATCGACGAAATACATCTTCCCGATGGAGTTCACCAGCCTGCTTGAAAATTTCACGAAGGATAAATCCTGATCGAGGGACACAACAGCCGGAGCGATCGAGAAGCGACCGTTCTACGCGAAGCTGGGCTGCACGACTTCTTCGAGCTGAAGCGCTTGGAGAAGTTGTGCTTTGGGGAGGATGCCTGGCCCTGGATTGATATCCTTGCTGCACTGGTAATTCCAGATACGGTCAGGTTGGTGGTCGAGGGCGAGGATGAGTTGGCCGGTTTTGTCATTGGTGACCGCAGGAGAAGGCAGAATCTCGGCTGGATTGCAAGTATCGCCGTACATCCAGACTACCGCCGCAAAGGCTTTGGAACGCGGCTGCTGCATGCCTGTGAGCACGAGCTGGATTCGGCGCGAGTGCGGCTGAGCCTGCGCCGGTCGAACGAGCCGGCATTGCGGCTATATAGGCGGGAGGGCTATGAGCGTGTCAATATCTGGCCGAAATATTACCGGAACGGCGAGGATGCGATTGTGATGGAGAAAGAGGTCCGGGATTAGGTAATCAGGGATCGGAGATTTGCAAATTACGGCACCTGATCACCCGGGCAATCAGGCACCTGGGAAACGTAGATAACGTTGGGGCGACCCACCGGGTCGGCCTACCAGAGTGTTAGCGGAACGGAGAGTTGCAACCTGCTGACATCCTCCTGCCGTAGGGGAAATTCATGAATTTCCCCTACGGGTACAGATGAGCACCTTTACCGCCCACAACCCCTCTGGTAGAATTTAGAATACTTGGACGTTGTACCCTTCGTCCCGAGCGCCGTGTACGGCGCTCTAATCTTGAAGAAAGGGCTTGGAGCACGATGAAAGTATTATTACTGAAGGACGTTTATAAGCTCGGTAGAGCGGGTGAGGTTAAGAAGGTCGCGGCGGGCTTTGGCCGCAACTACCTGATCCCCCAGGGCCTGGCTACAAAGGCCAGTGAAGGTGCATTGAAGCAGGCTGAGCGCATCATGAAACGCGCTGCGGAAGAACGCGCCCGCCTGAACCAGGAGTTGGGCGCTGTCGCCGAACAACTGGACGGACTCACGTTGTCCTATCCGGTTAAAGCCGGCGAAACGGGCAAGCTCTACGGCTCGATCACGACCACGATGATCGCTGAATCAATCGAGGAAGAAACCGGCGCGAAGGTTGAACGTCGTGATATCGATTCTCAGCCGCTTAAGACGCTTGGTGTCCATCAAGTTCCCGTCCGACTCACGATTGACCTGGTCCCCGAGATTACCGTTTTGGTGCATCGCGAGGGCGAGCCGGCAGAATCAGCCTATGCCATCGAGGAAGAAGAAGAGATGGAAGCAGAAACTGCCGGGCAATTCGTAGAACTTCAGGAAGAGCTGGCAGAGGAAGCGGTCGTGGAAGCGGAACCAGCTGAAGCGGAAGCAGAAACGGTCGCTGTACAGGAAGAAGCACCTGAGGTCGAGACGGAAGAAGAAGCATAATTTGATTAAAGCAACCACCGGCAATGCATTCCCGCGCGAACGCCGGTGGTTTTGCATTTCTGAATGAGTATGGAAGAGATCGGCCGAACGCTAAGAGAACGGCGCGAACGTCTCGGGTTGACGTTGGAAGAAATCGAGCGTTCCACACGCATCCGGGCGAACCGCCTGGAGGCGTTGGAAGCGGGTGAGTTTGATACGCTGCCATCGCAGGTGCAGGTGCGGGGCTTCCTGCGAAATTATGCAGATTTCTTGGATCTAGATCCAGACGAGATTCTTTCAAGCTACGCAGCGCTGCAGGACGCTGATGACCGATCCCCCAGAATTTCGCTGCGGCGAAATAAGGCGGGAACGGCCGAGATCGCTAAACCTGGCCAGCCACGGCGCCCGCCGATCACCGAGTTGGTCTTGTCGGGTGTCATGGTGGTCGCCGTTGCGGGCGTCTTTCTATGGGGTGTCGGTAGCATCGTCGCCTCGCTCAACAATCCCAAACCCACACCGTCGCAGCAAGCTCTCGTTTCGTTCAACGAACCGACTGAAATTCCCACTGCAACCTCAACGCCGGAGCCGCAGCTTTCCCCGGGAGGGTTTGCCGTGACCATATTGGCTGACAACGACACACCGCCCACACCGACATTGATCCTCCCTGTGCTCGACTCGGTGCGGTTGGGGCTGACGGCGACCTCGGATACATGGGTGCGAATCAGTGTGGATAGTGAAGAAGTGTTCCAGGGGCGTATGGAACCCGGTGATCAGCTTGAATACACCGCGGAGGAACAAATCGAACTGTTGACCGGCAATGCCGGAGGATTGAGGGTCGTATTCAACGGACAGGACCAGGGGCCATTAGGCGACCTGGCGCAGGTCGTCGAGCGTGTCTGGTCGCCGCGCGGCATCGTGACGCCCACTGCGACGATCACGCCAACCCCCACCGAAACACTTGAAGTGAGTGAAACGGCCAGCCCGACAGCGACCAGCACGAGTACGACCGTGAGCGTCCCATGAGCGATCCCAGCTTTCACCTCGTCTCGCTAGGCTGTGCGAAGAATTCCGTCGATTCGGAATCGATGGCGGAGCTGATGATGCGCGCCGGTTATCATGCCGTGCTCTACCCGGAAGAGGCCGACGTGCTCATCGTGAACACCTGCGGTTTTATCGGTCCCGCGAAGGATGAATCCTACGCGGTCCTTCAAGAGCTGGCGCAGGGAAAATCTTCCGGTCAGCTGCTCATCGCGGCCGGCTGCCTGACCCAGCGTTACGGGCAGGAGGTCATCCAAAAAGTACCGGGCATCGATGGGATCCTGGGCACGCGACGCTGGATGGATATCGTCAAGGTTCTGCGTGAGCTCCGCGCCGGTGATCATCCCGAGCCGGTTTATCATTTGCCGGAAGCCGAGACCGTCGGTCTCGATGAGCGAGGTGTCCCAAGAGTAGCCGTGCAGGGAGCCAGCGCGTACTTGAAGATCGCCGACGGCTGCCGCCGGCCATGCGCGTTTTGTGCGATCCCACTGATCAAAGGCACGGCGGTCAGCCGACCGGTGGAAGCGATCCTCTCCGAGGCGCATGCACTGCAGTCTGCAGGAGCACGCGAGATCAACCTTATCGCACAGGACACCACTGATTACGGTCATGACCTGGGTATGAAGGACGGACTTGCTCAGCTGCTCGAACAAATGGCGCCGGCCGTTCCCGACGTCGATTGGATCCGAGTCCTGTACGCGTACCCCGGCTATGTGACCGATCGTTTGGTAGAGGTCATGGCCTCGCAGGAGCGCATCCTGCCCTACATCGATATGCCACTCCAACATGGCGATCGCGGGACGCTGCTGCGGATGCGCCGGCCGGCAAACATCGAGTGGGTTTACCAGACCGTGGACAAATTGCGCACAGCAATGCCGGACCTGGCGCTGCGCACGACGTTTATCGTCGGTTATCCGGGAGAGACGGAGCAGGAGTTTGAGAACCTGCTGGGATTTGTTCAAGATCTGCGCTTCGATCGAGTGGGCGCGTTCACGTTCTCGTTCGAGCCCGGAACGACCTCGGAGCCGCTGGGCGATCCAATCCCCGAAGAAATCAAACAGGAACGCCTGGAGCGGTTGATGGGCATCCAGCAAAGTATCTCGCTTGAGAAGAATCAGGCCTTCGTTGGTCAGACGTTAGACGTATTGATTGAAGGTCATGGTGACGGCATCAGCGTGGGGCGCTCCTATCGGGACGCACCAGAAATCGACGGCATGGTGATCGTGGAGGGTGAGATCCCAATCGGGGAGATCGCGCCTGTGCGCATCACCGGAGCGCTGCCTTATGATCTCACCGGCACGGTTGACATCCAGGGCCCCCAACTGATCAACCCATAAACCCAGTGCCTTCATTTCTTTAGTCGAACGTATTGGCCCCATTCTGCAGGCTCAACTGGATGCGGCAGTCTACCCTGTTGGAACACTCCGGGCGGGCTGCATGATAGAATATTACCTATATGGTCAGAATTAGCGCTACGCTGCTTTCTAAGCGCATCGTGATGCCGAAAAAAGCGCGGGCATTGAACTCTATCAGCAGGCCTGAATTGGGATCGTTATGACGACAGAAGTATTCGACAAGTTGAAGCGCCCGTTGCGGGATTTGCGTATCTCCGTGACCGACCGCTGCAATTTCCGCTGTCGCTACTGCATGCCCAAGGAGGTCTTCGGCAGGGATTTTCGGTTCCTTCCCAAGGAAGAACTGCTCACGTTTGAGGAGATCACCCGCGTGGTGCGCGTGTTCGAAGGGATGGGATTGCAGAAAATCAGGCTCACTGGCGGCGAACCGCTGCTGCGCAAGGATATCGAGCTGCTGGTCGCAATGCTGCACGAGGGATCACCGGTTGAATTGACGATGACGACGAACGGCTCGCTGTTGAAGAACAAAGCGGAGGCGTTGAAGAATGCCGGATTGAGCCGGGTGTCGGTGAGTCTGGATGCACTCGATGATGAGACCTTCATGCACATGAACGATGTCGATTTCAGCGTTGGCCGAGTGATGGAGGGAATCCAGGCGGCCGAAGCGCACAGGTTGATCCCCATTAAGGTTAACATGGTCGTCAAACGCGGCATTAACGAACACAGTATCCTGCCGATGGCGGAAGCCTTCCGAAAACTTGGTCACACCTTGCGGTTTATCGAATATATGGACGTCGGCTCTACCAACGGATGGCGCATGCAAGACGTCGTTTCCTCGGCTGAAATTGTCGAGTGCATCGATGCCGTTTACCCACTGGAGCCGGTCGATCCCGCTTACCGTGGCGAGGTCGCCAAACGTTATCGCTATCGCGATGGGGCCGGCGAGATCGGCTTGATCTCCTCCGTCACCCAGCCTTTCTGCGGCGACTGCACGCGATTGCGCATGTCGGCTGATGGCTCGCTGTATACCTGTTTGTTCTCGGCGCGCGGCTTCGATCTAAAGCGCCCACTGCGCAGCGGCGCGAGCGACGCGGACATCAAGGGTATGGTTAGCGAATTATGGCAGAATCGGACAGACCGCTATTCCGAACTGCGCACGGAAGAAACCGCCCGCAATCAGAAGGTGGAGATGTCCTTCATTGGCGGTTAGAGACTTCGAATGATCCAGGCGGATTACGCCTGACATGGACTGAACGGGAGTAATTTTGTAGATGCAATTTCAACCCAACGGATACAAGGCAGTACTCTTCGACTTAGATGGGACATTACGCGTGAATGACCCGTCTGCCTCAGATACCTTTTACCGGATCGCGGCCGAACTCGGTCATGAAACGGACTCAAACCTGCGACGTATTGGCGAGCGCTGGGTCAGCGAGTATTGGGCCGACTCCGATCTGCTCAAAGAGGATATCGATCACTTCGGTGAATATCGTGACAATGCTGCCTTCTGGGAAAATCATGCCTGGCGGCATCTGCGTGAGATTGGTGCGGATGAGAACCTGGCCAGGAGCATCGCCGGCACATTGACTGAACGTATGCGCGACGAATACCAACCGAGCGATGTGGTCCCCAGTACGGTTTTCCCGACATTGAGTGCCTTGAGTGAGGCTGGCTATCGACTGGGGTTGGTGTCCAACCGCAGCTCACCGATGGATGATCTGGTCGATGAACTTGGTCTAAGCGAGTATTTCGAGCTGATCCTGACAGCGGGTGAGGTCGGTTGGTACAAGCCGGATCCGCGTATTCTTGAGTACGCGGTTGGTCAGCTGCAGACGGATCCCTCCGAAAGTATTTATGTAGGAGACAACTACTATGCCGATGTGCTGGGCGCGAGGGCGGCAGGTATGACGCCTGTATTGATCGATCCGCGCCGTATCTACCAGGATGCAGATTGCCTGGTCATTGAGGATGTTGGCGAAATCGAAAACAGTCTCCTGGGGGTCTCAGTCGGTCCCGATTAATTGGCGTCGCGGGAGAGTATGGCGCGCGTAGGAACAGCGTGCATTGACACACACCCGCTGCGCGCCTATACTTTACACCACTGAACGAAGTTTATCGACGGGAGGGACATGCCGCCATGAGCGGGGTGGCACGAGAACGTAAGGTTTGTCCTGTATAGGCACATGGGTTCGCGCCCACGTGCCTTTTTGTTTTATATAAGCATGTCAAGGAGGCACAATGGACTATGGAATGATTGGGAAGATAGAAAAAGCAAAGAGATATGCGATCGAACGTGACCGTATTATCTTTAAGGAATTTCAGGCAACTTTTGATGGTGACAATAATCCGCATACGGTGAAGTTTGAAGAGGGCTCGTGGCACTGCGATTGTGATTTCTTTATGACGCGCGGTGTCTGCTCACACACGATGGCGCTGGAGCGCATTCTAGAGGGCATGCTGCCGGTTCCCTCTGAAGCTGCAGTATAAAAAAATAAGCAAACATAGCTTGATCCTTGCTGGGCGCGTGTGGTTCAACGCGCCCGGTTCTGTTATGATCTGCGGGAACATCGAATTCACGATGAAATCCAACTTCAGCGGGATTGATGACCAGGTCTGTCTATGAAATCTGCATTGAAGCGTTGGCAATTCTGGGTGGGTGTAGCCATCAGCGCGGTGCTGCTCTACGACGCACTGCGTGGCTTGCGGTTATCCGACGTATGGGAGTCGGTACAGAACGCACAATACTGGTGGTTAATTCCCGGCGTGGCAGTCTACTTTATCGGTGTTTGGGCACGTTCCTGGCGCTGGCATTACTTGCTCCGACCACTTAAAGCGATCCCTGTGCGCAAGATGTTTCCGATCGTTACGATCGGGTATATGGGCAATAACATCTATCCGGCACGGGCCGGCGAACTGCTCCGGGCTTATGTGCTGCGCAAGGAAGAGTCGATCCCGATTTCGGCCTCTCTGGCGACGATCATCGTAGAGAGAGCGCTGGACGGCATCGTCATGCTCTCGTTCGTATTCCTCAACCTGCCAAAGCTCGCCGATCTAACCGCCGATTCGGGCTTTGCCGGAAGTATCCAGACACTGGCCATCCTTGGGGCGGTGGTCTTCTTGGGCGCGACCGCGGTTTTTGTCTTGATGGCAGTGTACACGCCCCAGGCACGCAGCGTGCTGGGGAAACTAAACCAACGGTTCGTCCCCGAGAAATATCAGCAGAAACTGGATGATTTCTTCGGCCGCTTTCTTGGAGGTTTGGCTTCCTTGCGATCGCCCAAAGATGTCTTGATGGTCTTTGTGACTTCGGTCGTCATCTGGCTGCTCGAGACCCTAAAATATTGGTTCGTGATGCACGCCTTCCCGTTCACGGTGAGTTTCTTCGCTCTGATGTTAATGAACGGCATTGTGAATCTTGCGACGACGATCCCCTCTGCTCCGGGTTACATCGGCACATTTGACCGACCGGGGATTGCGGTGCTGCAAGCATATAATGTGCCTAAGGCGCTGGCGGCGGGCTACACGCTGGTCCTGCATGCGGCTTTATGGCTGCCGATAACCGCTTTAGGTGCATATTACATGACCCGCGCCAGCATCAGTTGGTCTACGGTGCAGGAAGAAATGACCGAGGAGGACTCATGAAGGTCGCGATCGTCGGTGCTGGAGCAGGTGGTCTCGCTGCCGCGTATGACCTCTGCGCTGCGGGTCATGAAGTCGTCGTGTTAGAAGCGGCCGATTACGTCGGCGGGCTGGCGGCGGGCATCAGCACGGATCGCTGGGATTGGTCGATTGAGCGCTACTACCATCATTGGTTTGCCTCTGACGAACATATGCTCGGGTTGATCGAGGAATTGGGTTGGAAGGATCAGGTGCTCTTCCCGCGCCCTGTGACGGTCGTCTATCACGCCGGCGAATTCTACGCGCTTGATTCGCCCATCGCCGTGCTGCGCTTCCCGGCGCTTTCAATATTCGAGCGACTCAGGCTGGGGATGGTGATCGCCTACCTGAAGTATGTGGCTCACTGGCAGCCGCTCGAAAAAGAAACTGCGCATGATTGGCTGAGGCGCTGGATCGGCGAGCGACCCTATGAAATTTTGTGGAAACCGCTGCTTGTCGGGAAATTCGGCCCGTACTATCAGGAGGTCAACATGGCCTGGTTCTGGGCGCGCATCAAGGCGCGCACACCCAGGCTGGGGACATTTGACGGTGGTTTCCAGGCGTTCTTCGATAAATTCGCCGACAAAATCAAGGAGCTGGGTGCACGCATCGAGTTGAGCACCCCGGTCCACAAGATCGAGCCCACGGAAGACGGGCGCCTTAGCGTGGAAGCCGGTGGGGAGTCACACATCGTCGATCAGTGTCTTGTGACGAGTTCGCCCGGCGCGTTGGCGAAGATGGCGCCCTCTCTAACGGGCGATTATCTCGAGCAGCTGTTGGAGCTTAAATCGATGGGCGCAATCGTCATGATCCTGGCGCTCAAGCAGCGGCTGTCGGAGCAGGGTTTCTACTGGCACAACCTGCCGAAATCGGCGGGTTTTCCATATCTATCTTTAGTTGAGCATACGAATTTCGTGTCACCTGAGCACTTCGACGGGGATCACCTGGTCTATGTCGGTGACTACCTCGAACAGGGGCACGAGTACTTCAATCTTTCCGATGAGGGACTGCTCGAACGGTTCCTGCCCCCGCTCGAGCAGTTCAACGAAGACTTTAATTCCGATTGGCTGAAGGACTACTGGGTGTTCAGAACCTCGTACGCGCAGCCCGTCCCACCGGTGAACCACTCACGGTCGATCCCGGATATCAAGACACCGATTGAGGGTTTGTGGTTCGCGAGCATGAGCCAGGTCTACCCCTGGGATCGGGGCACAAACTTCGCGGTTGAGATCGGCCGGCGTGCTGCATCTGAAATGATGCGTTCGGGTTCTTAGACTTAGCGTTTCCCGTACTGGAACGGGGTCCTCTCCTCGACCCTGTCGGTCGCCGGCGGTGGTTCAGGTGAGAGTTCGCTGATCTCAGCCCGCAATTCTTCGGTCATCTCGATATCGACTGAGGCGAGTGAGTCCTCAAGCTGCTCCACATTGCGCGCCCCGATGATCGGCGCCGTGACGGAGGGATGGCTGCCTGCCCAGGCAACCGCCAGGCTGACCGGGTGGAAGCCACGCTCACGCGCAAATTCGGTAAACGCTTCTGCGACACGATAATTCCACTCTGCTCCATAGCGGGTTTGGTACATATCGTTCTCGGTCAGGCGACCTTCTCCAGGCTTTTTATTCATCCCGTATTTACCGGTAAGAAGCCCTCCTCCGAGAGGACTGTAGGGGATCACGCCCAGTTGTTCGTCCTGTGCCATGGGCAAGATCTCGACCTCCGCCTGGCGCTTGACCAGGTTGTACATCGGCTGGAGAACCTCAAACGGCACCCATCCCTCCCGTGCCGATATTCCCAGCGCCTTCTCGACCTGCCAGGCGGCGAAGTTGCTCGCGGCGGGATAAAGGATCTTTCCCTGAGCTACGAGGTCATCCAGCGCACGCAGCGTCTCTTCCAATGGCGTGACGTCGTCAAAGCGATGGATGAAATACACATCGATCACGTCAACGTCGAGCCTTTTCAGGCTGGCTTCAGCCTGCTGCATGATGTGATAGCGGGTTGCGCCACGAGCGTTCATGTCATCTCCCATCGGGAAATAGACTTTGCTGGTTATGACGACTTCGTCACGGCAGTCCTGGATGAACTCACCAAGGATCTGCTCTGCCAGGCCGCGCTGGTATACATTGGCACAATCGAAGAAGTTGATGCCAGCGTCACGGCAGTGGTCGAACATCGCCCGGGAGGTTTCACGATCAGCGTCGCCGCCGAATGACATGGTGCCGAAACACAGCTCAGAAACACGTACACCGGTCTTCCCTAAAAAACGATACTCCATGAGGTCTCCTCATCTCCTGCAAAGTGATCCTTACTTATAAAGCAAATCGAGATTAAATTCAAAGTTCTCCACGACGCGCTGGCGCCGGGCAAGCTTAAATCTTCGAGAAATGCTCCTGGGTTGGTTTCCTCACCAGCGAGCTCGTTTGGTATAGGATGGCAAGCTGGATCGGAGGCCGGCTTCAAGCGATCTTGGCTCATAACCCAATTCTTTGCGAGCTTTGGCGTTGCTCCCCAGATAGGTCACGCCAGCGATCACGCGCAATCCTTCACCGGTGTATTCAGGCGGGAGGGGCAGAACTCGATCGATCAAGCCCATGGGTACCGACAACAGCCGGAGCAGCCAGGGCGGAAGATGAAGTTTGGGGGCGGGGATGCCCGTGATGCGTTCCGCGATCTTGAAGGCTTCAATAAATGTATGACAGGGGCCGGCGATGATGTAATCTTCTCCTGGGCGCCCACGCTCCAAAGCGAGCATGTGACCCTCGGCGATGTCTTCAGCATGTGCCCAACACACCGCGGTCTTCTTCGGCAGCATCGGCAGTTCACCCTTCAAATAATCCCGGAATGCGTCACCGGTCGAGCTGGTGTCACCCGCTCCGTATATGGCGCCCGGCAAGACGATAGTAAGCGGAAGTCCTTCTGCCATCATCGGCCTGGCGACTTCGTGGTGAGCCATCCATTTGGTGCGGTCATAAAGGCTGAGGTGCTCTCCTTCGTATTGGTAATTTTCATCCACCACCTCGCCATTCGTGTCGCTGTTGACTGCCAGCGTGCTGGTGTATACGCCGCGCGGGATGCCCAGTTCTTGCATAAGTTCGAGCACGTTGCGGGTGCCGTCGACATTGACAGCATGCGCGGTTTGAGGATCCCGAACCCCGACCTTGTACCATCCGGCGACATGGAATACTGCATCGACACCCTGCATTGCGGAGCGCATCGATTCTTTCTTGGTGATATCACCGACGTGCAGTTCGGCCCCTTGATCCGCGAGCGGTCTGGCAGCTTGCTTATCGCGGACGAGTGCAACCACCTCGTCGCCGCGCGCAAACAGTTTGTTTGCTAAATGGCCGCCGACAAATCCGGTCGCTCCGGTGACAAATGCACGCATAGTATATGGTTCTCCTGTGTAAATTAGTCAAAACTACTGTGTTAATCGTATCAGCGCAGGTCTGAAGTAGACGAGCTCTTCATCCGGACCTGCTGGCAAAACAGGAATTTCTGATTTCAAATGCAGTGTAAGTGCAGGTCAGCTCATGTCGATATCGCTGAAGAGGTCGCGCCTGGAGAAAGGGGCTTTCAGGAAACGCAAGGCAATATTTATTCTGGAAAGTCGGGAAAGAATCTGACCGTTTTGGTCGTTCTCGAGAATGGCGGACGCCATCCACTCGCTAACCGGACCGAGAGGGTCGGCGATGATGTTGAAAATTGGTTTGACCCGAGCCCACTCTTCGGGTTTGTCCCGAAATGGTTCTGTAATCAGGTCGGTCACAACCATGCCGGGTCGGATCGCGCCAGCGATGACCGCTGTCCCCTCCAGTTCATTTGCCAACCCTTTGAAGAAGTAATCCAGGGCATATTTGGTCATGCCGTAGAGAGTCTGTCCGCCATGAGTGCGTCCGTCCGAACCCATACCTTCCATCAGGTAAACCGCTCCGTGCCCTTGCTCGAGCATAGCGCGCACCGCGACCTTCGTGCCCACGACGGAGCCGAAGATATTTGTGTCTATGATCGCCTCGATCTGCTCCGTAGCGATTTGCCATAGTTCATCCGGATCATTGGAGATGCCCGCATTGTTCACCCAGATATCGACATGCCCGAATTCCCCTGAGGCATAATCCCATAACGATTGCAGTGAGGCCGCACTGCGCACATCGCTGACATGTCCCGATACAGCCGCATCTTCACCTGGAACGGGCAGTCGCTCCAACGCAGCATGGACCGATTCCTGCGATCGCCCGCTGATAACGACTGAGCATCCCCGTTTGAGCAGCGCTTCGGCCAGGCCGAAGCCGATGCCGCGTGTGCTGCCTGTGATCACGACGACTTTCACGTGGTAAGACCTCCGTTCGGTTGGTAGAATGAAACTTGCGGCTTACGCAATTCGTGCTGCACTTCCTGTGTTTGCCTTACACTCGGGGAATTCACTCCAGCCCAAGCACATTCTTTAAGGCAAGGAGCAGAAGGAAACCCGACCCCCATACAGCATAACCTGTCACGATCGTCGCCAGTAAGGAGAAACCGGCGCGGGTGGTGATCCAGACGGTGAGCAGGAATGCGATCGTTGGCAGTATGCCTAGAACCAGGCTGCGGCTAAACATCGTCATCTGGGCTTGATCACCGTCGACGGATGAATACACGATCCAGAGGGCAAGCGGAGCAGCAAGGGGCATAGTGGCGGTCACAGCCGCGAGCAGCTTGCTGTGTTTTTCGAGGATCGCTACGAGGATGATGACCAGGATCGAGATTAGCACTGGCACAACGTCATTTGTCTTCATATCGCGACCTTATAAAAAATCGTTGTTGTGAAATCCCCCACCTGAGAAAACACATCGAGTGGACGGTGGCATGATTTAACCATATATCTGGACAAGCAGGAAATTGGGGGGGGCTGGCATTCGATGGAGGTCTCATAGAGCGTTCACAAACTCTGAGGGTTTTAATATCCATATGTTTTGTAGTCCATGAAGCTGACCGGATCGTGGCCACAGATGAAATGGATCTCATCACGGTGATTTTCGTGGAGCGCCTTCAAATTAGGTGTGTGAGGTCCGAGCAGCCACCGCACCAGCCAGTTGGGAGGTTCTCCAAAGGGTTGACGGGGATCATCCATGCGATAGAAAGGATAGGTGGCGTCGCCGCAATGCAGCAGCCAACCGTGGTCCAACTCGATCGCTACAGCACAGTGGCCAGGACTGTGACCCGGGAGCGGCAGGAAGAGGACGCGCGGTTTTACGCCCGGCAGCACGTCGATTGCCTCGAAACCGTACCAATCGATCCGGGCTTCCTCATAAAGGATCCACTTTGGGTTGTGCGCCCAGTGCTCGGGCCGGTAAAAAGGTCCGAAAGGGAGTGATCTACGCATGCCCATCTCGTGCTCTGAGCGATGGACGTGCACTTTCGCCCAGGGGAAATCGGGCAGACCACCGGCATGGTCCAGGTGCATGTGCGTGAGCACGATGTGGCGAACATCCTCCGGGTCGATGTCAAAGCTTTTTACCTGCTCTATGGCGGTCTCCTCGAGATCGCCAGGGGTACGCAGCAGGGCGATGAATGCGCGCATCAGGGGAGAGGGATCCAGGTAGTCCTGTCTGCCGTAGCCTGTGTCGACCAGCAGGTAACCATCATCGCTTTCCACGAGCAGACAGTTGACGATGCTGTCGATCGCTGGCAGGTAGGGATGCATCGAGGCACAGTTGAGATGATGGATCATTGTAATTGCCCCCTTTTCTCTCGATATGCCAGCATGACGGAGATCATCAAGCCAATACCAGTAAACGGCACACTTAGAATGAGGTTTTCAGTTAGGAGCCCATTCCAATAAGACTCGGGTTGAAGCATTCGTGGGATATGCCGCAGAAGCACGGCAAGAGCCAGAAGGAACCCCAGGCCTGCGCTCAGCGCCAAGGAGCAATCCGCGATAGGATTTGACTTTTGGGGTTGGGTCATACGGATGACCCTTCTTGGAAGTTGGTGCGGCCGGCGAACCACAGAAGACCGCCGCTGAGCAGGAACGGGAGCCCTGAGACAGCAACCGCGAGAGCGCGGTTGCGACCGGCAGCAGCGATGGAGAAAATGCTCAGCGCGAGTCCCCCGAGAAGCAGCATTCTAGCGCCTGCGGCTGTCTTCCACCAACCGATTACGGCGCCGGCTACATTGACGAGCACGAGAAGAGCAAGTAAACCGCTCTCCAGCGTGAGCACATCCTGGCCTTTCTGGAGACCTACGACGACTTGCATGACCATAACAAAGAGCCAGACTGCTGCTGCAATGGTGGCGAAGATGAGAGCAACCAACCGAAAGATGCGGTGCAGGCCTGATTGATTTGTTTCTCGTGTCATCTTACGCTCCTCTAGGGTCAGTGCTTCCAGCCTCGATCAGCTTCCTTCCATGCGCTCATTGTTTATTCGGTAGATTCGGAACTGCTGGTTTCGGGTTGAGCCGAATCGCGCTCGGCAACTGCCTGATCGCGCTCGGCTTTCAACTCATCGACGCGTGCCTGAGCCTCTTGAAGTTCTTGTTGAGAACGCTTGAGTTCAGTTTCAATATCGCTGATACGGCGGCCTTTGGAAAAACTGGACCACCGGCCACGGATCTGTCCCGGGAGCATCGCCAGCGCAGTGACGACCGCACCGACGCCGAGTGCGATCAGCAGGACGACGGTGAGCGGGATCTGTGTGTGCCAGAAAAGAAATGAAACGGTGACGGTCGCCGTGTTTTGAATGGCGAAGATGAGGGCGAGGATGCTGATGATCAGCGCGAGCAGCAGGAACCAGGGCATACTGAACTTCCTTGTCCTATATTCATGAGTGAGTATCACGTCTAGTGTAATCTTGCGATCGAGTTCATGCTATTCGATTGGCGCGCATAACTGGGCGAGCGCCGGAAAGGTAATCGTGTTCAATATGTTGCTGATTTGATTGAATACTGATTGTTATGTATGAGTTTCTGAATCGTCAATAATATCTTTCGATGCATGATAAGACACCGTTGTATCGAGCGGCGATGCAGAAAGATCTCCTAGAGCAACAGCTACGGCATCATGGAGTGCCATTGCTCGTCCCTTTGAATATGCGGATTTATACGCCGTCTCACCGAGCTTTCCGCGAATAACTTCTGAAATCCCATCAAGAATCGACTGATCGAGCGCTTCTGGTGCGGTGCCGGATAAACTGCGGAATGCTTCTGAGGCGCCAATAAGCGTGGCTGCCCTAGTCGTTTCGCCTCTGTTGTTGAGTGGCCCTGCTAATGCGGCCAAACCCAAGGCTGTCATGTGCCTTAAGCCGATCTCCCAGCTTAGTTCGATGCATTGCCGGAAATACCAGTCGGCTTCGCTGTATTCTCCACGTGAGTATTCAAGCAAGCCAAGGTTGGCGTATTGAGAACTTTCGCGAATCTGGTTACCTGACTGACGGGCAATTTCCAGTGTTTCTATGTAGGCTTGTTCAGCTCTATCAAAATCCCCTTGAGCCCACATAAGCCTGCCTTTAATTGTCAAAGTCGCCATCATCCCACGCGCATCGTCCAAATCTCGGAATATAGATAAGGCTTGATCGCATGAAGCAAGCGCCTGTTCGTAATGGTTCTCCTTCCCGACCCATGTGAAACTTAATGAAGCCAGTGACCATGCCGTATTTCTCAGATCTTTTAATTCTCGGTAAATGGCAAGGGATTCGTGGAGCAATTCTTGGGCTCGAGTTGATTTGTCGTGGTGCATGAGTACATGAGCAGCACAGTTAAATAGGTCTGCGCGCACCGAGGCTGTAACAGATTCCACGTTCTCAAGGGCCGCTTCAACCCAATGTAAACCATCTGTACTGCGACCCTGATAGTACCAATAGTCACGTAGGGTTGCTACAAGGTGCAAACCTAATTCTCGCTTGTGCCCAGAAAGTGTCCACGCAAGAGCTGCCTGGATATTCCCATAGTCCTGCTCTAGTCTCCGCAGCCACACAACTTGTTCGGAACCGACGAGTGCAGGTACGGCTTCCTCTGCGAAGTGAGCGTAGATCGCTGCATGCCGATTGCGATATTCCTTGATGAGTTTGTTTTCTTCTAAAAGTTGATGCGCAAACTCGCGTATGGCTTCAAGCATCATATAGCGCGGAGTGCTTCCAGGCATGGTTTGTCGGACGAGCAAGCTTTTACTGGCGAGTGCCTCAAGCACTGCTTCGACATCGCCTGCAGGATTTTCATCCATCAAACTTTGAGCCGCCTTTACCGAAAAACCATTTCGGAACACAGAAAGGGGTGCAAACAGTAACTTTTCAGATTCTGTGAGCAGTTCGTAGCTCCATGCAATCGTTGCATGTAATGTCCTCTGTCTCTCTGGAAGACCTCTTGGGCCAGGCTTGATGTTCGTAACTGATTGGTTGAGTTTTTCGAGTAATGACTCGGGATCAATATGTTTCAAACTGGCAGCAGCCAACTCGATCGCAAGGGGTAGGCCCTCCAATTTGGTGCAGATATTTGCGATGATCGAAAAGTTTTCCTCGCTTACTTTGAATCGTGAACTGGTTGCCAATGCGCGTTGTGCAAAAAGTTCAACCGCTTCTGATTTCAATACCTCTTTCAGAGGACTGGTCTTGGCGACCTCGGGTAGAGATAACGGTGGCACGGGATAATTCATCTCACCGTACACCTGCAGCGACTCTCTGCTGGTGATGAGAATGGTCAAGTCTGGAGCAGCCGAAAGTAAATCCACAAGTACCTCGGCGTTCTCAACGAGATGTTCGAAGTTGTCGATCACGAGAAGCATCTGGCGGTTTGCTAAGTAGCTAGCAAGCACATTGGAGGGATTTTGGCCTGTGGTGATGCGTATTTTCAGAGTGTTCGCGATCGTCTCCGCGACATGGTCGTGGTTGTGAGTGGGCGAAAATTCTACAAAGAACACACCCTCAGAAAAATCATCGCGGAGCTCTTGCGCGATCTCAAGAGCCAGGCGTGTTTTGCCTATGCCCCCCGGGCCGCTTAAGGTCACCAAGCGGCTAACTTGCCGACGAATGTAGGATGTGATCTCTGTGATCTCCTGCTCTCGTCCTATAAATGAAGTCAACTGCGCGGGCAGGTTATCGTTTGGAGCGGCTATCTCAGAAGATCTCGCCTCGGATTTGTTATCCAGGAGACCGAATTTATATGCATGTGAAGCTGCCTCAGTTCTGTTGTTGACATCGAGCTTTGCGTAAATTTGTTTGTTGTACCAC
This sequence comes from uncultured Anaerolineales bacterium, assembly GCA_965603565.1. GTDB lineage: Bacteria > Chloroflexota > Anaerolineae > Anaerolineales > E44-bin32 > E44-bin32. The sequence goes on along the minus strand of CBFDDM010000067.1, from coordinate 1,393 downwards.
TTGATCGTCTCGTAACTCAGGAATAGGCGTCCTGCGATCTCACGATTAGTGAGACCTTCGGCCAGCAGGCTGAGGATTTCCAACTCACGCTCTGAGAGTGGTTCGACCGGATCATTCAAGGGGTTACTCATATGATTGATATTTCTGTTTCACATACCATCTACAAACTTTCCCCGATTATAGCCGGGCATACCACAGTTAATCACCCCCCGAACACCCCCCATTGGAGTGGTGACGGCATCCAGGGCAGGTTGCTAAGCTAAAGACAGCTAAGAACCACTAGAAGAACCTACAGAAAGGGAGGCACTATGTTTGACGAGAAAACGATTACGATCCGATTGAAAACCTCCAACATGGCAATGATCCTGGCTGTCGCGCTCGCCCTTCTCTTGATCGGGTTTGCATCCGGATCGCTGTCTATGACAAACCACTTGAATGCAACCTCAGCCAGTTCAACGGGCCAGCAAGTTGCGGCAGAAAACCAACCCGGGATTGTAGAAACGGATGATGAAGAAGCGGTCTTCTGGTTCTTGGAGATGGACCAAGTGTATCGGCTTGACGCGTCCGTGCCTGCTGTGATTGATGTTGAGGATACCGAGGGGCTAAAATGGTTTTTAGAGATGGACCGAGTGTATCGGCTGGATCGGACAACTCCTGCAGGGATAGATGTCAAGGATGCCGACGGGCTGAAATGGTTTCTTGAGATGGACCGGGTGATCGTCCCTCAGTAGCCTCTCTTCGGAAAGTAGAGATTGTTGGTATGAAGTAGTTCAACCATATTCAGCTAACAAACGAAGCCTCCTTCAGATCTGCGAAGGAGGCTTCTTAGGTGCCTATGGAACTGATTTTCGCGTTTAGTTGTTGGCTGCTGGATCGACGCTATTCAGCTCGAATTTGTTTTCTATGCTCAGGTTTTCGCAAGCTGGGCGGCAGATACTCCTGCTCCACGCGGGATCCTCCAGGCAGCGATAACTGCAAGTACGATCCAGAGCAAGTCGTATAGTGAGAAGAGGTCGCTGCTTGCCGCGAGAAAGACCTGAACGGCTTCACGCATCGGTTCGGCCGGAAAACTTCCCCAAATGACGAAGCGCACAACGGCGATGAGCAGCAGCGCAGTTGGAACACGACTGCAGGCTTGTGTATTTTCATGATGATCTCATTCAGAAGAGCGTATTGGTCTTCTACTATAGATTCTACTTACTGTCGTCGAGCCTCTCGAAGTTTGTCGATTGGAAGGAGCGTCCTCGCAGCAGGGTCAGGCTTGCGATCAATATCCACACAACGTTGACCAGCGAGGAAGGATAGGCGCGGTAATAGAGCGTATTTGCCAGAAGGCCGACCCCGCCGGCCAGGTTGAGCCATTGGAACGGGGTTGAATCGCCGAGCAGCCGCT
>CBFDDM010000066.1:0-18717 GCA_965603565.1 uncultured Anaerolineales bacterium | reverse complement strand
CTTGAAGTTGTCTCCTCTGGCGCCTGCCTGTCAACTGGTTCTCTTGCTGCTCGCCACTAGCCACAATATCCCGGGCATGCTCCACAACGTCCTTGCGCAGCGCATCGAGGTAATCCTGAATCTCATCGTACTCTTTGTATTTTTCCTTAAGTTCGTCAATCAGTGCGCCGATTGCGAATTCGGTCGTCTCTTTGTTGAGTTCTTGAATTCGTTCGCGCATCTCCTTTTGCCAGGCGGGGACCTGTTGTAGGACGCGCTGTAATTCTTCCTGGAGATCTGAAATCTTGGCTTCGAGTTCCTCCCGTTCCTCGTCGGATAGCTGCTGGAATTCATCAGGGGAAACGACCTCTCCATCCTTAACGGGGACGATCGCGAAGCCGGTCGGTGTGCGTATCAACCTCAATCCTTGTTTTTCTGCTTTCTGGCGCAGATCCGCAAGCGCTTCTTCCTGTCGCTCGCCGATGCTCTCCTGAACGTCCTGCACATGAGATAGATACTCTTCGCTCTCAAAGGCTCCGGAGAGTGCGTTGCGCAAGTCGGTGATGAATTTCTCCATATCATCACGGAACTGCGTTCCGACGCCCACGTCCAGTTTGATCGCGTTTGGTTTGTGGCTGTCTTCAAAGTTATTGACGTAGACGATGTCCGGTGGGGCAGGGTCCTCACTTGCAGCCTCATCGAAGAATGATCGCAAGATCTCGCGTTTCCTGGTGCCGCTGGGTCCAAATGCGAAGATATTAAAACCTTCTTGTTCGATCCCGATGCCGAATTTCACGGCTTCGATGGCGCGAGGTTGACCGAGTATCTCGGCAGGTGGCTCTAATTCGGCGGTCGTTTCAAATCCGAATGAGGATTCGTCACAGCGGTGGATGAGTTCGTCAGGCTTGAGTGAGTCAACGTTTTTCATTGGAATGCTCCTGCACTTCTGGTTTGGCGGTTGAATCGGGTCTCCGCCGGTGAAATTAATCTCCTTAGGTATAGTCGAAGGGGATCACGGATTTCTTTTCTCCCCATCCCAAATCTAACTAATTTCTCGCTGATCAAATAGCCAGCGGGTCGATCGATGGATGAGCAGCAATCAAACGATCGAAATGCGCCTCAAACAGGGGTGCCTGAGACTACACTACAGCTATAAAACTGATCCTTATCCTGCGGCCGCCCGCGCAACTTGACCCCCTGCCGATACAGGCTATTTTGCCCTAGAAACCGATCCCTTCTGCCTGATATCTTAGCATTGGCGCGTGATACCGAGATTGTGTTGGTATTTTTACTGTGTGGGTAGTGATCACGCGCCGTGGAATTTTCTGGCAGAGGAGTAAAAAGCATGGCAACAGGCACACTGACACGCAAGGAACGCATCGCCCTGCGCCGGAAACAGGAGCAGCGAAAGCAAATCATCGCGGTCGCCGCCATCCTTGCAGGAATACTCCTGCTTGCCGCAGCCGGCGGGTTCATAAGGAACACACTGGCTTCCGGCAGCGTGGAGATCGAATACAGCCCGGAAGATATCGTCTACGATCAGCCGCTGCACGCAGTGCACGAGATGGGCCCAGGTCCGGCGATCCCTTTCCTGCCTAAGGATGGTCCCCAGCCCGAGATCGTGATCAGCGAGCGCTTTCACGACTTTGGAAAGATCGAGCCCAGCGAGGTGGTCACCAAGGAATTCGTGATTTCCAACAACGGCCAAGCCCCATTGACGATCAGCCGGGCTTACACCACCTGCGGGTGCACGACAGGGGATTTCACTTCCGCAACCATCCCGCCGGGGAAAGTTGTCATCATGACGCTCACGCTAGATGCCGGATTCCATGATGTGCGCGGCCAAACCGTGCGCAGGGGCGTGATCATCGAGAACAACGACCCTGGTAATTCCAACGCCGAGATATGGACCGAGGCCAGCGTTCTCAACACCCCATGAACGCTACAGAGGAGCTGAGTCTGGCAAGTGATGAACTCTCTGTGTCAAAGGTCCGAAGCTTGCCAAGGGTATTTGCCTTCAGCATCTTGCTTTCGATCCTGGGCTTGATGGGGTGGGGGTTATCTAGAGTTTACTCTGGCCCACGATCGACGGGCCCTGCGCCTGACTTCACGCTGCAAACCTTTGAAGGCGAAGAGATTACCTTGAGCAACCTGCGCGGGCAGGTTGTCGTGATCAACTTCTGGGCATCCTGGTGCCCACCTTGCCGTGAGGAAGCAGCCTACCTGGAAAGTGCATGGCGCGAGCATCGCGATCGGGGCGTGATCTTTCTCGGCGTCGACTACATCGATACAGAGACAGAAGCACTGGCTTACATCGCCGAGTTCGACATAACCTATCCCAATGGCCCCGACCTCGGCACGCGCATCTCTCAGGCGTACCGCATCCAGGGGGTCCCGGAAACCTTCTACGTCGGCAAAGATGGCACGCTCAGAGGGGTGAAGATCGGCCCACTGGTCGCACCCGAGCTTGACGAGAAGATCGAGGAGCTTCTGGCCGAAGCCTATCCGTAGAGAGCATGGGGATGCACTTGCTTGAAAGCTTCGGGGCGAAAAAGAGTAGGGATGAAACAGGCTCGATACCGGCGAATGTTTTGAATATGTGGTCAGTTGGAATCGCGTCCATGATCGAGATCATGTCCATCCAGGAATGGATCACCCGGGCATTCACAAACTTATCTTGACCTGCATAACCAAGATCCAAAAGTGGAGGTTTTGTTGAAACGACGCATACATTTAATTCTCGTATTATCGCTTAGTGCGATCTTATTGGCTGCATGCACGGACGGTTCACCCGATCTGAAATTGCCCGAGACTGAGGTCGACCTGGGGAAGGTTGTCAACGGAGAGATCGTGGAAATCTCGGTTCCAGTTCGCAATACCGGCGAGGGTCAGCTGATCATCGAATCCGTGACCACCTCATGTGGATGCACGACGGCGGAAATTCAGCCGCATAGCATCGCGCCGGGCAACGAAGGCATCCTGCACATCGAGTACGATTCCGGTGCACATGGGCCCGACGAGACCGGGCCGATCATGCGCCAGATCTTCATCGCCTCAAACGATCCTGATCAGCCAGAGGCGGAGTTGCGTTTGACGGCTGAGGTGCTTCCTCCAGAGTGATTATCGGAATCCTCTCCCTCTCAACCAGCCGCAAGCGACGCTCTACATTGTTGGCCGCGCGCGGCTGAGGCCTTCACGGGGGTTGACCATGAAAACCGCGTCGCATTCTTTCTCCCGCTCACTTTCAATACTCTCCTGGGGATGCTCTGGCACCGTCCATTATGCCTATTCACCCACAAGCGAGACAGACCTGTAAAAGGACATCTTCCATCCTTATCATTTGAGTATGTCAAACAGCGTAGGCCGAGTGATGGACGTTGGACGGTAATGGAAGCCGAAGTTCGAGCGGATATCCTCAGACGTCTGGGATGCATCGGCGGTCACACCAGGGCTCTAAGCCGGATGATTGCTGATCAGGAAGGGTGCCTGCAGATTGTGCACCAGATTAATGCTGTCCAGGGATCGTTGAAGAAGGTTAAGCTGCTTCTGATCGAGGACTACCTGCTCAGCGGTCTGCCTGACTCCATTGGCGCGCTTACACACGAAGAGCACAGTGAAATTATCAGCCGGTGTGAGGAGTTGTTTGTAGCCGCCATTCGAGACTGAATTAATATCTGGGTCCAGCTAGATCTCTATTGATACATCAGCATGGGGATCCGGTTGGGCATCAAAACAAATACGGGAGGTATAAGTGAAAAACTCACAATTTGTATTACCTGTCACCGGCATGACCTGCGCATCTTGCGCGGGCCATATCGAGAGAGCACTCAATGAAGTTGAGGGTGTCTCCCGGGTTACAGTAAACCTGGCGACGGAGAAAGCCACGGTTCAGGTCGGCAATGGAGACCTGGAAGCGATCGATCTGGTGCGGGCGGTCCGCAGCGCCGGGTACGGGATCACAGAGCAGAAGGTCGTCCTGCCCATTGGAGGTATGACCTGCGCATCCTGTGTGGCGCACGTCCAAGGCGCCCTGCGTGACGTGCCCGGCGTGCTGGATGTGAACGTCAACCTGGCGACGGAGAAAGCCAACGTAACCTACATCCCCTCCCTGGTTTCGATCGAGGATCTTAAGAAATCGGTTGCTGAAACAGGCTACCAGGTCCTCGAACCTCAAATCGACGACCAGGCTGAAACCGTCGACGAGACGGAGCGAAAGATGCAGCAAGCGACGTTCCGCATGAAAGTCGCCTGGGGCTTCACCATTCCGATCATCGTCTGGATGATCGCCGAGATGCTCTTCGGGATCGTCTGGCCGAACGCGTTTGCCTTCAACTTGGGGATGATCGCCCTGGCGCTCCCCGTTCTTTTCTGGGTCGGCCGGAGAACCTATACGGCGGCATTAACCGCCGTCCGGCATGGGCACGCCAATATGGATACCCTGATCGCATTGGGTACGGGGGTCTCGCTCCTGACCGGTCCGGCTTCCTTCTTCTACCCTGTGGCAAACTATGCCGGTGTCGCCGCGATGATCATGGCGTTTCACCTGACCGGCCGCTATGTTGAGGAGACAGCCAAAGGCCGTGCCTCCCAGGCGATCCGCAAGCTGTTGGAGCTGGGCGCAAAGACGGCGACGATCCTCAGGGATGGCGAAGAAGTCGAGACCCCCATCGAAGAGCTACAGGTTGGGGACACGATGATCGTGCGCCCCGGGGAGAAGATCCCTACCGACGGCGTAATCCTCGAAGGCGTGAGCGCCGTCGACGAATCGATGGCTACCGGGGAATCGATGCCGGTCACCAAGCGCCCGGGCGATGAAGCCATCGGCGCGACCGTCAACCAGGAAGGCCTCCTGAAGGTGGAGGCTTCCAGGATCGGAAAGGACACCTTTCTTTCACAGGTCATCAAGATGGTGGAAGAATGCCAGGGGTCCAAGGTCCCCATCCAGGAGTTCGCCGATCGCGTGACGGGTGTGTTCGTTCCGGTCGTAATCGGAATCGCCATCCTTACTTTCCTTTCCTGGATCGTCATCTCTGGACCGATGCAGGGGTTTGTCGGCATAGGAGCCTTCCTCCCCTGGGTCGATCCAAGCCTGGGCGTGATCACGCTCGCCATCGTCTCGACCGTGGCGGTGCTCGTGATCGCCTGCCCGTGCGCGCTGGGACTGGCCACGCCGACGGCGTTAATGGTCGGCAGCGGTAAGGGCGCCGAGAACGGGATCCTGATCCGCACTGGCGAAGCGATCCAGACGATGAAGGATGTAAGTGTCGTGATGTTCGATAAGACCGGCACGCTCACCAAGGGACGGCCGGAGGTGACCGACGTCATCCCTGGAGAGGGCGTCCGCGCAGTGGAGCTGACCTATCTCGCCGGTTCAGCAGAACGGGGAAGCGAGCATCCGCTCGGACGCTCGATCGCCAAGCACGCCGAAGCGCAGGTGGGACGGCTGGGCGATCCCGAAGATTTTTTGGCGCTGCGCGGGAAGGGCGTGACCGCGCGGGTTGATGGAAAGACGGTTCTCGTGGGCTCACGCCGCTTGATGCGTGAGCATGAGATCGATCCAGCCCCTTTCGATGCGGCGATGGGATCGCTTGAAGATGATGCCAAGACTGCCATGCTCGTGGCTTCAGAAGGGCGCTTGCTGGGAGTCCTTGCGGTCGCAGACACGTTGAAAGAAGATTCGCAAGCCGCGGTCCGTGAACTGCACGCCATGGGACTTCAAACGGCGATGATCACGGGGGACAACCAGCGCACCGCGCAGGCGATCGCACGGAAGGTGGGAATCGATCATGTGCTCGCCGAGGTCCTCCCGGATGGCAAGGTGCAGGAGGTGCAGCAGATGCAGCGCCGATTCGGCATGATCGCCTTTGTCGGGGACGGTATTAACGACGCCCCGGCGTTGACGCAGGCAAATGTCGGTATAGCCATAGGCACCGGGACGGATATCGCCATCGAGGCCAGCGATATCACCTTGGTGCGCGGGGAGATCAGCGGCGTGATCGAGGCGATCAACCTCAGCCAGGCCACATTCAAGAAGATCAAACAGAACCTGTTCTGGGCCTTCTTCTACAACGTGGCGATGATCCCGCTGGCGATCGTCGGCTGGATGCACCCGGTGTTGGCCGAGATCGCCATGGCGACCAGCTCGATCACCGTCGTGAGCAATGCCAATCGCCTGCGAAATGTCGAGATCCGGCCTGCCTATAAGGTTGAATCAAAACCAGTTGAGCAGCGCGCGATCAAGCAGAGCGCGAAAGCTGCCATATAGAGAAAGGAGCGACTGATGGAAAGGCTCAGCTTCAAGGCCAGCGTCTTCGGGACCCTGGTCGCGATGATCGTGAGTTATGTGATTTGCATCGCCGGGGACCTGATCCTGGGATGGACGATGTATCAGGTCTGGACGTCGCTGCTGCCCGGTTTCACCTGGCCGCTGACGGCCGGGGGCTTCTTAATCGGCCTGCTCTGGCTCGTAGCGTACGGCCTTTTCTTGCCGATCGTCTTCGTGATGCCGTACAACTACTACCTCGCCAGACAAGTACAAGCCTGAAGAACACGTAGCAGGAATTCTGAACGAAACGCAAGCCTCGTTTACCGGGCCTGCGTTTTGGATTCAATCTCAAGGGTGCCATCCAGTGCATGCTGGCCGCTCAGGTATCCCAGGTATGCAGGCACTAGCGGCAGAACGCAAGGGCTGAGAAATGAGAGCAGACCAGCGGCCACAGCTGCGAAGTAAGTGGGAATCGAGGCACCGCCGAGGGGTAAATCGAGGAAGAATCCATTGCGCTGAGCCCAGATGGCGATGTAGGTGATGCGATCGGTGAGCATCATGACACCGAGCGTGATAAGCAGCAGGCCGCTGATCCATTGAAAGACAAGAGTATACTTCCTTACCCTTTTGACGATCTGCAGCGCTTCATCCAGCACAAGCGATAAACCTAGAAAAGGGAAGCCCAACCCCAGCGCATATCCGGAGGACAGGATCATCGCTTGCCCCGCAGTCTCCTGGCTGAATCCCAGCGTCAGGATCGCACCCAGCGTCGCGCCGATACAGGGGGTCCAGCCGGCGGCGAAAAGGACGCCGAACAGGCTCGAGTTGATCCATCGGTTAGCGCCTGTCTTTCGCATCTGGGGTCTCGTGTCGACCAGCATCCAGGGGATTCGAAGGATCCCTAGCGTGAGCAATCCGAACAGGATCACCAGGAGGCCTCCGAGCTTCCCGAGCACTTGTTTGTATTGGCCGAAGAACTGCCCGATGAGCGTGGCGCCGCCGCCCCAACCGAATATGAACACCAACGAGAATCCGGCGACGAAGAAGGCCGCATGGACGAACGTCGTTCGCCGGAAGACGCCTCGCGTCTTCGTGGATGGTGGCGCGCTAGCCTCAATGCGCATGGCTTTCCCCGCTTCCTCCTCGATGTCTTGCTTTTTCTGCATGGTTTGGCCGTGGCTGTGCGTGAGAGTGAACGTCAAATTCTCGGGTCAAGGCTTCCCGAGAATTGCCGCTGTTCTGCGTGATCGATTCGCTTCGATCCGGTGTACACGGAAAACCCCGCTGATCAGAGGCAGGATGTTGTTATGTCTGAGCCAAGATGCGAGCGTAATATTCGTGACGACCGTCCCCGCCTGCTCGGACCACCGCCTGAGAGAGACGCGGGATCTCGAGCATGGCGGGATTGTAGCGGACGGACGCCAGGCCGGAGAGATGATCCACATCGGCGGCGATCACTCCATTCAGAGAGATCAGGCTGTTGCGCACTCGAGTCGCACAATTGATGCATCCCATCCCGCTGACTTCCAGCTGGATTTCCCGAGTCGAGACAAGCTCTTCCGGTGACGCTTTTTTCAACATGCGCTCTTCATGGCACGCATCGCTTTCAGACATCTGTTTGTCTCCTTATTCATTTCCAATTCATGTTGGGAAAGAATTCATGGAACCAGCAAACATGACTTTTTCATTCGATCTGATCCTCTTGGCGCTTTTTCTTTAAGCGTTCAAGGTCAAGAAGCTTGTCGAGGTTCTTGTCGAATGTCCGCTTGCAAATCGCCCCGCAAAAGTAGAAAGTTTGAGCCTCCACCTCTGTTTTCCAAAGCGCCAAAGAGATATCGACTTGCATGCCACATACTGGATCGGTCGTTTGCATTATCCCGGCGTCATCCTTAATCATGGTTGATGGAAAGGGTTTACAAGCAGAGGCGATAACCAACGTTTGAACAACGACGGTGATCGCCCCAGAATCAACTATCAAGCACTGCTGACCGCGCTGATCTCGGTCGTTCTGCTAATCTGGACCTCAGATTCGGATCCGCCTCGCCATGGCGTCCCGATCCAGCGAAGAAGGACAACATCCGCTCCGATATGTCCTGAGACTTTCCAGGCCAGGATCAGCCCTACCGCCACTGTGAAGAGGACTGGATTCGTACTTGCCGATCCCGCCAGCATGAAGTTCAAGTTCATGAACGCGCCGAAAAATGCCGCGATCCCGGTAAACGCCCCGATGATCAGCGCGATCCCGATGAGCAGTTCGCCGTAAGCGACAAGCTTTGCAAACCAGGTGTAGCCCTGGGCATCAAGCAGCAGCTCCAGGAAAGATCTGTACCAGTCGAAGGCGATAGACGGCCGCCCTGTCTCCGGGATCGCAACCGCGTTCAGCCAGTAGCCTTGGAGCGCTGCTCCGCCTGCCGTCCAGGCTTCATTTCCGACTTTGTGCATTGCGGCTTCGATCCACTGGTAGCCGAGCCATATGCGCGGGAGGAGCCACAGCCATGCTGCCCGCCTGTCATTGAGGATTCTTTGGACGAGCGGCGGGTCCTGGATGATTGAACCTGCGCGCGTAGTCACTGCTGCCATTCCATTTGCCTCCAGTGCTGAAAGCTAGAGTGTCTACAGGCATTCTATTGAGCGAATTTATCCCGGGTAAGCTGTATTTGGCTGATGCCGGAATAGGCTAATTTGCCCACATTGTTCTATAGGCCATTCAGCCCTTCCGGTGCCTCGTCTTTTTGACTACTGTTTAACCAATCATGTACGCAGATGGAAATTCCCTTAGTGATTTTGTCTGAGGAGATCATGGAATATCGAGAGGATACGGGCAGCACTGACATACGCAATGATGACCGGGCTTCGTACTCAAAAGCGAAGCAGAAGAGTGGACGAGCCGGGACCTGGCTTGCTGTAAGCGCTGCGCTGAACATCGTACTGGCCATGTCGCTGACACTGTCACTCTTCGGGAAAATGCCCGCGCTTGGTATGGATAACCCTTCCAGGCCTCCCTGGACAGGTGCCTCATCCTCAGCCTCAATCGTGCAGGGTGAAAATGAAGCTTCAGCAGTTGATCTGCTCCACCCGCTGGATGGGTATTCAACGGGTCTTCTTTATGGGGACACCGGGCCAGAACTGGTTGAAGCCGGCGCGATCGATTTGGCGGCCCTGCGTGAGTTGTATCAGCAGAGCGGCGCGCCGCTTACCGCTGTCCAGGAACACATCCTTGCGAAGCGAAGTGACGAGGAGATCATATTCCAGCGCGATAACGCCCGCTTCCTACTGCACCTGCTCTGGGCTTTTGGTCTGACCAATCAAAACACGGTTTTGACCGAAGGGATGATGTGGACATCATCAAATGGCGCAATCGAACGCTTCGCTTCGACGGGAGGCTGGACGTTGAGCGCCAAACCTGTGACTGAACTCTACGCTAGTGCCCCGCTCGTCAAACTGACGCCTGGACAGCAGGAACGCCTCGAAGCCGTCGCTTCGAACGTCTACCGCCCTTGCTGCAACAACCCAACCTCCTTCCCGGACTGCAACCATGGTATCGCCATGCTCGGACTGCTTCAGCTTCTCGCAGCTCAGGACGCCACGGAAAGCGAGATGTATCGCGCCGCGAAATACGCCAACGCCTTCTGGTTCCCAGCGCAGGTGGCTGAACTTGCGGTCTTTTTCAAGGCCGTTCTGGACCAACCCTACGATGAAGTTGATCCCAGGATGGCCGTTGGGCCAGAAGCCTTCTCGGGATCCGGCTTCGCGAGCGTTCATCGATGGCTGGGCGAGAACGGATACCTGGGTCAGAGCCCCGGGCAGGGCAGCAGCTGCGGGGTTTAGCAAGCGCAAATCCCCTTTGGATCGAGCTCGACTTCGGTTGAAACTATTGCACATGCTGATTGTCATGCCTGCAGCATGATACGCCAAATGGCCCTGTCGAGGCTCCAGGGCATCACGTATCCTTTTCAGAGGACAGGTACATGCATGAGGGAGCGTCGCTTGATGCCTCTAAATAGACGTTGGTGGATACCTGGTGCTGCCGGGCTTCTCGGCGGAATAGGCCTCGCCGGCCTTTATGTCGGGATCGTTTCCATCGCCGAAAGCCCGGCTCACGCAGTTGATTTGTTCCTGGAAGACTGGTGGATCGTCCTGCCGATCATTCTCGGCTTTTCCATTCAAGTGTCGCTCTACACGATCCTGCGCCTGGGGTATTTTCTTCCAGCTGGCGCAAGCGGAGCAACGGGCGCGCTTACGGGCACAAGCGGCGGGGTATCAGCGACCGCGATGGTCGCCTGCTGCGCGCATCACGTGACCGATGTTCTCCCGCTCCTCGGCTTGACGGCGGCAGCGACATTCCTGGCAGAATACCGGCTGGCGTTTATGTTGGTCGGGCTGGGAACGACGGTCGTGGGGATCGCGGTGATGCTCACAATCCTGCTCCGTGAACGTCGAAAAGCCCTTTATGTTCTTGCCACCGCACAGGAGGTTGTATGAAACTTATAATCGAAACACGGAAATATCAACGCGCTCGAAGACCGCGATTGTGTTTCCATCGGACCAGGAGCCTGCTCATCCCGATCGCACTCCTCGGTGCCGCCTCGCTGATAGGGGCATGTGCCCCGGATCCGGGTGTATCGGTGGGTGCACAAATGCCGGCCCAGATGATGGATGCAGCGGATCGGCTTGATGCCTCTGCTCCACGAGAGGAGAAGCCACAAGCCTACGATCAGGAAAAGCAAGATCATAACCGGGATGCGGACTCTCTCTCGATCCAGAAAGACCTCTGGCGGGTGGATCGCCAGGGCGCAGTTGAGGTCGCCGTTCAGCCATTCGAGGTGAGCGACGAACGAGGCGGAACCATCTTGTTTGAAGTTTCCATGAACACACACTCTGTTGATCTCTCCATGGATCTAAGCGCGCTGTCCACGCTTTCATCCGATCTTGGCGACACGATTCATGCGCTTTCTTGGACTGGGGGCAGCGGCCATCACGTAGGCGGTTACCTCTCATTCCCGTTGTTCACGCCGGAAGGCACCCCGCTGCTGGATGGCTCTCAGAAACTGGTACTGACCATTGAAAGCGTGGACGCACAGCAGAGAGTTTTTGAATGGGATCTGGTGGAGATGCTTCAATGACCCGGGTGTCTCGAAAACTGGCCGGCTTTCTCCTCGGCCTCCTTCTGCTCTCGCTCTCTCCCTTCCACAACGCTGCGCGGGCAGACTCGCCTGATACGATCCACGTGTTCTTCAGCGCCGGCTGCGCCGACTGCTGGCCTTACGTGCAGGATGTGATGCTCCCCGCAATCCAGGATGGAGGGGTATCGGCCCCGGTCGAAATTCATGACTACACAGTACCGGAAGAGCGGAAGCAGCTTCGTGAAATGGCAGACGCGATCGAGCTGCCCCGGTCGATCGCCGATTCGCTGTATGCCTTTGTCCCATCCGCTGGGGGGGATCTTGTCATCCTCGGTCATGTCCCACGGGGATTGATCGATGACATTCTAGAGTATCCGGATCGACCGTCACGATTGGTAGTCTGGCAGCCTGAGATGCACGGCGAGCCAAGCGAGTACAGGCTCTGGGCGTGGAGCGGCGATGTGGCCGCGTTCGATATTGAAACGCCTTTCAAGGAATCGCTTCCTGTCGCGCTCGCCTCTGAAGGTCCGCTCCCGGTCGGGCTTGCAAATCTGGGTGAGCTGCTGCCAGCAGTAATCATCACCGGCCTTGTCGACTCGCTAAACCCCTGTGCCTTTGCGGTGATACTGCTGCTGCTTGCCTTCCTGTTCAGCATTCGGAAATCACGTAAGCACATATTGAAACTCGGCTTCGTTTACATCGGCATGATCTTCATCGTGTACTTCGCCATCGGTTTGGGCATCTTCCAGGCGGTGCGTTTCTCCAACAATCCGCATTTTGTTGCCAGGGTAGGCAGCTGGATCCTGATCTCGCTGGGTGTCGTAAACTTGATCGAGTACTTTTTCCCGAATTTTCCGATCAAGCTCAAGATGCCCATGATCGCTGGCCAGAAGACGAACGAACTATTGAAGCGAGCGACCATTCCAGCCACAGTCGGGGCAGGATTTCTCGTGGGACTTTGCACATTTCCATGCTCAGGCGGTGTGTATGTCTCGATTATCACTTTGCTCAACGCAAAGACGACCGTGGCCTGGGGCATCAGCTACCTGGCGCTTTACAACGTACTCTTTGTCGTGCCGCTTGTGGTTATCCTGCTGGGCGCAGGTAATCGACATGTTGCCAAGCGCTGGGCGCGCTGGGAGCGGGAACACTCACTGCGGATTCGCCTCTGGTATGGGCTGACCATGGTCACCCTGGGAGCGGCCATGCTGTTATTTGTCATTCCGTAAGCAGGTAAGAAACAGCCTGCGCTTGAGGCGATTAAATACGAAGCGGGCAACCTGTCTCGAGAGGTTGCCCGCTCAGCGTGAGGAGAAAAATCAGCGACTAATGTCCATGCCCCTCATGCGAACCTTCAGAATTCAGATACTTCTCCGGATCTTTATCGAACGAATGCTTGCATCCCGGAGCGCAAAAGTAATATGTTTTGCCCTGGTACTTTGAGGTCCATTCGGCGGTCGCCTCATCCACTTCCATTCCACAAACAGGATCTAGTGCCATCGTCACTCCTCCTACTAGTCAGTCGGTTTAATCATACCTGCGATGTCGGTAGGATCTTTGACATTCAAACGGCGCAATTTGGCCGAGCAGGTTCGTTCTGGATTTCACCTTTCTCCTCTCCCGGCACGGCACCAAGAAATCCTATGCCGAAGTTTGGCTTCGTATTGGATTTCTGCGTGCTGTAGTTAACTATAGACACGTATCCGGGGATATTGAAGAGGTTTCTGGCTGGCTCTCACATAGGCCAAAATGCGTAGGAAATCTTATTTAAAGCCCCTGATAATTGAGAACCCTTGGAAATAATTTTTTGAGGGAAGCCATCCAGAATCGCAGCAATCGTCCGCCGCATGCAAGATCTTTACGAAAACTTTAACCTGTCCATAACGCAGCTTCACCCTGTTTTCGTACACTTTGTGCAGATATCCAGAAAGACAGAACTCTCAATCACGATGGAGGTGTTGAAGTGAGCAAGGCTTTACGGAACATACTGATTGCATTGGTGGTCCTTGTCGCGGCCGCTGCGCTGGTCCTTACGGGTATGTATATCGGACGAGCGTGGTGGCAGCCGGCAGGGTATGGGCCCGGCAATATGATGTCCTGGGATTCCTCACGGAACCTTGACGAGGATGCCTATCGCTTCGGCCGTAGCGGCACGGGCTATGGGATGATGGGGCAGGTTGCCCCCGGATACGGTATGGGTCCTGGCATGATGGGTCAGGCAGGTCCGGGCTACGGCATGATGGGCTCGGGCATGATGGGTCAGACAGGTCCCGGCTATGGCATGATGGGTTCGGGCATGTTTAGCGGGTCTGCATACAGCCCACTGTTCGGAGTCGGACCGCTTTCGGTGAACGAGGCGGAGCAGGCCGTAGAGGAATATCTGGCAGCCTTCAACGAGGATGATCTCGGAGTGGGCGAGGTCATGATTTTCGATAATCATGGCTACGCCCAGATCATTGAGCAGAGCACCGGCATCGGCGCCATGGAGGTTCTGATCGACCCCGTGACCGGTGCGGTCAGCCCGGAGTTCGGTCCTAATATGATGTGGAATTTGAAATATGGCCACATGGCGGGCTCGGGAATGATGGGAATGAAGGGCGGTTTCGACTACTCGTCTGACCTAGACGATATGGATTCTATGATGGAGCAACGCCAATCGGCGGACCTACCTGAAGAGATGCCCGTCTCCGACGAGGAGGCCGTTCAGATCGCCCAGCGCTACATCGAGGTTTATTTGCCAGGCGCACAGGCTGACGACCACGCCCAGCAGTTTTATGGCTATTACACACTCCATATCAACCGCGGCGGCAACACAGTGGGAATGCTCAGCGTGAACGGCTACAGCGGCCAGGTTTTTATCCACAGCTGGCACGGCGAGTTTGTTGAAATGTCTGAAAGTCACTAAAGATCAAACCCCCGGATCGGTTTCGATCCGGGGGTTATTGTTATCTCTCTTCAAGTCTCGATCGGCACCAGCCACACCAGTCTCCTACAATAGTAGAATGAATTTAGCGGGCTTGGATGTCTAGCCGCGTGCAGTGCAGGAGAGAGACAATCGATGAGCGCCAGGATCCTCGTAATCGACGACGAACAATCCATTATCGAAATCGTCCAGGCTTACCTTGAAAAGGAAGGCTACGAAGTCATCACCGCCATGGACGGACAGAGCGGCTTGAAAGCGGCGAAGGTCCAAAAACCCGACCTGGTTGTTCTGGATATTATGCTGCCCGGCATGGATGGCATCGAGGTGCTCGCGCAACTGCGGCGCGAATCTGATGTCTACGTGATCATGCTCACTGCCAAGGCGGAGGAGACGGATAAGATCGTCGGTCTCTCCGTCGGCGCCGATGATTACCTGACCAAGCCGTTCAGCCCGCGCGAACTGGTTGCGCGAGTCAAAGCGGCTTTGCGCCGGCTAAAGAGCGGCGCCGCTTTGCCGGATGAGCGTACGCTGGCATTCGATCATGTGCGCATCGACACTGGCAGCAGGAAGGTCTGGGTCGATGATGAGCCTGTCGAGCTGACGGCGATTGAATTCGACCTGCTCAAGACGCTGGCAGAGCACCACGGGCGGGTTCTCAGTCGCGAACAACTGCTCGAACAGGTGTGGGGTTACGACTACTACGGCGAAATCAGGGTTGTCGATGTCCATATCGGTCACATCCGGCAGAAATTGGGTCATGAAAATCTCATCGCCACCGTTCGGGGGGTTGGTTACCGGTTTGAGGATCAAGGAGACTGACGATGATCACAGCGATAAGAAAACGGCTAGCGTGGAAGCTGTTCTTCTCCTATATGATCGTCATCCTTGTTGGTGTGATCGTGCTGGCAACGGCGGCCGAACTGACCATCCCAAGCTCGTTCCAGCGTCACCTGGCTGCGATGGGCTCGATGATGGATCAAATGATGGGCGATTCTTCGACGACGGGAATGGATTTGAACGCCGATCTCTTCGCCAATTTCCGCCGGGCGGTCAACGAAGCGCTGCTTTTCGCGACGCTGACATCATTCGCTGCGGCGGTCGTCGTCAGCGTGTTGATCAGCCGCCGCGTCGTCGCGCCGGTGCGCGAGATGGTGACTGCCAGCCAGCGCATCGCCGATGGAAACTACGCGGAGCGCGTGAGCGTCCCCGGCAGCCACGAACCTGAGGAAATGGATGAGCTGGCCAACCTTGCCGTCAGTTTCAATCAAATGGCCTCCAGATTGGACAGGACCGAGACCCTGCGCAGGCAGCTGATCGGTGATGTCGCCCACGAACTGCGCACGCCACTCTCCACGATCAAAGGCTCGATGGAAGGATTGATGGACGGTGTGCTGCCAGCGCAACCAGCTACGTACCAGAAAGTACATCGCGAGGCCGAGCGCATGCAGCGTCTCGTGCGTGACCTACAAGAGCTCAGCCGGGTGGAAGCTGGCGCATACGAGCTGGAACGCAAACCTGTCCAACCCGTATCACTCATCAACTCAGCGCGCATGCGCCTGGAAGCCCAGTTCAAAGAAAAGGGGGTTGGTTTGGAAATCGACCTGCCGGGCCGTTTGCCGGCGGTCTACGTGGACGAAGAACGCATCGCTCAGGTACTTTTGAATTTGCTCGGGAATGCTCTCCAGTACACTCCTACAGGTGGAAGGGTTTTGGTGACCGCAATAGGTGGGTCCGACGAGGTCGTATTCAGCATCCATGACACCGGTGTAGGCATACCAACCGAGCATCTCCCCCACATTTTCACTCGATTCTACAGGGTCGACAGTTCCCGCTCGCGGGCCGGCGGCGGAAGCGGAATAGGACTTACGATCGCCAAACATATCGTCGAGGCGCATGGCGGAAGGATCTGGGCAGAGAGCCCGGACGTCGGAGCGGGAAG
Organism: uncultured Anaerolineales bacterium; assembly: GCA_965603565.1. Lineage (GTDB taxonomy): Bacteria > Chloroflexota > Anaerolineae > Anaerolineales > E44-bin32 > E44-bin32. The sequence continues at coordinate 2,488 of CBFDDM010000066.1, read as the reverse complement.
TGTTTTCTTCTTCACGCTACCTGTGTCCTCCAGATGATCGCTTCACAAGGCAATCGTATTCACGCTTCTTTACCGAATCTTTAATCTCCCGATAAGTAACCTTCATGGGCTCCTTTTAGTATATAGACAGGTTCAAACGAAAAACCCCAAACGGGGATCGAAAGGTGAAAGGAGAAACTCATGATGGGTGGTGGAATGATGGGAGGCTCAGGCTTCGGTGGGTTCGGAACGTTCGGGCTGATCGGCATGATCCTCAACCTGGTGATCACGGTAGCTGTGATCGTCGGTATCGTCCTGCTCGTAGTCTGGCTTATTCGCCGTGTCGGACAGAACGGCTTCACCAATGCAGCAAACGAAGAATCACCGCGGGAGATCGCTCAGCAGCGATACGCTCGCGGCGAGATCACCCGTGATCAGTACCAAGAGATTATCGTCGATTTGGGCTGATCCAGGGATGGGGCTCGACCCGACCGGGTTGAGTTCCATTTCTGTTTATCGGACAGTCAAGGAGAAGAGGCTATGATGTTTGGGTTTGGCGCGATGGGCTTGGTTATGCTGTTGTTCTGGGTTGGTTTGATCGCTGCTGCGGTATTGCTGGTTCGGGCTTTGTTTCAGAAGAATCCCGGGGGTCAAAAGGTTGGCCGTGGGCGAAAAGAACGAACCCCCAGAGAAATCCTCGATTGGCGCTATGCGCGCGGCGAGATCACTCGTGAGGAATACGAAATGGTGCAGGCTGATCTGCAGACTTAACACAAGCTAACAGCGGCAGCGATCCCATCGACACAAACGGTCCCGCCCTTAAATTAAAACCGGGGGATGCCCCAGGGCATCCCCCGGTTTCGTATAATCAGCCTAGGGCTCGATAAATTCGTAACCCGCCGCTTCCCAGGCGCGAAAGCCCCCATCAAGATTGTAGACGTTGGTGAAGCCTCGGGCTACAAGTTCCCTGGCGGCGGTGGCGCTCATACTACCGCTCCGGCAATAAAGCACGATCTTGGCGTCTTTATCCATCGGGAATCGGTCGATATTTTCAGCTATTTCATTGAAGGGGATAAACGCATCCGTCTCGGGCAGCTCCCCTTCAAAGGGGATGTGCACATTGACGAAGTAGAAGTCCTTGTCTGCCAGCATCACAGCAAGTTCGGAAGGGATGATATCGATGTACTGTCCTCCGCCTTCCACAGGCACAACCTGACCGACCACCTGCGCCCCGCTCGAAGATTCTTCCGTGGCGCCGCTCACGCAGGCGGCCAATATAAGTGCTCCAAGCGCCACAAATGGGAGCATCCGCGTTTGTTTGAACCCTGCACGTAAACTCATCCGTACCTCACTCAATCTGAAATGGAACATAAGAGAAACATCGGGTTTTTTTGGCTGCCAGGTTCCTCTCAGCCTTATCGTAAACTTAGCCCTTAAGTTGAATGGCAGATCCTGTCTTGAGTACAGGTGCCAGTGTTATGACCTTCCATACTGTACTTATGTTCTGCAACCCAAAACACACGGGAATCGTTAACTTGATGAACGCTTGAGGACGACTTCAAATTGATTAATAGCCTCAATGGTCATCCGGAGCGAGGATTCGTTATAGCCTCCATCAAAAGGAGGGATCACGGTGATGAAAGTCTGATCATCATGGCCATGGATCTCGATTGAAAGTGGCTGCCCCTGGCCATCATCAACCAGATATATGATGTACTGGCAGCTGCATTCAATGCTGCCGTGGGAAGGGCAGGGGCAGCAGTCTGGATCGAGCAGCGCCTCACGCGCCGAACGCAGATCGAAAGAAGGAACAGCTGTCAGTCCGGCGCGTTCCAGCGCCTGGTCGAGAAGATGGGTGGCCTTTATCCATGGCACTTGAAGTGTGTGTGTTCTATTCATTGTCGTCCAAGTGTACTGGTTCACAAGCCGGTACGCGAGCGTACTCTGGCCGGATCCTGATTAAGCAATATTGCGCACGATCTGGAGGGCTTACGGCTCATCATGATCACGTAGTGGAAGGGTCACTATCACACGAGTTCCTTCGCCAGGCTCGGATTGAATGTCCAGGCGTGCGCCGATAAGAACCGCCCGTTCCTGCATCCCTATCAGCCCGTAATGACCTTCTCTGGCCAGGTCGCTGGTTTGATCTGGAGGTTGGAAGCCGACGCCATCATCTGCGATGATAAGTCGAACCTGGTCTTGATGAAATTCGGTAGTTATCGATGCATGGCCGGCCGCTGCATGCCGGCTCACGTTGGAAAGTGCTTCCTGAGCGATTCGGTAGAGTGCAAGTTCCACGTCACTTTCAAGCCGGCGAACATCACCTTGTTTGCTGAACGCTACCGGGAGCTCGTGCTCGGTTTCTATGTCATGCGAGAGCATTTCCAGGGCAGTGACCAGACCGAGATCTTCCAGGTAGATCGGCCGCAGTCCGCGCGAAATTCTCCGAACACCATCGACCGTCTCCTGTATCGAAGCCTGCAGCCCTCGCAGGTCCTCCAAGTCCTCG
>CBFDDM010000065.1:0-18731 GCA_965603565.1 uncultured Anaerolineales bacterium | reverse complement strand
GTGCTGAAGGGAATCTCCCAGGCGAACTGGAAGTACTGACAATTCGCAGTTTGCGGGAGGCGCTCGACGCACTTTTTACCGGAGGTTGAGCGCTCGCGGCCCGAAAATTCCATCCGCGGTCAGCAACAGTCCATTCCTTTCCCCGCGATCTATACGCCTCTTTCACTTTCTGTAGTTGGGAGGCCTGGGGTCGTAGGCGTCAACGCGGTTCAAATATTTAAGATTCGGAGCAGTTATCACGCAGTCAATTGCAAGCCGATCAATCACCACGCTATTTAGGGGTCATCACCGCGCCCCTATGCAAATCTGGGGGTTGGTGAATCACGATTTTCAGATGCAGAATTTTTTTGCGGTCGTCGGATTTCCAAGAAACTCTAAGATTAAGGAACCTTAAAGAATTCAAAGTTTTTAGATTATTGACCTCCCTAGATATTGAAGCGGCCTGATCAATTTGCTACAATTCTTCCACTGTGGGTGCGGCCGATTTTGGAAGAGGAGAGCAGAGGCTCCACCATCCGGACCTCTAGGTTATCGCAGCGGGCGGGTGCAACGTCCCATCAGATAATTCTCAATTCGAATAACCGATCTTAAAAACCGGAATCGGAGTAGGTACGCTCAATCTTGTTGAGCGGGTATTAACGTCCCTGTAAGTGTATCGATGTCGGAGGTGAGAATGAACGCGGAGCGACACTGGCAAGCCGCGCTCGGGCAACTGCAAATGGAGCTTCCCCGCGCGACGTTTGACACATGGGTTCGCGACGCGGACTATCTCGCTTACGAGGACGGTACTTTTATCATCGGCGTTCGCAACGCTTACGCACGGGATTGGCTCGAGGACCGACTGCTAGCAACAACCAAGCGCGTGTTAACCGGAATCATCGGCCGCACGGTAGATGTGCGCTTCGTCGTCTGGCAGGGCGATCCAGTCGATGAGCCAGAAGAACCTCCGCTTCCGATCCAGATGGAACCCCAGCAGGTCCCTCAAGAAAGCAATCTCAATCGTCGCTACACATTCGATACGTTTGTTGTGGGGGCCAGCAACCGCCTGGCTCATGCTGCCGCGCTGGCGGTCGTTGAGAGTCCCGCAAAAGCATACAATCCGTTCTTCCTTTATGGAGGGGTCGGACTCGGCAAGACGCACTTGCTGCACGCCGTTGGTCAGGCCTGCATCCAGAAAGACCTGCAGGTGCTGTACGTTTCGTCCGAAGAGTTCACCAACGATCTAGTGAACGCCATCCGTGCCCACACGACGGCGGCATTTCGTGAGCGCTATCGCATGGTTGATGTGCTGCTGATCGACGACATTCAGTTTATCGCAGGGAAAGAATCGACCCAGGAAGAATTCTTCCATACATTCAACACGCTGCACGGTCAGGATAAGCAGATCATCATTTCCTCGGATCGTTCACCGAAAGCGATGATGACGCTCGAAGAACGCCTGCGTTCCCGTTTTGAATGGGGGCTGGCTGCTGATATCCAACCTCCAGATTTTGAGACTCGACTGGCGATCTTGCGTTCAAAAGCGGAACGCACCGGACGGGATGTCCCTGCGGCGATCCTTGAACTTATCGCACGTCGATCGAAGAATAACATCCGGGAATTGGAAGGCTCACTGACGCGCGTGCTTGCCTACGCGGATCTGACCGGCGAGGCGATTTCTGAAGCGCTCGTCGAAACTGCGCTGGCAGATTTGTTTATCCATCACAGCACGTTGACGCCTGAACTCATCATCTCGGCAGTGGCGCGTCAGTATAAAATCGATGAAGACCGTCTGATCGAGCGAGACCGCTCACGTGAGGTGGCCCTGCCCCGCCAGATTGCCATGTACTTGATACGTCAAGAAACGGACGCTTCGTTGCCGAAGATCGGCGATGTGCTTGGTGGGCGGGATCACACGACGATCCTATATGGTTGTGAGAAGATCACTGAACAGCTGGATACGGACGACCAGCTCCGCCGTCAAGTGATGAGCATCAGGGAGACGCTCTATCACGGCGTACCAACACGTTCCTGATCGGCTTTAGCAATAAAGTGGGACGGCGCCTGCATGCAGGCGCCGTTTTTGGTTGGGAATGTGAGTGGGCTATGCTTCGTAGGCGAAGATGCCCAGGATGCCCGGGCCACCATGGACGGCCAGCGACGCGACAAGATCTTCCATCATATACTCTTTTACGTTAAATGTATTTTTAGCGCGCTCGAGCAGTTTCATGGCCTCCTGGGGGGCACGCGCGTGAATGACTGCTAGATGGATCGGAGCCTGCTCATCGATTCTTTCGGAGAGCAACTCTACAAGGCGATCAACCGCCTTGCTGCGTTTGCGTACGTTCTCGCTGGCTTCAAGGGCGCCGTCTTCCAAATAGATGATGGGTTTCACGTTTAGCAGCGAGGCGATTGCCCCCTGCAGCTGCCCGACACGGCCGCTCATCTGCAGATATTTGAGGGTTTCAGGCGTCAAAAAGAGATATGAGTTTTCACGGATATATTCCAACCGGTTGACAATCGATCGGAGGTCCTCACCTCTTTCGGCAGCGCGCGCTGCCTCGAGCAGCATCCATCCAGTTCCGAGCGAGATGCTGGCCGAATCGAAAACCTCCACGGTCGCCTCCGGGACCATTGATTTCGCGAGAGCGGCGGAATCGTACGTGCCGCTGTGTTTTTCCGTGATAGTGACGACGAGGATTTCATGGCCCTGCTCATGGTACTCACGGTAATAGTGTTCGAACCAGGCTGGCGTAGGTTGAGATGTGGTGGGGATGATGCCCAGCTCCTCGATCTTGCGGTAGAAGAGATCGCGATCGATGTCGATCCCCTCTTCGTATGTCTCTTCGCCGAACTGGATCGAGATGGGTGCGATCTTGATGTCATACTTTTCGATCAGGTGCTCAGATAAATTACAGGTCGAGTCGGCGACAAATTTGATCATGACCTACCTCCTCTGGCGTGGGCAAGATAAGTTGTGGTGGTGTAAAGCAAATTGCCGGTGAGGCGCTGATTATAGATAGGGATTATCTAACTCACAATATTTGATGGGGTTTCCATGAAGACCCAATCGGGCGAGAGCAAATAACTCAACAAGGCTCGGGCGCTTGGAAAGGAGCTTTCCAACTGGGTGATTTGTGCACATGCACAACTTTCCAAGTAGCGTCGATTTTCACCAACACACGGCTCTCGTTGTAGCTGATGACTTTAACACCGCCAGATGTTCCTTTTGAAATCAGTAAAGTGTATGAACAGATCACGGTGTCAGCATAACGCTGTTCGCAGTAGTTGGACAAATCGAAGCGCAGGCGCTCCTTTTCGTCAGTCGATGGATCACTCGGATGAGGATCGAGAGCGATCCCGGCGGTGTCGTCCCGCGCAGATTCTTCCATCATGAAGTCGTGGAACGGCAGACCGCGAATGCGGTGCGGCGTCACGTACCACTCATAGAGCGTCAGTTCGGGGACGGTCGTGGCGTGGTACATTTCGAGGTCGCCATCGAATATGCCCTGCAAGTGCTTCTCCAAGAATGTGCGCACTTCACTCATATAAGCGCTCCTTCAATTTCTGTTCGTTGAACAATGATCGGCGCATTGTACGCTTAAAGCAGGCTGACCGGATCAACATCGATGCCCCAGCCACGCGGCTGTTCTTCGGGAACGACGGCCGCCGGGTCTTCGCCGCGCAACAGTATCTGCCAGCGGTACTGACCGCGAATGCGGCTGAAGAAGCAGGGCGCCGGTCCAACCAGGTCAATATTACGCTCGTTTTCACGGATGTAATTCGCAATCGCAGTCGCCATGCGTCCGGCTTCACGCTCAGCGCGTGGCGCGCTCACATCACGGTAGACCATGCGGACGAGGCGGCTGAAGGGTGGATAGCCAAGGTCGGCACGGTGGCGGAGCTCCTGGCTAGAAAATGAATCGTAATCGTGTGTGCTTGCAGCACGGATAGCGTAGTGGTCGGGTTGATAAGTTTGCAGGATCACGCGTCCACCAAGCAGTCCGCGTCCTGCACGACCGGCGACTTGGGTGAGAATCTGGAAGGTCCGCTCTGCAGCGCGGTAGTCAGGCAAATTCAATCCAGTGTCGGCCGAGACAACGCCTACGAGGGTCACCAGCGGAAGATCCAGACCTTTGGCTAGCATCTGGGTCCCGATGAGCACGTCGGCATGATGGGCAGCGAAATTGTTGAGGATGACGCTGTGGGCGCCCTTGGTTCGGGTGGCATCCCAGTCCCAACGTAATGTTCGCACACCGGGAAGCAGCGTCTCCACCTCGCTCTGGACCCGCTGAGTGCCCGCCCCGAAATGCCTCACCCGCGACCCGCCGCATTCCGGGCAGGTCGTAAATGGTTGTGTAGAGTATCCGCAGTGGTGACAGAGTAAGTGGTCCTGGTCCTCGTGATGTGCAAGCGGTGTTTCGCAGCGCGGACAGCGAGCCACCCAGCCACAATCACGACAGAAGACGTAGGTCGAGGCGCCGCGCCGGTTGAGAAACAGGATCGCCTGCTGTCCTTGGTCAACCGTCTCGATGAGCGCTTTCTGGAGAGCGCGGCTGAAAATCGAGCGGTTACCAGCTTTGAGTTCTTGCCGCATGTCGATTGTGCGCACGGGAGGCAGCTCGATGTATTCAGCGTCTCCACCAGCGGAGCGATAGAGTGTCTTGAGCCCCAAACGCTCCGCTTGCTCGGAGAGCCGCTTACGGTGCCCCAGGATCCGCTTGGGTAAAGCGAGCCGCTGGATGCCGCCGGTGAGGGCGTCATGGTGTGTGGAAATGTCCGGCGTAGCGCTGCCCAGAATGCAAACCGCGCCCAGCTGTCGGCTGTAATATCGTGCCACATCACGGGAGGGATAGCGGGGTGTGCGTGCGTGTTCTTTGTAAGATTCGTCATGAGATTCATCCAACACGATCAAGCCGATTGACTGCATGGGCAAGAACAGCGCGCTGCGGGGACCCACCATCACCTTGATCTCACCGGCACGGCAGCGACGCCAGGTATCGAAGCGCTCGCCGTCTGAAAGTTGGGAATGGCTCAACCCGACCTCATCGGGGAAGCGAGCCAGAAAGCGGCGGATCGTTTGCGGTGTCAGGGCGATTTCAGGCACAAGCACAACTGCGGATCGCCCCTGGACCAGGGCTTGCTCCACGGCGCGCAGATACATCTCGGTTTTCCCGGAGCCAGTGACGCCATGCAGCAGGAATTCGCCCGACCCCATGCCAGATCGATCCTGAAGAGCCGCTTCAATTTTGTTCCAAACGGCTGCCTGGTCGGGCGTTAGCGTGGGCGCTTCTCTAAGGACAAAATCAATCGCTTCGATGGGGTCTCTGATAACCTCGCGCTCGCCGATGGAGACCAGTCCGTGCTCCTCCAGCAGGTCCAGGTCGTAAGGCTTAGCATCGTGCTCGGCGTACAGCCAACCAACCTCCAGCGGGGCGGATTCGGAGATGAGCGTCTCGAGGATAGCCTTGCGGCGCTCTATCGTGCCGGCTCCGGGGCGACCGAGCTGATCGTATTGGGCGCGCGCTTCTTCCGGGGAGACAGATAAGCGGACGGTGCGTACGGTCTTGGGACGCACGCGTGGTTCATCGAGCACCGATCTGCGGCTGACCATATCTTTGCGAACGAGCGCGTCAATGGCAGCCTGCCAGCGGCGTCTGGCGAGTGATCGTGCGAGCTGCCGTCCGCGCAGGTCGCCGCGACGCCTGAGCATGGAGATGATTTGATCCTGCAGATCAGATTCGCCCTGCGCGTTATCGTCCTCCAGGTGGTAGACCGAGTCGGCCTGCTGGCTGAGCCCCGGCGGGATCATCAGGTTAAGGCTCTCGATCAGCGGCGAGTGGTAGTAATCCGCCATCCAGTGTGCGAGCTCAATCTGATCTGCTGACATGACCGGGGTGGGATCAACCAGTTCGTCGATCGCCCGCGTCTCGGGTACCGAGGGTTTTTGTTTTCTGCGAATTACCACGCCTTGAACTTTACGGCGTCCGAAGGGTGCTGTGACAAGATGTCCGGGTTGGACACTTTGACGCAACTCGGGCGGCAGGTGGTAATCGAATGTTCCGCGCACAGGTGGGAGATTGACCGCCACCTCAACGTATATCAAGGTCAAGCCTCTTTGTCGGTCGGAGTTTCGGGCGTGTCGATCGCCTCTTGCGGTTGGGTGTTTCGCGGCAGGATGGAGATCCTGGCAATCCGGAAGCTATCCATGGCTTCGACACGCAGGCGCACTTCTTCGTGCTTAACGATGTCGCCGACCTGCGCAAGACGCTCGAGGCGTCCCAGGACAAATCCGGCGATCGTATCGTAGTATGGGTCTTCGAGGTTGAGGTTGAAATGTTCGTTGACCTCTTCGATCAAGGTGAGACCGTCGACCAGCGCGGAGCCGTCGGGCAGCGGCTGGATGTCCCTCTCCGTATCGAATGGATCGCTGACCTCGCCGACGATCTCTTCGAGCAGATCCTCCAGCGTGACGATGCCGGCGGTGCCGCCATATTCATCCAGCACGATGGCGATGTGGCGCTGCCGTGCGCGGAAGAACTGCAGCAGCGTATTCACGCGCGCCGTCTCGGGGATGAAGATCGCCTCGCGCATGATCTCGCGTGCCGTCATCTGCCCATTCTCGGTTGGTTCGCCGATGAAGTGGGGGATCATGTCTTTGAGGTGAACGATCCCCAGGATCTGGTCGTGATTTTCGGTGTAGACAGGGAATTTGGTATATGGATAATCAACAGCTAGATCCATGATCTCGGGGATGGTGGCGTCTTCGCGGACGGCGATCATCTCTGTACGCGGGATCATAACCTGGCGTACGAGCAGTTCGCCGAAGTCGAAGATGGCGGTCAGCATCTCTTCGGCGTGATCCCCGACGATGCCGCCTTCTGCCGACTGGCGTACGAGCATTTTCAGTTCTTCGACCGAGTGCACGAGCTCATGGCCGGCGGCGGGTTGAACCCCGGCCCAACGGAGCAGCGAGTTGCCGGCGCCATTGAGCAGCCAGATAGCAGGTTTGAAAATAGCTTCGGTCCAGATCGTCGGCTGCGCAACGACCAGCGAGGTGCGTTCGGGACTCTGGAGAGCGATTGATTTAGGCGCTAATTCGCCCACCACCACATGTAAAAATGTGATGATGGCGAAAGCCAGGCCGGCCGATAAGCTGTGCGAGACTTCCTGCTCCAGCTCGACCGGGAAGAGTCCGATTAAGGGGCGCAGCAGCACACCCAGCGCCGGTTCGCCAATCCAACCCAGTCCGAGGGACGCGAGCGTAATGCCAAGCTGGGTGGCTGCGATGAAGCGGTCTGGATCGTTGATCGCCCGCTGCACCCAGCGGGCGCGCGAATTGCCCTGGGCGACGAGTTCAATAACGCGTGTGCGGCGGACGCTGACGAGGGCAAACTCAGCCGCCACGAAGAAACCGTTGGCGAAAACCAAAAGCACAACCGCGGCGAGCCTGAATATCGTGATCCAGATGGAAGCATCCATGGGAACTCTGAGATGTGATTATATTGGATATCGGCGGGTCTTCAAACGGTTCTTTCTGACTATGCGGACGCGCTGCGGGTGATCAGTGCAGCCCCATATCCAACGACCGAGTCGAAATCCTGGGTGATATCTCCAGAGGTAGCGTAATCGACCACGCGCACTTTATCGGCGCCCAGTGCCTCTGCTGTCCAGAGCGTCGCCGCGATCGCGCCCCGGCCGCACGCAAAACCGACACCCTGTAGCTCCGCCTCCAGCACCCCCTGCGGGTCAAACGATTCAACGCGCCGCAGCATCTCACCATCCAACCGCTCTGCCACTTCTTGCGGGTAGAAATGCGAGAGATCCGAGCTGGCCACGAGGATTACCCTCGTCGTTTGAAGAGTTGCCTGGAGCGCATCGGCGAGGTTTCTGGCCGTGCTCCGACCTTGATCGCGGAGCATGATCGGCAGCAGTTTGAACGGTTTTTTCAGCGCAACCTGTAAGAAAGGTAGTTCGATCTCCAATGCATGTTCCTGATCTTCACGCAGGCACACAAATTTGCTCCCCTGGCGCGTCAGGAATTGCTCCTCGACCTGGCGGAGCAGATCATGATCCACCTCGATCGTGCCCAGAGGTGTGCGGTAAGACTGGTGTGCTGTTGTGGCAATTGTTTCGGCGACGGGTGAGTGGAGCGGGGAGAGTACGGCGACGAGTTCCGGCTCCTGGTCTCTGAGATGTGCAAAGGCGTGTGCGGCGACCGAGCCTGAATAACGATGACCCGCGTGCGGGACAATGACCCCCACCGGCTGACCTTCCATTTGCTCGGTCTGAATGTCTTGTAGCCAGGCTTCGATTGACCCGCGCAACACATCCGGCTGGGCCGGGTACCATCTGCCCGCAATCGGGGAAGGTCGAATGTCAGTCTGGTCTACGTGATCGCCCACAGCAGACTGATTGTAGCATACCCCGCTCTGTACGGTTTGGGTGCAGGGATGACCACCACATGCGGCGCTTGACACCAGAACGCCTGTTCTGCTAGAATAGAACACCCGTTCTAGTTAAGGGTATTGGAGGTGCATGGTGGAAAGGGCGTTCTATCGACAGGCTTTTCTCGACCGTCAAGCGGATCAGATCGAAGCGACATTAAGCGATCTGGCGGTCCCGGCGCGTGTAGAAGGGGGCGTGGTTAAAGAGGATCGTGTGCAGTACCATCTCTCCCCGGCGCTCGGCACGCAGAAAGAGGACCTGCTGCGCGTCGCGGATCGCTTTGCGGATGGCATCGGTGTGGACGATCTGCGCGTCGACCAGGTGTCAGAGGGCTTCACTGTGGAGGTGCCATTTCAGCGCGCCGCAGGGCTGCGGTTGCTGCCACTGCTGCACGCGATGGGGTCGTTGGAACCGATGAGCGCCGCGATCGGGATGACCGAGGGTGGTCAACCGCTCGTGCTCGATTTCAGCCTTCCCGGGACGTGGCATGTGCTCGCCACCGCGCCGGCCGGCGCGGGCAAATCCGAGCTGTTGCGCACGATTCTCGTCTCGCTTGCGCTTACCACCCGCAACAGCCAGGTCCGTTTTATGGGCATCGATCTCAGCGGCCGTGAACTGTTGCTGCTGGATGCGCTGCCGCATGCACTGACCGACCTGGCGACGAGCCCGGAATATGCCGCCGAGTTGCTGGTCTGGCTATCTGAAGAGGTGGATCGCCGGGTCATGGCATCGTTTGATCGGCCTCACCTGGTGCTCTTCATCGATGATGTCACCGATTTGCTGCAGGCGCTCGGCTCGGAGAGTGTCCAGACGATTGAGCATATCCTCGCCAGGGGCCCCGAAGCGGGTGTCCATCTGGTGGCGACCCGTCCAGCGCTGCATGATCCATTGGTAGAGAAGCTCTTCCAGGGTCGGCCCGTCGTCAGGACGTATGCTCCTGTCGACAAGCACGCTGAGAAACATCCGGCAGGGCTGTTTCGTTTCGAAACCAGCCGCTTCAATCGCATCGTGGAGGTCGCCTGGCTGAGCTTGCGCGATCTGGATACCGCCGTGCGCCTGGCACGCTCAGGATGGAGGACCCATGGCTGACCCGAGTGGGCTCACGGCGATGCTGAGTGCTTTCACGCCAGGTGGCGCGTTGCTGTTCGGGCTGTGCACCGGAAGCATGATCTTCTTGATCTCCAGGTTGGATCTGCGTTTGAGGTTGCTTCACAGTCGAGAGGTCCGAAGCTTGCATATTGAACTGGGAGGCATCACTGGAGCCAAGCCTGAATTGGACCGCGAATCGATTGTTGTGGATGATTTCTCCCCGGGAACGCGGGGTCAATCGCAGCAAGCGGCATCGAGGTGGTGGCGAACGGATGAGGTGTTGGATGAGAGCATGGGGATTAGCTGAACTGGTATCGGTATCAAAACTCGGTCAGGGAGAGTGGCCGGAAGAATTTACCTGGCGTGGACGCAGACGTAAAGTGCGCCGGATCGAGGCTTATCGAATGAAAGGGGATTACGCTCGCTCCACTGACCATGCCGAATCACGGCGTTTCAGGTTAAGGACGGAAGATGGGCTTTCATGCGTGATCTCACACGATGTGCAGCGAAACCGCTGGACACTCGATCGGTTGTACTCAAGTTCGGGAGGTGCGTAATGAAGGTTGGCATGCTGTGGTTTGATGATCGTGGAGAAGCGGACATCGCTGAGAGGATTGAGAAAGCCTCGGATTACTATCAATCAAAATATGGTCACAAACCGAATTTGTGTTTTGTCCATCCTGACTCGATCGACAATGATGATGCGGCTGTAGGATTATCGTTGAAGGTCAAAGCGAGCCAGATGCTGCTTCAAAATCACTTCTGGATTGGCGTGGATGAGGCCAACGAGTAGAAGCACGTTTGACCATCGCAACAGCAAATTATTCCTCGCTTGGTGACTGGGCCGGAGGATAAGACTGCACAGGCAGCCTTATTTTTTTCAGGTATCTGTGGCTACGGAGGCGATGAGCATGTCTAATCCCACTTCGAGATCGAGCGTTCCGGTTTTTGAACCGACATCGATATTCAGAAGTCTGGAATAGATTTGCTTAAGTTCAGGATCGCTGAAAGAGCGGGCTTGCCCTTCTAGTTTTTGGATGACAAACGCGGGCAAGCTGAGTGCATTATCTACGGGCTGGCCGGTATCGAGCGCTTCCCTCGCGATCAGCAGCAGCCGAAATTGGCGAACAACCATCGCGAAGGCGTAGCCAGGATCTTCCTCCTGCAGCAAGCGTGATAAGAGACGTTGTGCCTGTCTGCCTTTCCTTTCACCAATTGCATCGACAAGTGCGAAGATATTGGAATGCGATTGAAACGGTGTGAGACGTTGGACGTCTACGGCGTCGATGCTGCGGGCGCCATCGACGTAAGAGATAAGCTTGCGGAGTTCCTGGTCAGCCTGGAAGGGATCCTCGACAACCCAATCTGCGAGCAGTCGTGCCGCATCCGCGCTTATCTCGCCGCCAAGATCGCTGCATCTTGTGTGGATCCATTGGACAAAGCCGGCCCCTCGGGGGATGGAACATTCGCGCGTGTAGCTTATCTCAGCGTGTTCGCCGATCCACTTTGCAATCGGGTGCACCGCTGGTTTTCTATTCGAGCGCGTCGTCTCACGCATCTCAACGAGAACAAGCGCGGTCGATGTTGGAAGCATCTCTAAAAGGTCGTAGAAGCGCTCAAGCCACTTCTTGTCCTTTGGAAGACTTTCGATGCCATCAAGCACAATGATACGACGGGGTGTGAGGAAGGGGATAGAAAGGCAGGCCTCTTCAAACTCGGCGTAGTCGAACCGGGAAGCGGAGAACTCCAGGACGTTCATTGCGGCATTTGAGCCAGGACCGAGTTTCTCCTGAAGGGATTGGACGAACTCCTCCATGGCGAGACGGTCATCACCGTGCAGGTGGTAAATCGTTGGAACCTGTTCCGTCATCTCAACCCTGAGTGAGGACGCGGTGCAGTGCCCTGGCCCCATCCTGGACGCGTTCGACATGCTTGATGTGCAGGTTTTGGGGGTCGCCTTGAGTGGTGATGTGTCGTTGAGCGGCGCGACCGAGCGGCTGAGCAATGATGAGCGCAACTGTCGTCAGCGTGATGGCAAGCGGGAGGCGCTCCAATTTGGATCCCCAGCTTTCATCATCGCTTCCTGCCAGTGAGAAAAACGAAGCGGTACCACCCAGCAAGCCAGCGGTCACGAAATTGGTACCGCAGTTTGGATGAACGGCTAATTGGTGTTCACCGCGCTTGAGTCGCGTAAGCGCCTCCTCGACAGTCTCCACCACTGCGGCAGTTGGCACATCGCCATACAGCCAAAAACCGCCGGCATCGGATCGACCTACAAACGACCTGTCTGGAAACCGCTGGCTCAGAAGGTGAATCGTGGCATGCTCAAGGCCGTGGTTTCGGCGGATCTTTGAGATCGGTGGTTGCTGAAGAAATCGCTGCAGAATATTTTTCATAGAATCTCATTTGAGTGAATCTGTGGCGATTATACTCGAACCTCGCGCCAGGCCGCTTAAATCGGTCTCTGAAGAGATACAGCTGGAGTGACTTCGACCTGCAAATTATGCCAGGTGCCGCGCATCCAAGAGAGCTTCTTTCGAAGGCGACTCCTTCAGCCCACCGATGAGATCGTCGAAGATAGCCTCGATTTTCTGGCGAAAATTCTGATCGGAGTTACAGGTAAGCAGTGCACGCAGGCGTTCGCCTGGCAGGCTGTAATGGCTCAGATAGCCTTTCAGGTGCTTGCGAAAGCGAAGGAGGCCTTGTTGTTGTCCGTGGTAGGAGAGCATTTTCTCGTAGTGCTCGAAGACCACGCTTCTCACTTCGTCGAGAGGGATCGAACTGCGCTCACGACGCGAGAAAATCCATGGATTCCCGATCGCACCTCGCCCGAGCATGACCCCATCACAGTCGGTGTGATCGAAGAATCGCCGGACATCATCCAGCGAGCGGACGTCGCCATTTCCGATGACAGGAACATTAGAGTACTGTTTAATTTCGGCGATCGCGTCCCAATCAGCGCTGCCCTTATAGCCCTGGGCGCGAGTGCGGCCGTGCACGGCGATAAGCGCACCTCCGTTCTGTGTGATTGCGTCCGCGACGTTGAGGTAATTAAGTTCATCATCGTCCCAGCCCAGACGGATCTTTGCGGTCACGGGAACCGAAAGCGAAGTCGACAGTCGTGCGATAATGCGTCCGATCTTATCAGGATCCCGCAGCAACGCGGCTCCAGCGCCACGACCGGAGACCCTGCGCACGGAACAGCCCATGTTGATATCGATGATGTCTGGTTCCAACTGCTCGATTTGGAGGGCGGCATCGAGCAGTCGCTGTTCGTCGTCATCGAAGATCTGGAAGACGACCGGGCGCTCTTCAGGTGTGTGGGTGAGCGCGTGCCAGGCGTCTTCACTGCGCTGCAGCAGATCGAGTGCGCTTACGAACGCGGTGTAGCTCATCCCGGACCCGTACTTACGGCAAATCGATCGGAACGGATAATCCGAGTAGCCATCCATGGGGGCCAGGATGAGATCATTATTGATGGGGATATCCCGGACTGTGAACTTCGTGTCGGACATGGGAGCTTTATACCGCGTCCTGATCTGGATGAGCAAGATCCCGTTGAGATTACCGCGTCGGATCATGCTTTGGCGCTTGTTGATCCACTGATCAGGCGTTTACAATGGGACCTATGACGTGGAACATTATTGGTCACTCCTGGGCTGCAAACTTGCTGAAGCAGCATATCACCAGCGACAGGGTCCGCCATGCCTATCTTTTCACCGGACCCGATGGGATCGGCAAGCGCACACTCGCTATGCGCTTCGTCAAGGCGTTGAACTGCACCCAGCCGCCTGAACCGGGCGAGTTCTGTAACCAGTGCTCAACATGCAAACGTATTGAGGATCAGGTATACCCTGATCTGCATATCGTTGAGGTCGGTCAATTGGATCAGGAGCGTGGGTCAGCAAGCAGCGAGATCTCGATCGAGCAGATTGTCGCGTTGCAAAAAAGATTAGCGTTGACCTCTTATGAAGGTTCCTGGCGGGTTGGCTTGATTCTGAGGTTCTGGCAGGCAAGCATCAGCGCGGCGAATGCACTGTTGAAGACCCTGGAGGAGCCCGCTCCCAACGTCGTTTTGATCCTGACTTCAAGGAATGCGGATGATCTGCTGCCGACGATCGTTTCACGCTGTGAGGTGCTGCATCTCAGGCCGGTTTCGAAGGAGAAGGTTGAAACAGGATTGATGTCCGCCGGGTTAGAGCAAAGTGAAGCGCGCAAGCTCGCCAGGCTCAGCGCCGGTCGTCCGGGTTTTGCATTGCGGCTATCGCAAAATCCGGACGAGATCGAGCGGCGCAACGAGCGGATTCGAGATCTGTTGAAATTGGTCGCGAGTACGAGATCCGAGCGATTCGATTATGTTGAGCAGTTCCGGCCACGGTCCGGGGAGACGCTGAAGGATGTGCGTGGTGAAGTTGCCGAGTTGCTCGAATTGTGGCTGGCAATATGGAGGGATGTCTTCTTGATTCAGCTGGATCGTCCTGAGCGCGTGCAGAATGACGACGTGATGGAAGTTCTGACAACCCTGGCTTACGGACTCGATCAAGGACAAACGGTGAAGTTGCTGGGTGAGGTCGAGGCGACGCTTGACTCGATCGAAGATTATGCAAATATCCGTCTTGCGTTGGAAAATCTGATGCTGACGATGCCGCGCAAGAAGATGAGTGCTTGAGCTACCTGTGAGTAATAAAAAAGCGTGACAGAAGCTTGCCGCGCTTTATAGCTTGTGTGCGTTTCCTCTGAATGTGTCAGCGGGTTTCGATGACCAATCGTATCGCCGTGCGCTCTTTGCCTCCAATATCGACCGTCGTGAATTCCGGAATGCAGATAATGTCGATGCCATCTTCCTGCAGGTAGCCCCGTGCGATCGCAACCGCTTTTACGGCTTGATTCACAGCTCCGGCTCCAATGGCCTGGACATCTGCATGATTTTGTTCCCGGACAACCCCGGCAATTGCGCCAGCAACAGCAGAAGTTCGCGATTCAGATGAAACTTTGATGATATTCATCGGGCCCCTCACTCTTGGCGGCGGAACGTCGTCGCCCGATAGATCGCTGATGCATGCGTCTCGCGCATTGTACAGGATTCGCATAGTGGAATCAAGCAATGGGTTTCCACATCTAATCTAAACCTTCGGTGTTATACAATTTGAATAGGCTATCCGGTTGCATTGTGTGCAGCGGAGTTTGCCTGAACGAATACTTGATAATCGATCGTTAGACATACAATGGGAGGCATAACAAAAATGAGCGAACAACCACAAGCTAGCAGTGATGATAGGCTTTGGGCCGCATTAGGCTATCCGATTCCGATCATTGCGCTGATCCTGCTCCTGATGGAGGAGAAGCGCGAGGTGTACTTCCTGAAATATCACGCGGTGCAATCCGTGATCCTGAACGTGGCGATCTGGATCTTGATCGCAGTGGTCGTTCCGCTGACATTAGGCTTTGGCGCCATCTGTGCACCTGTCTTATGGCTCGTTACGTTTTGGCCAGCCTATGATTCTTATCAGGGCAACCTGACTGAACTCCCGCTTATTGCGGATTTCATGAAGAAACAAGGCTGGGCGTAAGAACTTAAAAAAAGAACGCTAAGCCAATCGGGCCTGCGCTGGTGCGGGCCCGGTTTTTTTAAATGCTCAAGCTCCAACGTCAGGATCCCCTGTTTTCGCCATTCACGTGCGCAACCTCATCGTCGCCGAAAATGACTTCGTCCTTGCCTGCGAGCTTCTCGTTGATTTTTGAAACAATCAAGTCCAGGTGCGAATCGTGTGAGACATAATCGAGATCATCTGAGGGGACAGTCAAGATCGGACAGAGTTTGAAATTGTCTGTCCAGGCCAGGTAGAGAGCGTTCAAGCGATCGAGATATTCAGGTTTGATCTGGCGTTCGTAATCCCGTCCCCGCTGCTTTATCCGTTTCAAGAGCGTGTCCACGTTGGCGCGCAGGTAAACGACGAGATCTGGAGGTGGCAAGAAGCGTGTCAGGACTATATATAGATCCTGGTAGGTCTTGTAATCGCGTTCGCGCATATTGCCCTGCAAGTACAAGTTGCGGGCAAAGACTTCGGCGTCCTCGTACACGCTGCGATCCTGGATGACCGAGGTCGGGTGATCGATGAGCTTGCGGTGTGAGAGAAGACGGCGGGTCAGAAAGAATATCTGCGAGTGGAAAGACCATGCGGCCATATCGGCATAGAAATCAGCGAGATAGGGGTTCTCACCGACAGGTTCAAAGAATGGCTGCCAGCCGAGCCTGTTTGAGAGCAGATTGACCAGCGTGGATTTGCCCACGCCGATGTTGCCGGCGACAGCGACGAAATGTTTCATGCACACTTCCTCTCACGGCTCAGGCGCCATGCTCTTTGGCCCATTCCGCCAATTGTCGGTCTACGAATTGGATGAAATCAAGAAGCTTCGATTCCATGGCAGAACGATCGGCCTCATTCAGTCCGATCGATGCCAGCGCCTGCTGCCATGCTGCTTGATGGCGCTCGTGCTCGATATGTTTGGTTATGGCGTGTATCGAGCGCTCCCATGTATAGAAAAGCGGCCATATCACCGCTTTCTGATTGTCCTGGTCTGATAATGCTTGAAAACCCTGTAAATAATAATCCTTGCGGGAATCTACGAGCAGCTCGTCATTGTTCAGACTCGCAGCAACATCGAAGGCGAGCGCCCAGGGCTGATACAGGTCAGCAATTGACCACTCATGGATCTGGTCGGCGCCGATGAGCCTAAGGAATCTTCCGTAAACCTCCACCATTTCAAGCGATTGGGTCTGGTTTCGCAAGTCAAGCGCCAGGCGTCTGCCGGCGACAGGAAACTTATGCAGCGAGGCGATACTGTTGGCAGCGTTCAACGTGGCTGTTAGGAAAGCGCGTTCCCAGCGCCCGGAGAGCTGCAGAAGCGAAGCTTGCTGGCGCGCCTGGGCCAGGAACCCCTGAGCTCGCGCGCGGGTGTGATCCGCCCGGTAATATTGGCCACGTGCCCCCGCTTGAGCCCATTCAAAAAAATGGTCGGGGTCATGAAGAAAGATCGGCTCGCATAGCGCAGGACCCAGCCAAGGATCTGTGCGGAGTCGACTGGGCTTTTCATACTGCTGTTTGTGATGATGCACTATGTCGAAATGAACCTGGTGAGAAAGTCGTACGATTTCGCGCTGGCGAGTTGGAGCGTCTTTATGGATCAGGACCATATCGATGTCGGCAGAACCGCCGAGCAGTGGGTCCCCGTGAGCGACGCTGCCGATGAGGTATGCCGAAATCAGGCTGCCGGATGCGGCACGATTTTGCGCCTCTTCACGAGCAAGCTCGATTAATTTATGGCGGCTGATCCTCACTTAAAGAGATCCTCTTCCAATGGCAGCTGTGGTTGGAATGGCGGGATTCCCAACGCGTCACGAATGCGATTGAAGATCAGATCTAGGTGATCCTGGCGGGCGACGAAATCGAGTGGGGGGGTATCAATCTGCAGCACAGCCCCTATTGATTGATCGCCAAAAAACTGCTCGTACTTGCGGTTGAGAGCCTCGATATAGGAGCGATCCATGTTTCGTTCGTAGGATCGGTCGCGTATGGCGATACGGTGCATGGCCGTATCGGTATCGACGCGTAGATAAACGACCAGGTCAGGCTTAATCAGGCGTTCAGCGAGGGCCTCGTATACGCTGCGGTAGGTCTCCAGTTCATCACCCTCCAGATTAAGATGGGCGAACAAAGAATCCTTCTGGAATGTGTAATCGGAGATTAAATTGCCCTGCTCGATCGCGGTGGGCACAAACTCGCGCTGCTGCCTGTAACGGCTCAGCAAGAAGAAAATCTGGGTTTGGAACGCGTAGCGCTCGCGGTCTGCATAGAAGTCGCTGAGAAACGGGTTTTCCTCAAAGATCTCAAGCAGTAGTTGGGCTTCGAATTCCTGCTGGAGCAGCCGGGCCAGCGATGTTTTACCGACACCGATCACGCCTTCAATTGCTAAATACATAGTCTCGCTCGCATATATTGACGGGATAAAATGAAGGATACTTTTCTTGAGTAGATCACGCAAATTTTCGTGTGAATCAGAGTGCATTCAGGTGGGTGAATAACCATCGGTTTGTCGGTCCGCTCAGGTGAATTTCTCAAGGTTCGTAGCGGAACTGCAGGCAGTAATGATGATGGATGTTGCTCACCCAGGCGTTGCCCATCCCATAGGGAGCGAGGGGAATGTTGTCCTGGACCCAGATGCGCTCGTCTTTTAAGGTATATGTCTCCGAAAGGTTCCCGGCAAGATCCCATGCTAGTGGGTAGATCTTCCCGCCTTTCTTAAGGTTTTTGACGATGATCGTCAGGTAGGCAGAGGGGCGTAAGAACGCTTGCATGCCGACATAAATCGCGGACAAGCGGTCAAGGAATTGACCGTAATCATCGATGTTACCGAGATCGGCGGGGTCCCCAGAATAGGTCACGTCGAGTTCGTCTGAACCGCGCCGTTCAGCCTGTGTTTCCGCGCCGCGTGCGTGCAGCATGTTCCAATAGGGCGGTGATGTGAATATGTAATCGATGGTCGGCAGCTCGAATTCCACAAGTTCGGAGGCATCGCCGGTGATGACCCTGGCCTTGATCGTATCCGCATCCTTTTTCAGCTCAGCCCGCTCTTCCCCGATCACTTGTCGAGCGATGTCCGCGTAAGTGGGATTAAGTTCAACCCCGACGCTGTGTCGATCGGCGCGCAATGCGGCGATCATGGTCGATCCTGTGCCGGCCATGGGATCGAGCACCCATTGCCCTTCTTTGGTGAAGAAACGGATGAACTCCTCGGCCAGAGTCTCCGGGAATTTGGCCGGGTGGCGTATGACTTCCTTCCGGCGTGGGGGTGGGTTGTGGACGAACCATGATTTCTGGAATTTGATCCATTCCTTCGTCGTGAGATTGTTGAGCCTGTTCCTGAACTTACGCTTTTTTGCCATGTGAATTAAGGTTGTGGCGCCGTGGCTGTAGGCGTCACGGTCGCGGTAGGTTTCAGTGAGCGCACGATGAAGTTGTCATATGACACCGTGGTCTGACCGCCGGCGCGTGCTCGCACGATCAGCCCGGACCGACCAGCTGACAGCGACTCCTCTTCATCGCTGAAGACTTCAACCCCGTTGAGGAAGAACCTGAACTCACCTCCGGTCATGATCACCGCCATGCGGTTGTCGACCAGCAACCCGGACAAGACCGCGTTCGTTGGTGTGTCCG
>CBFDDM010000064.1:0-19332 GCA_965603565.1 uncultured Anaerolineales bacterium | reverse complement strand
GACCGCAATGAGATCCGCTTTGTTACTAATCGACCGTTGCCTTCCGAAAGCCTCACGCTGAGGAGTACCGAAGAGGCATTAGGGCATTCAGTTCTGGGTGCTGTTCCCTACATGGGTGATGAGGTCACACTGGCAAACACGCTGCATGCTCCCATCGCGCTGCGATTCCCCGATTCGCGCGGGAATATCGTCCTCGGTGAGATTGCCGATTTCTTGATGCGTGATACGGAGGGTGATGCTCCAACTGAAAATTTGCGGCAAAGGGCGGGAGCGTAGACAGATATTTCGGTGTCTCGAAAAGAATGGGATCTAACAGGAATAAGAACGAATCATTGCTAATGCTATAATCGCCAAGGTCCGTCAATTGGGAGTAAACCGAAAATGATGGATGAACAATCTCGTACGTTACGCGGCAAGATTTTAGGTGCATTGCTCCGGGATGCGCGCCTCGACTCCGGTAAAAGCATGAAGGAGCTGGGTGAGATGATCGGCAGTTCATACAGCACGATCTCCTCATTTGAACACGGGCGCAAAACGTTTTCGCTCCCTGAACTTGAACTGCTAGCCTACCATCTCGACGTCCCCCTCCAACACTTCCTTGATCCATCCACTGAATCGCTGGCGGACGAGCCGAAGTTCGAACCAAGCATCATGATCGAACTGCGCGACCGGATGATCGGCGCCATGCTGCGCAAGCGCCGCAATGAACTAGGCTACTCTATCCGAGAGGTCGCAGATCGCACCGACATGCCTCCCAGCCGGATCAGCGCGTACGAGCGCGGCCAGCGCTCGATCCCGCTTCCTGATCTGGAAAGCCTGCTGATCGAGCTGGAGGATTCATTGGACGGGTATATCGACAGGGATGGTCCCATCGGTACGTGGCACCGCAACCAGGAAGCCTTCGACCAGTTCAAAGAACTTCCAGATGATTTACGACAATTCTTCTCAGACCCGGACCACTTGACCTATTTGCGCCTGGCAAGGGAGATGAGCAGGCTGAATGTCGGCGACCTTCGATCGATTAACGAAACCCTTCAGGATGCTCTCGATTGAGCGAACCAATGCCTGATCCGGAAGTACTTGCCGAACAAGCGCTCGCTGACTACAACGCCGGTGATTTCGATCGTGCTTCACTGGGATTTTCGAATGCGCACGATTTGTTTCTAGCCAGCGACAACTTATTACGCGCTGCCGAAATGAGCAATAACTTGTGTGTGTGCCTGCTGGAGCTGGACCGCACCAGTGAGGCACTCGCCGCCGTTCGGGATACCCCGATTACTTTCCACAACGAGGGTGAATTGCTGCTCAAAGCACAGTCCCTCGGAAACCGGGCTATGGCAAGAGCCGCACTCGGCCAGGCGGCAGAAGCCGAATCGGATTATCGTGCCGCTACCGATATTTTCCGTGAACTGGGTCACGGTGAGGGGTTGCAGTACACCATGCAAGCACTCTCCAAAATTCAGCTTCAACAAGGACGCCCGATGGAAGCTCTGAACGCAATGCAATCGGTGCTTGATTCCAAATCCAAACCCTCGCTCCGGGACCGTCTGCTTTCCTGGCTGTTCAAGTTTCCGATGCGTTTCCTTGGTCGCTGAGCGTTAAAGCGATCTCCGCATAATATCCATGTCAAGCCTAAGTATCCGATCCGCTGAACCTTCTGACCGCGACCTGGTCTCTGCTTTGCTTACCAACGCACAGCTTAAGCACATCCATCTCGATTGGGTGCCTGCGCTTGACCTGCTTGAAACCCAGCTTTTTATGCTCGCACTGCAGAACGATTTGCCTGTCGCCTGCCTCGCCGCCCCACCGGAGCCGATAACGCTCGCATGGATTCGCGTTTTTGCAGCAGCCCAAGAGAAAAACGTCGCTTCTCTGTGGGATGCCCTCTGGAGTGCTATACACAAGAATTCTCAGGCAATGGGGATAGAGATCATCTATTCGCTTTCGCTGCAAGCCTGGTACGAGCCGCTTTTGAATCGCTCGGGATTCGTTCGATCGAATGAAGTCATCTTTTACGAGTGGATCGGGAGCGCAGGCGTGCTTGAACGAGACAGAACGATCAACATACGCAGGATGCGGCAGAGCGATCTCGCCACTGTGGAAGAGATTGACCATGACGCGTTCGCGCCTGCCTGGCGAAACTCCCGGGAAACGCTTGCCGCTGCAAGCAATTTATCAACCTATTCGACCGTGGCCGAATATGAGCAGGAGTTGGTCGGATACCAGATCAGTACCGCCTCGGCGCTTGGCGCGCACCTTGCCCGCCTGGCTGTGAGAAAAGCATACCAGCGGCGTGGGATCGGCCGGGCATTGGTGGTAGATATGCTTAAGCACGTCGCCAGACGCGGATTTGACCGGGTTACCGTCAACACCCAGACTGACAATTTAGGCAGCCAACAGCTTTACAGCGCACTTGGATTCCAGCCGACCGGTCAACGCTACCCCATGTACGCTCAAAGCTTACGTTGATGATGATTGATCAGGTAATAAAAAATCCCCCCGAAAAGGGGGATTTTGCTTTCAGATCTCTGCAGAACGCGGTCAGCGGATCACTCTTCGGCTTTTGTCGATTGGAAGAGGCCTTCTAAGAGATTTACCGGCACAGGGAAGATGATCGTGCTGTTCTTCTCTACCGAGATCTCAGTCAGCGTCTGCAGGTAGCGAAGCTGCACCGCGACCGGGTTAATCGACATCAAATTTGCAGCGTCCTGAAGCATTTGTGCAGCCTCGTACTCGCCTGAGGCGTGCACGATTTTGGCGCGTTTCTCACGCTCAGCCTCTGCCTGTGCCGCCATTGCGCGCTGCATGCTCTGCGGCAGCTCCACGTCTTTAACCTCGACGATGGTCACCTTGACCCCCCACGGCTCGGTGGTTTCATCGATGATCTGCTGGAGATTTTGATTGATCTCCTCACGATTGGCGAGCAGATCGTCGAGTTCGGACTGGCCGACTACGTTACGCAAGGTCGTCTGGGAGATATTCCATGTGGCGCGCTCGAAGTCTTCCACCTGCACGATCGCTGCGTTGGGGTCAACGACCCGGAAAAAGACAACTGCGTTGACTTTAACCGTTACGTTATCCCGCGTGATGACCTCCTGGGAAGGAACGTCAAGCGTGACCACACGCAGATCGACCTTTACCAGGGAGTCGATGATCGGGATGATGAAGAATAGGCCAGGTCCTTTCGCCCCAATAAGACGACCAAGGCGGAAAATAACGCCTCGTTCGTACTCCTGAACAATCTTGATCGCCGAAGACAAAAAGGCAATCACAAAGAGCACCACGATCAGAATAGGCAGGTTTAACAAGTTGCTTAGCAGTTCCATGGGTTCACCTCTCTTATTGCTGTATAAATGATTATACCTGCCCGCCGTGCCGCCGTGTGAACACGATCTCCATTAGAATCAGCTAAGCAGTATAGACATGAATGACCTTTTATGGCAGGATTCATTGCGGTCACAAAGGAGGTTTGATGAGCAAACGTGAACAGATCCGCCAGAGACGGCAGCAGGAACGCAGACGAACGATCCTGACCGGTGCGATCATCATCGCTGGTATCGCACTCGTCATCACCGCCCTGATTATTATTCGGACACAGGCGGCGGTCAGCGGCATCGTCGTCCCGGACTTCTACGACTATCCGGAGCAGACGGACGGCAATTCCATGGGCGATCCAGATGCTCCTGTTCAAGTTGTCGAGTTTTCGGATTTCCAGTGCTCTGCCTGTGAATTCTTCCATGATGAGACGCTTGCCCAGGTCGTCGAGAATTACGTCGCGACCGGCGAGGTCTATTTTACTTACCGCAGTTTCCCTGTCATCGATGCGCGCACGGCGCGTAAGGAATCGCAAACCGCCGCCCTTGCCAGCTACTGCGCCGCTGAGCAAGATCGTTTCTGGGAATATCACGACATGCTCTTCGCCAACCGCATCGGTGAGAACGCCGGCAGCTTCACCGTTCCGAGGCTTGAAGCAATGGCGGATTTACTTGGCCTTGACTCGAGTTTCAACAGATGCCTTGCCGAGGAACGTTACCTGGATCGACTTAATCAGGATATCCTGCATGGCCGAGAGCTGGGTGTCAATTCAACGCCGAGTTTCTTGATCAACGGTAAGTTGGTCGTCGGGGCACTGCCCTTCGAGCAATTCGCTGCTGAGATAGAGCAGGCGTTGGCGGAGGTCGAGAGCGAGTAGTCGAGTCGACTAACCTGACAAACAAAAGCGGGCGCCGTATCCGGCGCCCGCTCGTTTATCGGATGCATTTCAAATCAGTATCGACAGGATGATGACGATCAGCGGCGCAATGACCAGCGCTGGCAGCAGGTTTGCGGTCCGTACTTTCTTCAACTCCAGGAGGGGGCCAATTGCTAAGGCCAGAAGCAGCACACCGCCGACGACCGAAATTTCTGCCAGCATGTGGGGGCTGACAAATGTTTGAACCTGCGCAGCCGCCAATGTCAGACCGCCTTGATACAGCAAAACGACCACTGCTGAGAAGATCACGCCTAGACCGAAGCTCGACGCCAACGCCAATGATGCGAATCCATCCATCACGGATTTGATCGCAAGCAGCTGATAATCTCCCGTGAGACCATCCTGAATAGACCCGATGATCGTCATTGGTCCAACACAGAACAGCAGGCTTGCGGTGACAAAACCCCTGATGAACCGGTTGCCTTCCGTGACCTCGCCCGATCCACCTGCAAAGCGCGCCTCCAGGCGTGCGCCAATATCCTGCATCCAGCGCTCGATGCCCAGGCGCTCACCGATCAATGCCCCCACCAGCAAACTGATCAAAGGTACCAGCAGATTCTCGTTAGGATCCTGGACACCTTCCATGAAGAGCGAGACACCCAACAGGAAGGTAAAGAGACCCAGAACCGTGGTGACAGTCTGACGGAGGCGTTCGGAGAGACGGGCGCCAAACGCCCACCCAAGTAAACTGCCCAGAAGCACAGCGGCGACGTTGATCCAGGTACCGGTCATCAACCGCTGCTTTTTGCCAGCGTCGGCCGGTCAACACCGGATTGTTTGTTTTCCCAGAGAGCGAGGACGAAGCATAGCGAAGAAACACGGTTTACGTATGGCAGGATGACCGGGTTCTGCAGCAGCTCTTCATGCTGCATTCGAGCAACGAGACGCTCGGCCCGGCGCACCACGGTGCGTGCCAGATCGATCGCTGCACCGCTGCGAGAATCGCCGGGCAGGACAAAACCTGTGGGCATCTCGATTTGTTCGCCCAATGTAATTATTACGTCCTCCAGCCAGGCAAGACGATCCTCACCGATGCGGTCAAGCCTGGCGGCATCCTCAGGCAGAGCAGCTACCTCTGCCATAATGCGGTAAAGATCACGCTGCACAGCAATGAGGACCTCGACCGTCCGTTCAGATTGCGCGAACGCTCTGCCCAGACCAAGTGCTGCAGAAGCTTCGTCCAGCTCACCATAGGTGTCCGGGCGGAGATCATATTTAGGAACCTTGCCTGAACCAAGCAGGCTCGTGAAACCATCATCGCCTTGACCGGAAAAATATGTAGGCATGCGCAGATTATACCCTTTGAAGCGAGGCTGAGCCTGCTCTATAATGGACTCGAACCTCCAAAGGGGGAAATGCATGCTCAAGCACGCGACTACGTTTCTAGGGGGTCTGTTGACCGGCCTTCTGGCCGCCGGTTTGATTCTCCTGATCATCCGTCCGCGCCCCCGGTACGCCATCGAACTGCTCCCACCACCGACGGCAGCACCGCTTAAAGTACACGTTGCCGGCGCAGTGCAAAATCCCGGCGTGGTCACAATTGCAGCAGGCACGATCGTCGAGCAGGCTATCGAAGCAGCGGGTGGAGCCACGCAAGATGCCGACCTATCCCGATTGAATCTAGCCCAACAGCTGAGTGATGGTCAGCAGGTCTATGTACCTGCGCTTGTGAACGCGTCCGTGAGTGAACCGGCCCCACAAAGCGATATAGGCAACACCGCCAGGATCAATATCAATACAGCAAACGAAGTGCAGCTAGAGCAGCTACCTGGCATCGGTCCCAGCCTGGCGACAAATATCGTTGAGTACCGCGAACAGCATGGTTGGTTTCAGGAGACCGAGGAACTTCTACAGGTATCTGGCATTGGTCCCGCCAAATTGGATCAGATCGCAGACTTGATCACACTCCACTAAATGCTTCTTTTCTCCTCTTTGCCCGCTGTGTATAATCGCAATCGATGCCTGAATTACCTGAGGTTGAGACGATCGCGCGCAGATTACACTCCGGGCAAGGTGCCATCCCATTGCCGGGCAGGCGTATCGTGCAGTTTTCAACATCCTGGCCAAGACATGTGGAACTGCCTTCCATCTCTACGTTCAGACGCCGCATCAAGAACCGAGTTATCCAATCCGTCGGTCGCAGAGCCAAATATCTCCTTTTTCCGCTCGATCTGGGAGCATTGATCATCCATTTGAGAATGAGCGGAGATTTATACCTGCGCCCTCCGGATGCAGAAAAAGACCCCTACGTCCACTCCGCATTCCATCTTGATAACGGCTGGCAACTGCGCTTCAGTGATGCCCGGAAATTCGGCCGCATCTATTGGACGCGCGATCCGCAGGAAGTCCTCGAAAATTTGGGTCCAGAGCCGCTGGAGGACAATTTCACCGCCGAAGTGCTCCAGGACCATTTGCACGCGCGCCGGCGCCAGCTAAAGCCCCTGCTTCTCGATCAGTCATTCCTGGCGGGAATGGGCAACATCTACGTTGATGAGTCGCTGCACCGCGCTCGCCTCCACCCTTTACGGCGCAGCGATACGCTCAAAAAACCCGAGATCGAACGGTTATGGGAATCAATTCGCACTTCACTCCGTGAGGGAATCCGGCATAATGGAGCCAGTATCGATTGGGTTTACGGAGGCGGAGATTACCAGAATCACTTTCGGGTGTATAAACAAGATGGCCAGCCCTGTGATTTCTGTGGGGCCTCTATCGAACGCACAGTTGTCGGGCAGCGCGGAACTTATTTTTGCCCTGGTTGTCAGCAGGAGAACATAGCATGAACAGCGCATTGATCATTGGCATCGTGCTCATCGTCTTGGGGATAGGCCTAGCCGTGGTTGCCTACATGGTGATCACCTCCAGCGATGAGGAGGACGATCTACCCGAGATTCTCGAAGCGCAGGAACCCGCAGAGGCCGTCCCCTCCGATCCGGAGGTGGACGCCGGGGATGAGGACGGCTCGGCACAGGATCTGGAACCAGAAGAATTGGACGTCTCACCTTCTGTGGAGCCAGCGTTGATGGATGCTCCCCCTGTGCAGGAGGAATCCGAAGAGGTTGCGGAACCGGAATTGCCGGCTGAAAGCACAGAGCCGACAGAAATGGCACAGCCTCCTGACCTCCCCGACGCGGTTGAGCGCATTCAGGTAGCCACATTGCTGCGCGATGATGTCAGCGGCAAATTGATCATCCGGGTTGGCGATCGCGAATATACTTCCCCTGACGATCTGCGCGCTTCCCCGGACTGGATAAGGGTTGAATATGCCGCTTCAGACCTGGCGGAGTGGATCCGTCTTTCAGAGCGCAAGACCCCTGAGGAACAGGAGATCGCTGCCGAGGCAGAAGCAAAGGTTGTCGAACGGAAACCGTCGACGATGATCGAGCAGATCAATTCTATCCTTCAGGAAATGATTGAGACGAGCGGTCGTTCAGAACTTGCTGTCCGTTTGATCGAAGGTCCTGGTGGTATGGCGAGGGTGCTGATCGGGGTCAACAGCTACGAGATCGCCGAAGTGCCTGATCCAGAGGTCCAGGAACTAATCCGGCAAGCAGTAGCAAGCTGGGAATCTACTCAATAGCGATGACTTCAATATCCGGCGGGATCGCCTTCAATCGCCCATCTTCTTCACGAAGCTGGGCGATTTTGATTTCGGGGTCATGCTCAAAAAACAGCCAGGCATCGTTCTCGATCGACCAGCGCTGCCAATGGGATTTCGTGGCAACGTTCTCCAGCGGGAGAACGTCATACGCCGTCAGCCAGGCTGTGCGCTCCATATTAACCGCATAGGACGCCATATCAGCCACATAGAGCCCTTTCCAGGAACCGGACTGCAGCATGATCGATTGGTGCGCGCGGGTGTGGCCAGGCGTAACGACGCAGCGGATATGTTCTGTGACCTGTATATCGCCATGAAGCAAGCGCAGCTGTCCACGCTTGTTTAATGGCTGGAAATTGGCCCGAAAATATGTCCCTCGCGTACGCGCATCAGGATGGCTCGCTTCGGACCACTCCACTCGTTGAACCCAATATTCGGCATTTGGGAATGTGGGGGCTGGCTCATCGCCGACAATGTGTGTATTTCCTCCACAGTGGTCGGTGTGCAGGTGAGTGTTTAACACCAGATCGACATCTCCCGGACCGACACCATGCTCGCCGAGCTGATCCAGCAAACCGCCACCAGGTCGTTCCAGACCCCACCGGGACTCTGCATCCGGGCTGAGTTTGTTCCCCAGCCCCGTATCAATCAGGATCGTCTTCCCTTCCGACCGCAGCAGCAGGCAATTCAGGTCCATCGGAATGGTGTTGTCGGCTTTTGGTGGCAGGACGGATTCGTAGAGCAGTCGAGGCACCAATCCGAACGGCCCGCCAGCATCGACCCATACGCGTCCATCCGAAACGATGGCAAACTCAAGATCACCGATGCGGTGCAATGGTCTCCTCCACGCCCCAGTATGCCGTTACAAACTCCTTCTCCAGCTTTTTCTTTTCGCGCTTTGTTAGAAACGATGCTTGGAGAGCGGTCAGGTTGAAGGCCATGACCGAATCCATCGAAAAGTCGAAATGCTTTCGCGCGATCGCGAATTCTTCACTCAGCGACGTGTCGAATATCGAAGGGTCATCTGTTGTCAGCGCGATGTGGAGGCCGGCCTGGATCATCTCCCTGACGGGATGCGATCCAAGATCGGGGATTGCACCGGTCTTCCAGTTGCTTGTGAGGCTCACCTCAAGAACGACCCCCCGTCTTACAGCAAGCATGGTGACATCTTTGTTATCCAGGATTCGAATTCCATGACCGATCCGATCCGCCTCCAGGGATTCGATCGCTTCGCGCACGTTCTCCGCTCCTGCCCATTCCCCGGCGTGAATTGTAATTCCCAGACCTGCCTCTTTTGCACGCAGGAGTGCGGGCTTGAACGGCTCGGCCGCGAAACCAGCTTCATCACCAGCCAGGTCCACACCGGCAACACCTTCCCCGTCCCGATCGATGGCGATGTCTATGACGCTTTCAGCAATAGCTATTGGTTCATGGCGGTTGACGCTCAGCACACATACGACCTCAACCCCGAAATCCTGGCTGGCTGAAATTACTGCGGAGAGCACCCAGTCCACCACCTGCTCGAGCGTGAATTCACCCGCGTTTGCCAGCGCCGCCGGCGTAAAGCGCAGTTCCAGAACACGGATATGATCATATGAAGCGTCCTGGATGATTTCACTGACAAAACGCTGGATGTTCTCGCGCGAGCGGAAGAATGTCCGTATGTTCTTGAATTTGGCCAGGAACTCAGCGCTTTCTACACTCTGGTTTCCAGCGATTTGAACGTATGAACGCAGTTCCTCAACATCCCCAGGCAGCGGAAGCTTTTCCAGGCTTGCGATTTCAGCGAGGCTGGATAAACGCAGCGAACCCTCGAGATGACGGTGAATATCCACTTTCGGGATCGATTCAATTGTCTTGATCTGTTGGGTCAATAGACGCCTCTCAAAATGAATCTCGCCAGGGGTCCAGGTGCATTTGAATGGATCTTACCGAACTATCGACGCTTTATATCCAGCACAATTCGTCTCTCTATCAGCGGCGTCTTCGCCTGCGCTTGCGCGATTTACCAGCACTGCCTGCACCTGCGGGCTGTGCCTGAGCTGGTGTCGCAGGGGTAGAAGCTGTCTTGCGACCTCCGGCGACGCGGAGCCGGAACATGCGTGACACCATGCCCGCGCGGATCGCGACCAGCAAATTACCAAACAGATCGAACGCCCGGCTCTTGTACTGGACCAGTGGATCTCGCTGACCATATGCCTCCAGGCCAATCGAGGTGCGCAGCGCCTCCATCTGCGTGAGATAATCAACCCACAATCGGTCCGCCACGGACAGGAACAGTTCCCTATAGGCCCTTGTCAGGGCACGATTACCAAGCGCCTGCATGATAGTTTCCTTGGCCTCATCCGGGAACGTCGCCAGGGTGCCCTGGTTTTGCAGCGCATCAAATTGCGGTGCACCCAGTGCCTCCAGCAGTGTGCGCTGGAGCGGCTCCTCCACCTGCTCCAACCTCGTCCCGGAGAGATTCGCAAATTCTGCCTGTCCGAGAGCCTCTTCCAGCACTTCCTGCGAGCCTTTTAGGTGCTCGAAGATGTCTTCAGCAATTTCCTCACGTTCTCGATCCTCAAGAAACTCTGCTGCATAGAATGGGTACGAGAGCCGGGCTACCATCACAGCCTGACGCTGATGAGTCTTCTTATCGAAATAACTGCGCTGCCCATAGCTCATCTGTACCAACAAGCGCACCTTGGCTGCAAAATCAACCTCGGATTCACGCCGCAGCGCGTTGTTGAGCTCGGTGCGAATATCCTTGATAATCCCTTCCGAGCGCTTCTCCCACACTCGCTCGATCGCCTCATAAAGCTCAATTTCGGCTTGATCCCAATCGACGGTTCGAACAAGCTTCGCTTCCAGACCCAGCGACTCACCCAACCGCCGTTCGACGGCCTGGATCATCCCGATCCAGATGCGCAGCCCCATGCTGGCTTCGATCAGATCGGGCATATTCTCCATGAATGCGTAGGGGTCTTCTTTGACTCGCTGCTCACCTTCTGCATCCATCTGAATGCGCAGTCCGGCGGCCTGTTCCACGAGTTGAATAAGCTGGCGAGGGTCGACCTCGCGCTCCATATCCTCCGCTTCCATAATCGTCGCCTCGACAGCCATGTGAGCTGTGTCGACGCGCTGGTTCACCTGATCGTCCAAACGTTCTAAGGAGCGGGCGAACTGCTCTTCAACCGTCTCGATCAAGTGCTCTTTATTGAGCTTGAGCGATTCCTTCGTAATTTCAAGCAATTTAGCCTTAAGCGCATCGGGATCGTCGATGTCCTCAAGATCATCGAGAATGAGGCTCAACATAAAGGAGGGGTACGGCTCATCCCAGTCCAGGCCGATCGTCGGCTGAGTTTCTTCCAACCATGCCAACAGCTTCCAAGGCCCTTCCGGGTCGTTAAGTGCAAGGTCGATGTGCTCTTCGATCTCCGTCTGGACCATCGCGTCGAGGTCTTCTGTCATGTCTTCCTTGCCGAAGACGCGGTTGCGCTGACCATAGAAGACTTCACGCTGTTGATTGAGGACATCGTCATATTCCAACAGGTGCTTACGGGTGTCGAAGTTCGCTCCCTCCACTCTCTGCTGGGAGGACTCGATCGTGCGGTTGACGATCCCATGCGCGATCGGGACCATCTCGTCGATATTCAGCCGTTCCATCAACCCGGATACCTGCGACCCGCCGAAAAGGCGCATCAACTCATCCTCGAGCGAGAGGAAGAACTGCGACGATCCGGGATCGCCCTGGCGCGCTGCGCGACCACGCAGCTGGTTATCGATGCGGCGCGCTTCGTGTCGCTCGGACCCCAGCACATGCAGCCCGCCAACTTCCCGCACTTCCTTAGCGTCTTCCATGAACTGCTTCAACTGACGGACTTCGGCAGTGTAGATGCCAATCGCTTCTTCGTCGGCAGCGTCTATGGCAGCCAGACGCTCTTCCATATTGAGGGTTTCAGGATCCTCGATACCTGTCCTGCGCAGCACGCGGTTGACAGCGGCGATGATTTCCTCAGCAATCTCGCCGCCCAGCTTGATATCGACACCGCGGCCGGCCATGTTTGTCGCGATCGTAACCGCGCCCAATGAACCCGCGCCGGCGATAATCTGCGATTCCTCGTCGTGCTTCTTGGCGTTGAGCACGTTGTGCGAGATTCCGCTCTTCAAGACGGATTCGAGTATCTCGGCGTAGCTCTCATCCAGATCCAATATCCGCAGCAGGCGCAGTTTGTTCTCGTCCCGCGTAGGATTTAGTGCGACATCGAGGTCGCGAGCATAACGACGCTGGAGAGCGGGTTTCTGCACATCG
Organism: uncultured Anaerolineales bacterium; assembly: GCA_965603565.1. Classification (GTDB taxonomy): domain Bacteria; phylum Chloroflexota; class Anaerolineae; order Anaerolineales; family E44-bin32; genus E44-bin32. The sequence continues at coordinate 7,188 of CBFDDM010000064.1, read as the reverse complement.
AGCGGCTGGTAAAGCGGTTGAAGCGCTTCAACACGCATGCCATCGTCGGGAATATTGTTCGCCTCCATATAGGCATCTCGGATGACAAGGATATTCGCCAGCGTTTGCAGTGCATCCGCTCGCAACCGGCTGGAAAGCAGCTCGGAAAGATCGACAGAGGTCGTTCCAACAAGCATCGGCTGCCCAACCAGGTGACGACGCAGAATTTCTAGCGTGACCGCACGCAGCTTGGCCTCAAACGTTCGATAAACCTCATCGGGGTAATCCTTGCGCCGCCAGAAGACCGGTTTCTCCGGATCGTCATCACGAGCGTAATAGTCGAAGTTATTTCCGTTTTCCTGGTATTCGACCTCCATGAGGTCGGTTTCAGGTTCCATAGCCAGATACTCAAGATTGGTAGGAAGCGGACGAACATCGACGCTGTAGATCTTGTCGAACTCCTCGGCTTCGGTCACAGCCGTGCCGGTCATGCCGGAGAGCTTGTTGTACATGCGGAAGTAGTTCTGAAGCGTAATCGTGGCGTAGGTCACATTTTCCTGACGGACCTTGACGCCTTCTTTCGCCTCGACCGCCTGATGCAGGCCATCAGACCATCGCCTTCCAGCCATCATACGACCTGTAAATTGGTCAACGATGATGACCTTGCCCGATTGGACCACGTAGTCTTTGTTTCGCTTAAAAAGATACTCGGCACGTAATGCTTGTTCCAGGTGCCCCAAAAGACGGGCTTGCTCTGGAGTGATGTCTTCAGGTCGATCAGGATCACGCAACGGCGTGTTCAGCAGCTGCTCTACGTGATCTTCACCGATCTCCGTCAGCGCGACGGTGCGATCCTTCTCGCTTGCCTCGAAATCCTCCGGATTGAGCTGCTTCACAACTTTGGCCATCTGCATGTAGGTATCCGGGTCTTCATGAGAAGGCCCCGAAATAATCAGCGGTGTGCGCGCCTCATCGATGAGGATGTTGTCGACCTCATCAAGAATCGCGTAGTGATGTTCGCGCTGAACACGGCGGTCCAGCGTGCGTGCCATGTTATCGCGCAAGTAATCAAAACCGAACTCGTTATTCGTTCCGTAGGTGATATCTGCTGCGTACGCGAAAGACCTGTCGACCATCTCCAGGTTGTGGATGTCTTCCTGAACCGAGTCGAACCCAGGGTCATACAGGAACGCCTTGCGTCCATGCTCGGTTCGAGAGGCTTCCTGTAGAACGCCGACGCTCATGCCGAGAAAGTGAAAGATAGGACCCATCCAGCGGGCGTCGCGCCTGGCCAGGTAGTCGTTAACCGTGACGAGATGAACGCCCTTGCCTTCGAGGGCGTTAAGATAGATCGGCATCGTGGCGACAAGCGTCTTGCCTTCACCGGTCTTCATCTCGATGATTTTGCCCTGATGCAGCATAATGCCGCCGATCAACTGGACGTCAAAATGACGCAGGCCGATCGTGCGTACAGCGACCTCACGGACAACCGCGAAGGCTTCATTGAGCATCTCATCGAGGGTTTCCCCAGCCGCTAGGCGCTCCTTAAATTCTGGTGTTTTTGCTTGAAGCTGCTCGTTCGAGAGTGACTTCATTTCCGCTTCAAGAGCGTTAATTTGACCGACTTCTTCCCGGTATTCTTCCAGTATTTTCTTTACCGGATCACCTGAGAAGAGCCGAGTTAAACCTTTTAACATAGGCCCATCCTTCCGACGCGGGATTATAGCACAGCCGCACTAGTCGTCTGGGTTTGCGATTACAGCAGTCGAAGTCCTTGACGGACCCTGCTTGCAGGCTACAATAGTGGCGTGGGGCGGTGGCGGAATTGGCAGACGCTGCGGACTTAAAATCCGCCGGTGGCGACACCGTGTGGGTTCGAATCCCACCCGCCCTACCTGGGATCCCCTGAGATGATTCGGGGGATCTTTGTTTTTCTGCGCTGATGCCCCCCAGATGGTTAGGTTGATAACTGCCCATTTGTTGGTGTGTAATCAATACTGTCCAAGATATCATCTATTCAGAAATGTCCCCGATGGACTCTGGAGATCTGATGAAGAATGTAGTTATACGCACACAAGATCTAACCAAAACGTACGGTGAGGTAATCGCCCTCGACCATCTCACGATGGAGATCCCGGAGTATTCGATCGTTGGATTTCTGGGTCCGAATGGCGCCGGGAAGAGCACGACGATCAAGCTCCTCTTAGGGCTCATTTATCCTGATACTGGTAGCGCGGAAATCTTTGGCAGGGATATACGTTCAGAGAGCCTCGAGATCCGACAGCGAACCGGCTATCTCGCCCAACAGCCGCGCTTCTATCCAAATTTAACTGCACGCGAGACACTGCGCTTTGTGGCAAGGTTCTTTTACACAAACCCCGGCAGGATCGAAGAACGAGTTGAGGATTCGTTGAAGATCGTCAACCTGGAAACCAAGGCCGACCGCTCGATCCAGGGTTTCTCAGGTGGTGAGATGCAGCGTTTAGGGATCGCCCAGGCACAGATCAATCAACCTGAGATTCTGATCCTGGACGAACCTGCGGCGTCACTCGATCCAATGGGGCGCGCAGATGTGCTTAACATCATGACACGGCTGCGTGAGGTGTCGACAATTTTCTACTCCACACATATCCTCGATGACGTCCAGCGCATCAGCGACCGGGTCGTCATTCTGAACGACGGGAAGCTCATTTCTCAAGGGCCGATCGAAGAATTGCTGCTCGGTGAGGGTGAGATTATCTACGAGATCGAATTGACAAATCATAAGCCTGAAACTCTCGCGCGCGTCCGGGAGCTGCCCTGGGTGTCTCAGGTCCTTGTTGGCATGGAGAATGGGCATACCCGCTGGAAAATCGTGATCATTGACGAGTTGCAGGCCCGGCAAAACTTACTCAGGCTCATCCTCGAGGATGACCAGGCAGAGATCATTGAGTTCGGACGCGAGAAGTACGAACTGGAGGAGGTTTTCATGAATCTGGTTAGGGAGGGCTCTTAAAATGAGCATCGTCGCAAACAACATGACAAGCGCACGAAGATTTGCAGGTTTCAAGAACATCTTTTCCCGTGAAAGTCGGTTATGGTGGGGGACCCGCAGATGGTTGGTACAGGCTTTGATTGGCGCGATCGGAATGAACAGTCTGTTGGCATTCTTCTTCTTCGTTATGCCGCCTATTCTTGAGGCGGCTGGTGAAGAGATCGACCTCCTTGCCGGTGGTGCGCAGATGTTTTTCGGCCTGGGCTTCATGGTCCTCTCCATTGACGTGATCATTTTCACGCTAGATAGCGTCCTCGGCGAGAGGCAATCGGGGACAGCGGAGTGGGTTCTCTCCAAGCCGGTCACTCGCAGCGCGTTCATCCTGGCGAAGCTCGCCGCGCATACTATTCCAGTTCTGCTGCTTCTGGTTGCCCTGCCCAGCGCGGTCGCGTACGGCTTATTCCTTGTCAAGGGCGTACCCGTTCCTGATACATTCTTGACAGCCGTCGTATTGATGGGACTTCACACCATCTTCTACCTCGTCCTTACCATCACCGGCGGTGTGTTCATCGATAACCGGAATTCCCTGCTTGCAATCACGCTTGGCTCAGCGCTCGGTGGGGTACTGCTGGCGAATCTAATCGCCCCATTTGTTATGTGGACCCCCTGGCCTTTGGCTGCGATTGCCTCCGGGCTCGTTGCCGGTGGCGAGGTACCACTCCCCGGTATGCTTTACCTACCGGTGGTCTTCACCACTTTCTGGATTGTTGTCGGCACGCTCGCCGCCGTGATCGGCTTCAACAGGGTGGAATTGGGATAAGAAAATTGGTGATCGGGAGTGGAAAAGGGGGCACCTCGTCACCCGATTAGTCGGGCGCCCGGATTGTTCCCATCCGATTCGTGACTTGGATCTATTCGTGTGCGCGTGTTGCAATGCACTAATTTCGCTTCATGGATAATTGTCATCAACGGCAGGGGCGACCCAGCGGGTCCCCCTTGTGGATTTAAGCAACGATCATCCGAATTGGCCGTAGGGGAAATTCAAGAATTTCATCTGCGAAATATGTGGGAGCGGCCCCATGTCTCCATCCTCTAAACGGAGACTAAAGCCCGTGGCTGCATTTTCTATTTGCGTGTTCGAATACCCTCGACAAAAAATGGCCTGGATCTCATTGCACGCGGTTGCCATGCCTACGCTTTCTGAATGTTTTCTCAGCCGGCGAAAAAACGAGATCGTGCGTCCGAACTGGAAGCGCCTCTCCGGGGGAGAGGGATTGAGGTCAGGGTCAAAGACTTTGAAGATAGATGCTGGGCAGATCGAAAGAATGTATACTTCTTGCAGGCTATCCTGATAGGATATGCCGGTCTGATGTCTTTAAAGTGTCTACGGAGGTCGCTATGCGCGCACGGATCATCCAAATCCTATTGGTGGCTTCGCTGCTCTTCTTGAGCGGCTGTACGCTTCCAGGCGCTGCTTCGCCGACGCCGTTCACATTCCCAACGCCCAACCTCACTCATACGGCGATTTTCGCCGCGACTCCGACCGAAACGGAACCGCCACCAACGCTTCCGCCACTCGAGTCGACCGGCTCTCCAACCCCACTGCTTACAATCATCACCGCCACTCCCGACGGGACCCAGGCAGGAACCACGCCCGGTGAAACGGCCACACAGGGACCTACCCTGACGTCCGTCCCGACTTCAACAGACCGCAGGCCTAATGGTGAAATCATCACTGCAGCTTACCTCTCCACAGCACCGACGATCGATGGCTCGCTAGGCGAATGGACGACAACGACCTACCGCGCCGAGAATGTCCTTTCCTACGCCAGCGCGGGATGGACCGGCGCGAGCGATCTTTCTGCGGATTATCTGATCGGCTGGGACGCCAACTATCTCTACCTTGGCGTACGTCGCTTCGACGATACGTTCGTCCAGGTTTCAACCGGCCGCTATATGTACAGAGGCGATGACGTTGAGATTCAGATCGATCTGGACCTCGAGGGCGACTACAGCACGACCCTCGTTAGCAGCGATGACTATCAGGTCGGGCTCTCGCCAGGCAACTTCGACGGTCTCGCTCCGGAGGCGTACCGCTGGTTCCCCCGCAGCGTTGAAGGCAGTTTGGTGAGCGTGGATGTCGCAGCCGAGAAGAGCTCAAACGGCTATTCATTGGAAGCGCGCATCCCCTGGACGGTGTTTGGTCACACACCTGCTGCGAACGAGCGCTTCGGTTTTGCACTGTCACTATCCGACAACGATCAGCCCGGTGTTTCCGATTGGCAATCGATGGTCTCTAGCGTGAGCACACGCAGGGTTGCTGACCCGACAACCTGGGGCACACTCGCCCTCGAAGCCCCCACCTCAAATTAATGTTTATTGGATAACAAAAGAACGTCCCGGCTCTCGGGCCGGGACGTTTTCGTTATAAAGTAATTGTGATGATCACGCTCAGAAAAGGACCGAAGCGAGTTCTTCACGGTACTGCTGCGTGAGGGTGTCGTCATCGCCCAGGATCCCAAAAAGTCCAAGCAGCACCTTCCGGGGCAAGCCATCACGGTAGTGCTTGTCCTGGCGGAGAATGTCGATCAATCCATCCATGGCTGCAGGAATATTACCCCGCCCGATCAAGCGCCCAGCCTGATAAAGTTCAGCGGAAAGGGGATCCTCTTCGTCGTAACCCGGGCCGTTTTGCTCAACTTCAGCCAGGAGATCCGCTAAAGGCCGGTAACTTTCTGCTCGAGCATATTCCGTACCCGCCGGAAATTCGGCGATCAACTGTTTCGCCTCCTCGCCGCGCCCCTGCATGATCAAGCTCTCCAGCAATCCCAGGGCGGCCGAAGCATTGGCATCCTGCTCCGCCAGAATGTCTCGGAAGGCTTCTTCAGCTTGCTCCCATCGATGCGTCATGAGATAACTGCGCGCTTCCTTGAGCGCCTGTTCAATTTCATCGGGCACGATCTGGTCAAGAAAGCGGCGGACCATCGATTCCGGCTGAGCCCCGACAAACTCATGTGCGACCTGGCCATTGATGAATGCCTTCACAGCCGGAATACCCTGAACCCCGTACCGAACGCTAATGCCAGGGTTGTCATCCACATTTAGTTTTGCAAGTACGAATGAGCCGCCGGCTTCCAGCGCAAACCGCTCTAAAATCGGCCCCAGAGTTTTGCATGGACCACACCACGGCGCCCAGAAATCAACCACAACGGGGACTTCGTGCGATTGAAGCAGGACATCCTGTTCGAAAGTCGCTTCGTTCACGTCTATGACGTTGGGACCGAGACTCATCTCGCCTTCCTTCCCTTTACTGCCGTCCTGACATACCCGCGGGTCGGCTCACCCCCGAAAACAGAGAGCGCCTCGGTCGACCTGGTGTTCATTCTCCGTAGTCCTCCGGCGCTGTCGGCTGTGCAACCTCCACAACCTCACCATGAATATCAAGCACCACGCGGAAGCCCATCATGCCGAGCCAGGCGCGCATATCCTCCGGCAGCCCGGTCTCCAGGAGCCCTTCGACCTGACTGTCGACGTCTTTCAAGGAGGCCTCTATTGCCGCCTTCGTGAAGATATCTTCCTGGCCGAGCATCTTCATTGCCCCCTCACTGATCAAGTCTTCCTGACCAGCGATCATGCTGAACAGTTCATCCAAGACCTGGCGGTCGACGGATTCGCTTTCGACATGCCGAAGAAAGCCATCGTCATCGATAACGTAAAAGTATCCCTCGCCAATTTGCTTGACTTCTACGGGCCGGTCGTACTCGTCGACAACCAGGCCACCAAAGAGCGCTCTGGAATTCATTTTCAACACCTAGCTGCACCAACCAGGTAACGTGTCTAGGGACGCATAACCCGGGATCATGCACGGATTATTCGAGAGAATCTTACCAGAATTAGGGAATATGGGCGCCGCGTGAGATCGTTCAGGGATGGACGTAAACCAGCGTGCCGACAGAGGCGAAATTAAACAGCCATTGCGAGTCGGACGTTTGGAGATTGACGCAGCCATGACTCATCGGCGTGCCAAAATTGCTGTGCCAGTATGTGCCGTGCAGCGCATAGCCGCGGTAGAAGTACATCGTGTAAGGTACGTCAGGAAGATAGTAGCCCGGACCCGACATATCCGTAGCAGTCAGCTTCACATATACCCGGTATTGGCCCAACACCGTAGGATGTAAGGACGTGCCGGTCGATACGGTGAAGCTATTCACCCTTTGATCGCCTTCATAGGCTGA